>DAIBBI010000032.1:0-4630 GCA_027442615.1 Ferrovaceae bacterium | reverse complement strand
GCCTGGCGCGACATCTGGGGTGCGGGGCAGAGTGTGGGCGGCATTCACGATGTGCCGGGTGTTGCCGAGCTCGTCAAACGACTGAAAGACGAATATTTTTCTGCTACAATGTCGGGCTTTACATGGCCAAGTAGCTCAGTCGGTAGAGCAGAGGACTGAAAATCCTTGTGTCGGTGGTTCGATTCCGCCCTTGGCCACCAGAACCCCCTAAAAAAACCCGCGTTACTGCGGGTTTTTTTACGACCACCTCGCGAAATAAAATCATATCTTATTGTTTTAATAGGAATTAAATCGTTCTCATTCATTCGCAACCGTTCACAAACGATCGCGTAGAACCGGCACAAAAATACAGTAAGTGATACCGTAAATACGGTGGTGTAAATGTAAATACAGTAACAGGGGTGCGTGATGTTCGGAAAGCTGACGGATGTGATGGTTCGGAATGCCAGGCCAAGGGCAAAACAGTATTACCTGACTGACGGCAGCCGGTTGGAGCTTGTCGAATTTCCGACCGACTCTAAGACGTGGCGGCTTTCATACACCAGCCCGTGGCCCGTTTTGACGCTTTGCCTCGCTGCAACTACAATGAGTCCAAGGAAACCAGCCTGCAGGCTGGTAGTACCTCAGACTTCAGGCCCTTTCCTCACATGCGCCGTCACACATAACACCAAGGACGGCGAATTCCGTTCGATTCAATATCGAGAGGGGGCTGATCATGAAAACATTCAAAACAGCATTCCTGCTGGTTGCAATTTTCCTGTCGATGGGCTCCGTGGCCGCAAACATCGAAGTCAAGATGATGACCGCGGCGCCGGACAAGACATCCCTGACGTTTTATCCCGTATATACCAAGGCCAAAGTCGGGGATACGGTGACATTTGTTCCTGAACAGAAAGCGGGCCATACCAGTATTTCGCTTCTGGTACCGTCCGGGGCGGAGTCCTGGCAAGGAAAAGCCGATACGCCAGTCTCCGTCAAAATGACGAGGGAGGGTGTCTATCTGGTGGTGTGCCAGGTACACCGCACCATGGGCATGGTGGCTGTGGTGCAGGTGGGCAAACCCACCAACCTGGAAGAAGCTAAAAAGACAGCAGCCGCAGAATCCGCGAAAATGCTAATCAACAAGGACCGTTTTGAAAAGGCACTGGCCATGGTGAAGTGAGTTTTCCGGGGCAGCGCAGGATTTTCGGGAAAAATCTTGACTACGGTCAAGCCGTAGGGGGTATTGTTGCAGTCGGGCCTGTTGAAGCGCTTGTATTGAGAATTACTCTTATTTAGAATGATAAATGGTCGCTGTCCAACCGGGACAAGCGACCATTTACCCCTCTTTACGGCCTTTCTTTCTTTCAGGCTACCCCTTCTTTTGAAGGGTTTTTTTTTTGGTGTCGTTGGCAAGAGCGATCACACGGGTCCATCATCTCATAATGGGGGTGCGGCGTAAAACTTGGACTGGTTTATGTTGTAACTCCAAGGCGCGGCGCTATGCTGGTTTGACACAGGCGGATGTGGCTGAGCGCATGGGTACTTAAGCTCCTGCATTGGTCAGGCTGGAGCGTGCGTTGGCCACAGGAAAGCATTCACCGTCGATTGCCACGGTGCGCAAGTATGTGAAAGCGTGTGGCAAGAAACTTGTTTTGAAGGTGGCATGATCGAACGCATTTCCGTGCCAACCCGCACACACCCGCAGGGAAACCTTCACCAGAGAACTCCCATTGGGATGAGAGCATCAAAGCTTGTCGGGTTGTTGCATCCAGGCTGGGATATCGCGCTGGCCATGCAGCACACGCCACACGTCGATTTGATCGACGTGCTCGGTATAAAAGACCAGTTGTAGGTAGCGCGCCAGCGGCAAATGCGTAGGCCAGGCAGGATCAATTCGTGGGCGTAGCGGGGTGAGCCACTGGCAGGATGGCGGCTGATGTGCGCGAAGGCCTGTTCCAGGGAGTCAATGAACCCCAGTGCTGCCTGCTCGACGTCTACACCGAGATAGTGCGTGATGGCCTCTTCCACGTCCCGGTTGGCCAGTTCACGCGGGATGGTGGGTTTGGACCTCACCCGCGAGCGTTGGATTTTGCGCGACCACGCACGCGCTGGCGTAGTGCATCGAAATAGGTGGCATCGACAGGGGCTGACGGGGCGGAAGCCGCTCCGTCAAGCAACAGACCGCGTAAATGCAGCCGATCCCGATCCCTGCGGATCAGCTCACGCACCTATTCGCTACTGGTGCCGTAGCCACGCTGGATGACCTGCTCATCCACGAAAGACTTGAGCGTGTCGGGTAGAGGTGATTAATTTCACCGTTACTATAGGCTGCGACCTTGGATGCCGCGAACCAATATCCGCGCGATGATCGCTATGACTAGAAGAGTGAGAATGAAGCCGCCCAGATTGCGGCTCCATGTGTCGGTGGTTTGATTCTGCCCTTGCCCTCAGGTGTCAAAAAGTCCCCTCCGGCGAGAGTGGAGGTTTATTTCCAGGACTGAAGTTCCCACTCCAGATCATCCTCCCTCATTCTGCTGCCGTGACCTTCGATATAGTAGACGCCGTCACTTCGGCGCACTGCCCAGCGGCCGATTTCCGGGATCATCCAAAGCGTTTCTGTACGCTCGCTCGACAGGCGGTAGTAGAACTCATTACTTTGAAACCGGATGTGATTGGTAAATTTCAGGGCCTGGAATTTTCCCGCAGGCACCGTGATTTCCTCCCAGGTTAACGCCTGCATGTCCAATATCCAGTCGTAATCATAATCCGGGACGCCAACAACCTCGTAACGCCTTCGATATTCGCCAGACCATCCTGCCTTCAGTGTTTCGGGCCAAAGTGGAAGTGCTGCTGTAAACAACTGCGGTGGTTTCCAGTGAGGGTCTTGCAATATCAAACCCCACGGGCTTTGAATTTCGTCCACCAATGGTCCTGATTGATGGCTGGTGCGCCGGATGCGAACCTGATCGCCGACAGCCACCACCGTCTCGGTTATCACGTCAACCACTTGTTTGTTGAATACATTTCGCACGGTATAAACCCACTCCTGTCCAGGTTGCGGAGGGCGCACAGGGGGGATGAAGTTGGGTTCCGGGAGAATATGAGTGTGCGGGTCTGGCAATGGCGTAACGCATGCTGCGGGCAGTGTTGCCAGCATGAAAAGCAGGGATCTTCTACGGAAGTCAATGCCTCCCAACACGGCCCTATCGTGATGAGGCAGGTTTTTCATCGGCGCCCCCGGGTTCCTCAATCACTTCGCCCCATAAGCCCGGCGCCAGACCCTCCAGGGTATAGGGCCCGATGGCCATGCGGATGAGCCGCAGGGTGGGGTGCCCCACGGCGGCCGTCATGCGCCGCACCTGGCGGTTGCGCCCTTCCGTGATGGTGAGCTCAAGCCAGGCGGTGGGAATGGTTTTGCGCACGCGGATGGGCGGGCTGCGCTCCCAGATGCGGGGCACAGGGTCCAGCCGTTTGGCGCGCGCAGGTTGCGTCAGGCCATCTTTCAACAGCACCCCCTGGCGCAGGGCCGCGAGGGCCGCTTCATCGGGCTGCCCTTCCACCTGAACCCAGTAGGTCTTTTCCATCTTGAAGTGGGGGTCGGCAATTCGTGCCTGCTGTTTGCCATCACGGGTCAACAGCAGCAGCCCCTCGCTGTCAGCATCCAGTCGCCCCGCCGCATACACGCCAGGCACATCGATGAAGTCTTTCAGGCCACGCCACTTCCCTTCAGCCGTGAACTGGCTCAAAACGCCATAGGGTTTGTTGAAGCGAATCAGGCGCGGCGTGGCGTTGCGGTTTGTCATGCGCAGAGCATATCAAGAAATGGATGCCATGGGCTGCCACCAGTCCTTGGTGCGGCTTGATATACTGCCGCATGCAAAAAACATTTCATCGATGGACATGGCTTTTGGGACTGGTCCTGGTGCAGGCGCTGGCGCATGCGGCAGCGCCGGCTGTTGCCCCGGTACAGATCGAAGCGCTCACCTCGCCCGAGGTGCGCGAGCGGGTGGCCGCCGGCGCCACCACAATCCTCATTCCCATCGGCGGCACCGAGCAGAACGGCCCTTACATGGTGCTGGGAAAGCATAATGTGCGTGTGCACCTTCTGGCTGACGAGATTGCGCAGCGCCTGGGCAATGCGCTGGTGGCACCTGTGGTGTCCTATGTGCCAGAAGGGTCCATCCAGCCGCCCGCGGCGCACATGCGCTTTGCCGGCACGATCTCGATACCGGAGCCCGCCTTTGAGGCCCTGCTGGAAGGGGCCGCGCGCAGCTTCAGGCAGCACGGCTTTCGGGATGTGGTTTTTCTGGGGGACCATGGCGGCTACCAGAAGAACCTGGCCCGCGTGGCCGCAAAGCTCAATCGCGAGTGGGCCCGTGACCCCGCCTGCCGCGTGTATGCCCTGAATGCGTATTATCACGCCTCGCAGGACGCCTTTGCCGCAGCATTGAAGCACCGCGGCTACAGCGACGCTGAAATCGGCACCCATGCGGGGCTTGCCGATACAGCCCTGGCGCTGGCCCTGGACAAATCCCTGGTGCGCACGGAAGCGCTGGCTCATGCGGCAAAACCGGGGCCCGCCGACGGGGTCCATGGTGATCCGCGCGCCGCCACAGCCGAGCTGGGTGAGGTGGGCGTGGCGCAGATC
>DAIBBI010000025.1:0-4667 GCA_027442615.1 Ferrovaceae bacterium | reverse complement strand
GCCGATGGCATGGATGACAAAAGTTGGGCTGGAGCAGGGGTGGTTGCCCTGGGAACGTGAGATCCTGGTGCTTGTCTGGTTGCTGCCCTTCCTCATGATGATCATGGCGAGAGCTGTCCCAGTCCAGATCGGACCTTGGGTCTCCCTGGCATTGCTGGTTATGATTCTGCGTCGCGCGCGGATGGCAGGCGCACAAGGAAAATTCGATGTATCCGCATGAGTGGCACTGGTTGAACCAGACGCGGCTCAAGGTCTACGCAAGGACCACGGCGATTTTGTTCGCCGCAATCACGGTCGTAATTTTTGTGCGATGGGCCATGGCCGACCCCAATGCCCGGCTTACTTTTACGGATTTCAGCGTTTACTGGGTTGCCTCCTACCTCGCCCTGCATGGACAGGCGCTGGGCGTATTCGACCCAGCCAGTTTTTGTGGCAACTTTCAGGCGCCCGTACCCGCATCGCCCTGCGGTTATCCATGGTTGTACCCCCCCACGTTTTATCTCCTCATTCTTCCATTGGCGTTGATGCCTTACTGGGCGGCCTACGTGGGGTTCATCGGGGGAAGCGTAGTGGCCTTTGGAGTCATGATGCGAAGACTGGTTCGTGGGGAGATTGCCCTGTGGTGCCTGGCTGCTTTTCCTGGACTCTGGATCAATGTGTTGTCTGGGCAGAATGGATGTTTGACCGCCGCGTTGGCGGGAGCCGCACTGCTCAATCTGGAGCGCAGGCCGGCGCTGGCCGGTGTGTTCATCGGCATGCTTTCGATCAAGCCGCACCTGGCGCTTTTGTTTCCAGTGGCGCTGATTGCCGCAGGCGCCTGGCGTGCATTCCTTGTAGCGACAGGGGTTGCACTTGCCTGGATGGTCGCCGGCGTACTGATACTGGGTACGGGCATGTTGAATGGGTGGTTGGAAAGCCTGGGAATTGCGCGTGCGCTTCTGGAGCGGACGGAAATTGTTCGTATGATGCCTACGATATTTGCGTTCATGCGATTGTCCGGAACCTCCGTGATGGCAGCTTACGTGGGGCAAGCAGTCGTTGCCGTGATTGCCCTGTTCTCGGTAGGGACCATCTGGCACAGGTCTGTTTCGTCACCGCTGAAATATTCGGCACTGATTACGGGGACGCTCCTGGTGAGCCCCTATTTGCTGGAATACGATCTGGCCTGGCTTGCGCTGCCCATTGCCTGGATGGCAAACCAGGGGATAAAGACGGGATGGCTGCGCTGGGAACGCGAGATACTCATTGCAGCATGGTTGACTCCCATATTTTGCATCGCGCTGGCGAAAGTGTATTCGCTACAACTGGGTGCCGGGGTGCTGTTGGCGTTGCTGTGGATCATCGTGCGCAGGGCAAGTACTGAAAGCCGGAGAAAAGTGCGTCATGTCTGATCTCCACTGGCTGAATGCAATCCGCCTACGGACCTACCCAAGAATGTTTCTATTGCTATATGCCATCATCGGATTGGGCGCATTGTGGTATTGGACGCATCAGCCAGGATTTTCCGGCTTCATTGTCTCTGATCTGGCGGTATTCTGGATTGTGGCTCAATTTTCGTTATCGGGACATGCCGCCGACGCGTATCTTCCTGCGCAATTGCATCTGGCCATGGCTCAAATCGCTCCGGGCATTCAGGGTGCGTACGGATGGTTTTATCCACCTACTTTTTATCTGTTGATTACGCCACTTGGATTGCTTTCCTATTGGGCAGCCTATGTCGCCTTCATGGGCATATCCCTGGTGGGCTATGTATCTGCGCTTCGACGGATCCTCCCGGGGAAGGAAGCGATGTGGGGCCTCGCTGCATTTCCAGGCGTCTGGATCAATCTTTTGACAGGGCAGAACGGGATGTTGACGGCGGCCCTGGCTGGGGCGGGGTTGCTGGCACTCAGGCAGCAGCCTACGCTGGCTGGTGTATTGATCGGCCTGCTTGCGCTCAAACCGCACCTCGCATTGCTTTTTCCCGTGGCACTGGTCGCCATCGGTGCCTGGCGCACCTTGATCGTATCCGCAGTGACGGTCTTTGTTTTCACGGGTATCGGAGTGCTCTACCTTGGAACGGCAACGCTGGGTGCATGGGCGCAGAGTCTGGAGCTTGCGCGCACCATCATGGAAGCGGGGAAGACAGCACCCATGATGCCGACGATGTTTGCCATGATGCGGTTGATCAATGCGCCTTTGCCGCTGGCCTACACCATGCATGCGCTGATGGCTGTGGCAGCCACGGTTGCAGTGTGGAAAGTGTGGCGTTCTGACGTATCAGATGAATTGAAGGGGGCCGTGCTGATGACTGCGACATTGCTGGTCAGTCCTTACCTGATGGAATACGATCTGGCCTGGCTGGGATTTCCGATCGCCTGGGGCGTCCAGGCAGGGTTGCGTTCAGGATGGATGCATGGTGACCGGGAAGTCCTGTTGGCGGCCTGGCTGCTGCCTTTATTCACGGTGGTGTTGGCCTGGTTGTTTCGCATTCAGATGGGTCCATGGGTGATCGCGGCGCTGATGTGGGTCACGATGCGTCGCGCTCGGGCTGAAAAGCGCTGGAGGGCAGCGCGGTGAGGCTTGGGACCAGGCACTGGCTCGATGCAGGACGGATCAAGCTTTATAGTGGTGTGATGTTGGGATTCTTTCTCATCATAGCCGTTGGATTCGTTTGGTTCTCCAACCTGGTGAGTTCAAAGGGATACACCATTGTGACCGATTTCACCGTATTTTGGGCTGTGTCCCGTCTGGCTCTGGAGGGGCAAGCAACAGGCGCATATTTTTTACCGAATCTACGTTTGGCACTTGAATCAATTGACCCTGCAATCATTGGAAATTATGGATGGTTTTATCCGCCATCCTATTTTCTGATCATTCTGCCATTTGGGTTAATGCCACTTTTACCTGCCTATCTGGTTTTCATGCTTTCCTCCCTTGCAGGGTATGTGACAGTAATTCACAGTATTTTCTGGCGCAGGGAAGCCCTATGGGTCCTAGCCGGATTTTCTGGAATATGGCTTACCCTACGGTTCGGTCAAAATAGTTTTCTAACAGCATCGCTAGCAGGCGCTGGTTTATTATTTCTGGAGAGAAGGCGTCCCATACTTTCTGGTGTTTTTATTGGATTGCTATGCATCAAACCTCATCTGGCAGGGCTGTTTCCACTTGCGTTGGTTGCTGTCGGGGCCTGGCGTACATTTATTACCGCCGCCATTGTGGCTTGCCTGTCTATGGCTGTGGCTGTTAGTGTCTTTGGCACTGAGACCATGGGTGCCTGGATTCATGGCATGAATATTGTGAAGGAGTGGACTGAAACTGGAATCATGTCTTGGACCGCGATGCCCACGGTATTTTCGATGTTAAGACTTCTGAAAGTGCCTGTTGAACCCGCCTATATTGGGCATACCATTGTGGCTATTGCTGCTGCATTCACCGTATGGAAGATTTGGCGCCAATGCGATAACTGGCCTCTACGGAGTGCAGCACTGGTTACGTCAACAATGCTCATCAGCCCATATTTATATGAATATGATTTGGTCTGGTTGGTGTTACCTGCAGCCTGGCTCATAAAACTCGGGATGACAAAAGGTTGGTTCATTGGCGAACGTGAGCTATTGGTCCTGGTCTGGCTAATGCCATTGCTTGCTGTAGTTATAGCCAATCACACATCAATCCAAATTGCGCCTTTGGTTACATCAGCTTTTCTGTGGATCATCTTTCGGCGTGTTAAAAACACGAAAGCTCTAGGGGCTTAAATTGAGCCTAGTCAACAGACACTGGCTCAGTTCCAGGCGAATCAAGTTGTACAGTAGTATCGCAATTTTATTCTTTGCAGCATTTTCATTTGGCTTCATCAGGTACTCCAACCTCGTGGATCCAAAAGGGTACACCATCATTTCTGATCTCACGATATTTTGGGTAGCGGCACATTTTGGGCTGGCGGGTCAAGCATCTGCAGCCTATGCTATTCCGCACTTGCGTGAAGCAGTTCTGGCCATCGACCCCGCAGTCAAAGGATCATTTGGTTGGTTTTATCCGCCAACGTTTTATTTATTGATCCTCCCGCTGGGGTTATTGCCTTATCTGCCTGCATATCTTGCTTTCATGCTGCCCACACTGGCGTGCTATGCGCTTGTAATTTATCGCATCATGCCGCGCAATGAAACTTTGTGGATATTGGGCTCATTCTCTGGAATCTGGATGAATTTGCTTCGCGGGCAAAATGGATTCCTGACTGCCGCCTTGGCTGGCGCGGTATTGTTATGCATGGAACGGAGGCCAATACTGGCCGGATTATTTCTTGGACTGTTAACCATAAAGCCGCATCTTGCGCTTTTGTTTCCAGTGGCGTTAATTGCCATAGGTGCCTGGCGGATATTACTTACCGCAGCCGTGGTTTCGATCGGCTTTATGATCATTGGTACCGCAGTACTGGGCGTAGACACCTTTCCTGCTTGGCTACATGCCATGAATGCGGCACGTGAACTCATGGAAGGAAATGGGCCGGCGTACTGGACTCACATGCCGACGGTCTTCTCATTTTTTCGATTAATCGGCGCTCCAATTATTATCTCCTATGGAGCTCACATGATCGTGGCAACCTGCGCAATTGCCTCGGTCTGGTGGGTTTGGCGTCACTGTACAAGCCTGGAATTAAGAGGGGCAGTGCTCACCGCTGCAACTTG
>DAIBBI010000009.1:0-38684 GCA_027442615.1 Ferrovaceae bacterium | reverse complement strand
GAGCAGGCACTGGAAACGCTTCCGGCCCGTCAACGGGAAGCCTTCCTGCTGCGTTACTGGGAGGAACTGGACGTAGCTGAGACGGCTGCCGCCATGGGATGTTCGGAGGGTAGCGTCAAGACCCACTGCTCCCGCGCGGTTCACAAGCTGTCGTTCCTGCTTTCCGCTAAAGGCATTGCATTATGAACGAATTCGACATTGCACAACGCATTGCGCGTCGCCTCGATCAGGGGGTGCGCGACCTCGATCCGGCCATCGTGGGCCGCCTGCACGAAGCCCGCTTTGCCGCGCTGTCACGGGTTCCGGTGAAACAGCTTCGGCTTGCCCCTGCTGCCCATGGTCATGGGTTTGCCAGTTGGGCAGAAGATCAGCACCCGATCCTGCGCATCACCCTGGCCGCCCTGATGCTGGCCATCGCTCTGGTCGCCTTCAATTACTGGCAGCAAGACCTCGATGGCGACGACGATAATGGCCAGTTGGACGCCAAGCTGCTGTCAAGCGAGATCCCGCCGCAGGCATTTGCCCAGAAAGACTTTGGCGCATGGCTGCAAGAAACACGCTAGGGGCATGGGCGCTCCTTCTTGCGCTGGCCATCCCCCCCCTCTGGGCGCATGAGCCTGGCCCGCGCTGGGACGCCTTGAGCGCCGAGCAGCAATCCATCCTGGCGCCGGCGCAGAAAGACTGGGACAACCTCTCGCAGTTGCAGCGTAGCCGCCTCATCAATGCGGCAAAGCATTACCCGCAGCTCACTCCCGAGGAGCAGGCCCGCTTCAGGGCCCGAATTCCGGAATGGACCCATCTGCCGCGCGAAGATCGCGAAACGGCCCGGAAAAACTTCAAGAAATTCCACGGGTTACCCCCGGAAAAGAAGGAAGAGGTCAAGTCCCGCTGGGAAGCCAACCAGCCTCCCGCCGCGCCCCCCACTACCCCTGCACCTGCCGCCCAGTGAGACCGGAACGCCTGCCACTGCTGCCGCGCCTGATCTCCATGGTCTATGAAGTCCTGATCGCGGGAGGAATACTGATGGCGGCCGGGCTGCCCTTCGTCATGCTCACCCGCTATGGCCAGCACCCCGAGTTTCGCAGGGCCTACCAGATCTACCTGTTTTTGGTGCTGGGGTTCTATTTCAGCTATTTCTGGCACCGCTCCGGACAGACCGTGCCCATGAAAACCTGGCGCTTTCGCCTGGTGGACAGGCAGGGCCAGCGACCTTCCTGGCCGCGTTGCCTGTTGCGCTACCTTCTGGCCTGGTTCTGCCTTCCGTCAGGTGCAAGCATCCTGTGGGCCCTGCTGGACCGCGAAGGCCAGTTTCTGCACGACCGCCTGTCGGGGCTGCGCCTCATTCGCGAAGCGCGCGCCTAGGCGTGCCGCTCCATCCACCATCCCAGTAAAAACGCCACCAGCAAAAAAGTCAGGCTGGGAGCGAGCGTACTGATGACGGGACTCCAGTTGTTGAGCTGGCCCAGGTAGGAAAAGAACCGGCTGGTCAGGTAAAACCCCAGCCCCAGCCCAATACCGATCATGATTCGAACGCCCACCACGCCCGAGCGCGGCCGTTGCAGGGCAAAGGGCAGGGCCAGCATCATCATCACCAGGATGGAAAACGGATAAAGCAACTTGCTCCATTCGGCAATTTCAAAGCGCACGGTCTGCTGGCTGTTATCGCGCAGGTGGCGAATGTAGGCAAAGAGGTTCCACACCGACATCTGTTCGGGCTCCACCAGCAGGGTGGACATCACCTCGGGAGTGAGCACCGAATCCCAATCGGTGCTGGGCTCATGCTGCACCTCAACCCCGCTCTTGTCGAACAGGGTGCGCTCCACCTCGGTAAGCCGCCATTGATGATCCTGCAAATACACGGCTTTCTTTGCAGTGCTGATGCGCCGCAAACGGTGTTCCTCATCGAAATCGTAGATGCGCAGATCGCGCAGGGAGCTGTCCGGCATCACCTCGCGCACGTTGATGAAGCTGCCCTTGTCCTTGACCCAGATTCCGGAGCGAAACTGGGTGGCCACAAAATTATTGAGCGCCTTGAGCCGCCACTGTTGCGCAGCCTCCTCTGAAATCGGCATGATGAGTTCACCTAGCAGGAACGCTGCCAGCACGAACAGCAATCCCACCCGAATTAACGCTCCCGCCAGTTTGTCGCGCGACATCCCGGAGGCGCGCATCACGGTAATCTCGGAATGTGCCGCTAGGTTGCTCAAGCCGTACAGGGTGCCGATGAGGACCGCGATGGGAAACAACTCGTAGGCGTGACCCGGCAGGGCCAGCACCACGAACACAAACATCTGCCAGAGCTGGTAGCTGCCCTTGCCCAGGTCGTTGAGCTCGTGGATGAGGTCGAAAAAGGAAAACAGGAACAGCAGGGCCGTGAACACAAGGCCCGTACCGAAAAGGATTTCCCGGGCAAGATAACGGTTGAGCAGTCTCACCCGGGCTGATCCTCTAGAGCGTTTCTTTCAGTTGCTGCAGGATGGCAGGGTTCTCCAGGGTGGAAACATCCTGGGTCACCTCCTCTCCCTTGGCGATGACGCGGAGCAGTCGACGCATGATCTTGCCCGAGCGTGTCTTGGGCAAGTTGTCACCAAAGCGGATTTCCCTGGGTTTGGCGATGGGGCCAATCTCCTTGCTCACCCAGTTACGCAGGTCGGCGGCGATTTTCCTGGCATCCTCCCCCGTGGGGCGCGCCTGCTTCAGCACCACATAGGCCACGATGGCTTCCCCGGTCATGTCGTCGGGACGCCCCACCACGGCAGCTTCCGCCACCAGGGGATTGGCCACCAGGGCAGACTCGATTTCCATGGTGCCCATGCGATGGCCTGAAACGTTCAGCACATCGTCAATACGGCCCGTGATGGTGAAGTTGCCGGTGTCCTTGTTGCGGATGGCTCCATCGCCGGCCAGGTAATAACCCTTGAGTTCGTCCGGGTAATAACTTTTCCTGAAGCGCTCGGGGTCGCCCCAGATGGTGCGGATCATGGAGGGCCAGGGGCGCTTGACCACCAGAATTCCACCCTGGCCATTGGGAACGTCCTGCCCCGTCTCGTCCACGATACCTGCCTCGATGCCAGGCAGCGGCAAGGTGCAGGAGCCCGGCACCAGGGGGGTTGCCCCGGGCAGCGGCGTAATCATGTGGCCGCCCGTTTCCGTTTGCCAGAAGGTATCCACAATGGGGCAGCGTTCGTGGCCCACATTGCGGTAGTACCACATCCAGGCTTCCGGATTGATGGGCTCGCCCACGGTGCCCAGCAGGCGCAGGCTGGTCAGGTCAAAATGGTCCGGATGGGTGTCCGGTGCCGCATCAGCTGCCTTGATGAGGGAGCGGATGGCGGTGGGGGCGGTGTAGAACACGCTGACCCGATGGCGCGCAATCATCTCCCAAAAGCGTCCGGCGTGCGGGTAGGTGGGCACGCCTTCAAACACGATTTCGGTGGCCCCCACGGCCAGGGGTCCGTATGCCACGTAGGAGTGTCCGGTCACCCAGCCAATGTCGGCGGTACACCAGAAAATGTCGGCCGGCTTGATGTCGAAAACCCACTTCATGGTGAGGGCCGCCCAAAGCAGGTAACCCCCGGTGGAATGCTGCACACCCTTGGGCTTGCCGGTGGAGCCCGAGGTATAGAGCACGAACAGCGGATGCTCGGCACCAACCCATTCGGGTTCGCAGGTGTCGGACTGCTCGACCTCCGTTTCGTGCATCCAGCGGTCGCGCCCGGCCGTCCAGGGAATCTCGCCGCCGGTGCGCCGGTAGACGATGACGTGCTTCAAGGCCTCGCAGCCCCCCAGCCCCAGGGCCTCGTCCACGATGGTCTTGAGCGGCAGGCTCTTGCCACCACGCCGCTGTTCGTCTGCGGTCACGAGCGCCACGGCGCCCACATCCACCACCCGTTCCTGCAACGATTTGGCGGAGAAGCCGCCAAACACCACCGAGTGGGTGGCTCCGATGCGGGCGCATGCCTGCATGGCCACCACGCCTTCCACCGACATGGGCATGTAGATGACCACCCGGTCGCCCTTACCCACGCCCAGCGCCTTCAACCCATTGGCAAAACGACAGACGCGCTGGGTGAGTTCCTGGTAGGTGACACGGGTGACGGTGCCGTCATCCGCCTCGAAAATCAGCGCCGTCTTCTGCGCGTTGCCGTTTTGCAGGTTGCGGTCCAGGCAGTTGTAGGAGGCGTTGGTCAGCCCGTCTTCAAACCACTTGAAAAATGGGGGGTGGGACTCGTCCAGCACCCTTGTGAAGGGGCGTTGCCAGTACAGGGTTTCACGCGCAAGACGCCCCCAAAAGGCGTTGGGGTCCTTGCGGGCCTCGGCGCACAGCGCGTTGTACGCATCCATACCGGAAATATTGGCCTGGGCCACAAAGCCTGGTGCCGGCGGAAAGACACGTTCTTCATGGAGCAATGCTTCGGTGGACATGAAACCTCCCTCTCAATTTGTTCGTGTTTTAGTTTTCCCGCCCTTGAGACAGGCAAGGAATTGCCATTATAGCCGCTATGTGCCTCCGGCACTCTTATGTCATACATAAGGGCAACCCGGGCCCGTTCTGGTAGAGTCTCAATTCTGGACTTTTTTTCCCTGGAGCAGCCGCCGTGACCACCATTCGCGAAGAAGATCTCATCCAAAGCATTGCCGACAGCCTGCAATTCATTTCCTTCTATCATCCGGCAGATTACATCCAGGCGCTGGGTGCCGCCTTTGAGCAGGAACAATCCCCTGCCGCACGCGATGCCATCGCCCAGATCCTCACCAATTCGCGCCTGTGTGCCGAAGGTCGGCGCCCCATCTGCCAGGATACCGGCATCGTCAATGTGTTCCTCAAGGTGGGCATGGGGGTGCGCTTTGACACCCGTCGCACCCTGGAGGACGTCATCAACGAGGGGGTGCGACGCGCCTACCTCGACCCCGACAATCCCCTGCGCGCCTCCATCCTGTCCGACCCGGCAGGCAAACGCAGCAACACCAAGGACAATACCCCGGCGGTGATCCACATGTCGCTGGTGCAGGGAGACACCGTGGACGTGACGGTGGCGGCCAAGGGCGGCGGCTCGGAAAACAAGTCCAAGTTCGTCATGCTCAACCCATCGGATTCCATCGTGGACTGGGTTCTCAAGACCGTGCCCACCATGGGTGCCGGCTGGTGCCCTCCGGGCATGCTGGGACTAGGCATTGGCGGCACCGCCGAAAAGGCCATGCTGATGGCCAAGGAGTCCCTGATGGACCCCATCGACATGACGGCCCTCAAAGCGCGCGGCCCGCAAAACCGCATCGAGGAACTGCGCATCGAGCTGTTCGACAAGGTCAACGCGCTGGGCATTGGTGCCCAGGGCCTGGGGGGACTCTCCACCGTGCTGGACGTCAAGATCCTGGATTATCCCACCCACGCCGCCTCCCTGCCGGTGGCCATGATTCCCAATTGCGCTGCCACCCGCCACGCCCATTTCGTCCTCGATGGTTCGGGGCCGGTCAGCCTCACACCACCTTCGCTGGCGGACTGGCCGCAGGTGACGTGGCATGCCTCCCCCAACGCGCGTCGCGTGGATCTGGCCCGGGTGGATGCCGCCGAGGTGGCCAGCTGGAAGCCCGGCGAGACCCTGCTGCTCAACGGCAAGCTCTTGACTGGCCGGGATGCGGCCCATAAAAAGATTGCCGATCTGTTTGCCAGGGGCGAGCCCCTGCCCGAGGGCCTCGACTTCCACAACCGCTTCATTTACTACGTGGGCCCGGTGGATCCGGTCCGCGACGAAGTGGTGGGCCCGGCAGGCCCGACCACCGCAACGCGCATGGACAAATTCACCGAGTTGATGCTGGACAAAACCGGCCTGCTCGGCATGATCGGCAAGGCCGAGCGCGGCCCCGTGGCCATTGAAGCCATCCGCAAGCATCGTTCGGTTTACCTCATTGCCGTAGGCGGCGCTGCCTACCTGGTCTCCAAGGCCATTCGCGCGTCACGCGTGGTGGCATTTCCCGAGATGGGCATGGAAGCGGTTTATGAGTTTGACGTGGAGGACATGCCGGTCACGGTGGCGGTGGATTCGCAGGGACAATCCGTGCATGAAACAGGCCCTGCGGAATGGCGCATCAAGATCGGCAAAATTCCGGTCAGGGCTTGATCGTTGCCGGCTTGTGGCGTGTTGCGGCCAGTTCGCGCAACACGCTGCGCACCTGGGCGGCGCGCTCCATGGGTGTTGCCCCCTTCAGCAACACCTTGAGGCGATCCGGTCCCGCCAGCCGGTAGTGCGGCTTGGTGTGCATCAGCATGATGATGTCCTGCGGCTCGAGCGGCGTGTTGCGCGCAAACTGGATGATGATGTGCTCGGCATTGGCGTCTACCTTGCAAATCCCCATCGGATGGCCGGTCAGGCGCAGGCGGTGGCATTCCAGCAGCACCTGGGCGGGCTCGGGCAATAATCCAAAGCGGTCGGTCAACTCCTCGCGCAAGGCCTCGAGGTCTTCCTCCATTTCGCAGTTGGCCAGACGCTTGTACAACACAAGACGCTCCTGGACGTCGCCGCAATAATCCACGGGCAGCAGTGCGGGAGCGTGCAGGTTGATTTCGGTGGCCACCTCAAGCGGCGCTTCCAGATCCCAGGTCTTGCCCTGCCTCAAGGCCTTGACCGCCTGGTTAAGCAGGTCGGTGTAGAGGCTGAAACCCACCTCCTGAATGTCGCCGCTTTGCGAATCGCCCAGCACTTCGCCGGCGCCGCGAATCTCGAGATCCTGCATGGCGAGAAAAAACCCGGACCCCAAGTCTTCCATCATCTGAATGGCCTCCAACCGCTTTTTGGCGGCGGAAGTGAGGGCATCGGGTGGCGGCGTCAACAGGTAGGCATAGGCCTGGTGGTGCGAGCGCCCTACCCGTCCGCGCAACTGGTGCAACTGCGCGAGGCCAAAACGATCGGCACGATGGATGATGATGGTGTTGGCGGTGGGCACGTCAATGCCGGTTTCGATGATGGTGGAGCACAGCAGGATGTTGACCTGCTGATGGTAGAACTCGCGCATCACGCGCTCCAGCTCGCGTTCCCGCAACTGGCCGTGAACCACGGCAATGCGCGCTTCGGGCAGCAGGCGGGTGAGGTGGTCGCGCATGTTGTCCATGGTTTCCACCTCGTTGTACAGAAAATACAGCTGTCCGCCGCGCTTTAATTCGCGCAGTACGGCTTCGCGAATGATGCTGTCCGACTGGGGGTACACGAAGGTCTTGATGGACAGGCGCTTCTGGGGAGCCGTGGCAATCACCGAAAAGTCCCGCAACCCTTCCAGCGACAGGGCCAGCGTGCGCGGGATGGGGGTGGCGGTGAGGGTCAGCACGTCCACTTCGGCCCGCAGGGCCTTGAGCCGTTCCTTCTGGCGCACCCCAAAACGATGCTCCTCGTCGATGATGACAAGCCCCAGGTTGGCAAAGGCCACCGAGCCCGAAACCAGCTTGTGGGTGCCGATGACGATATCGGTTTTGCCGGAACGCAGGCCTTCCACCGTGGCCGCCATCTCCTTGGTCGAGCGGAATCGCGACAGCTCGGCAATGCGCACCGGCCATTCGGCAAAGCGGTCGCTGAAGTTCTGGAAATGCTGCTCGGCCAGCAAGGTGGTGGGGACCAGAATCGCCACCTGCTTGCCGGCATTCACGGCAAGAAACGCCGCGCGCATGGCCACTTCTGTTTTGCCAAAGCCCACGTCGCCGCAAATCAGGCGGTCCATGGGCTTTCCGGAACGCATGTCGGCAATCACGGCCTCGATGGCAGCCGACTGATCGGGAGTTTCCTCGAAATCGAATGCCATGGCGAAGGCGGCGTAATCGTTGTCGCGGATGGGAAACGCATACCCTTCCCGGGCAGCGCGACGCGCATACAGGTCCAGCAGCTCGGCGGCGGTATCGCGCGCCTGCGCAGCAGCACGGCGCTTGGCCTTTTCCCACTGACCGCTGCCCAGCTTGTGCAACGGCGCGCTCTCCGAGGGGCCGCCGGTATAACGGCCGATCATGTGCAACTGCGCCACGGGTACGTAGAGCGTGTCATCGCCGGCATACTGCAAATGCAGGAACTCCGTGACCCCTTCGCCAAAATCCAGGTTGACGAGGCCCAGAAAGCGCCCGATGCCATGGTCCACATGCACCACGGGATCGCCCACGCGTACTTCCGAGAGATCCTTGAGCAGGGTGTCGGCATTGCTACGCGCCGACTTGTCGCGGCGCCTGGCCTGGCGCACCTGGGTTTTGTAGAGCTCGGTTTCGGTGACGACCGCGATGCCCTCGCTCTCCAGGATGAAGCCCATGGTCAGCGGCGCCGCGGTAATGGCTACGGGTACCCCGCTGTCCATGAAGCCCTGCCAGGAATCCACGGGGACCACGGGATAGCCAAACTCCTGCAGCATCTGACTGATGGTTTCACGACGGCCCAGGCTTTCGGCCACCAGCAGCACCCGCCCCGAATATCCGATGGTGAAGTCCTGCAGCCTGGCAATCGGCAGCGGCTCGCGACGCGCCAGTTCCAGCGCCGGCAAGGGCCGGGTGACAAAGGAGAGGAAGGGGGAAGGCTCTTTGGGAGGTTCTTCCAATGGTTTCCCCAACAGTTTCATCTGGGGGTAACGCGCCAGTGCGGCAAAGCACTGGTCTTCCGTCAAAAACAGTTCGCTGGGATCCAGCACCGGATTGGCGCGGTCGCCCTTCAACATGTTCCAGCGCGCCTTGGTGGACTGCCAGAAAGCCTGAATGGCGGCCGCAACATCCTGATGCAGGCAGATCGTTGCCTGCGCCGGCAGATAATCGAACAGGGTGGCGCACGCTTCGAAGAAAAGCGGCAGATAGTATTCAATGCCGCCGGGAGCGAGCCCATTGCCCACATCGCGGTACAGCGCGTTGCGAGAAGGATCACCTTCGAAGCGCTCGCGAAAGTTTTCGCGAAAGCGCGCGCGTCCCGCTTCATCCAGCGGAAATTCGCGCGCCGGAAGCATGCGGATTTCCGGCACCGGATACAGGGTGCGCTGGGTATCGGCATCGAAGGTGCGCAGGGTTTCCACTTCGGTGTCCATGAGGTCGATGCGGTACGGCACTGGACTGCCCATGGGAAAAAGATCGATCAACCCCCCGCGTATGCAGTATTCCCCCGGCTTGACCACCTGGGTGACGTGAGCATAGCCCGCGGTGGTCATCTGGGCGCGGAATCCGTCGAGATCGAGGGTCTGTCCCTTGCGGATCAGGAAGGTGCGCGCTGCGAGATGGCTGATGGGTGGCAGGCGGTACAGGGCTGTGGCCACGGGCACGAGGGCAATGTCGCACTGCCCGCTGGTAAATTGCCAGAGGGTGGAGAGGCGCTCGGAGACCAGATCCTGGTGCGGCGAAAAATGATCGTAGGGCAGGGTTTCCCAATCGGGCAGCAGATGCACCGAGCGCTGCGGCGCAAACCACTGGATTTCCTCCAGCAGGCGCTGCGCCTGCCATGCCGTTTCGGTCAGAATGACGAGCGGGCGGTGGTTTTCGGCAAGACGCGCCAGCATCAGCGCATCGGCTGAGCCAGCAGGCAGCGCAACCGTCAGTCGCAGGCCTGCCTCAAAAGCAGGCGCGCTCACGCCTGACGCGTGGTGAAGCTCTCACCGCAACCGCAAGCATCGGCAACGTTGGGGTTGTTGAATTTGAAGGAGGCATTGAGGCCCTCGCGCCGGTAATCCAGCTCGGTACCATCGAGGTACTGGAGCTGTTCGGCATTCACGAGCACCAGCACGCCTTCTGATTCAAAACGGCTGTCGGTGGGCAGCGCCTCGTCGGCGTAATCGACGACGTAGGCCAGGCCCGAACATCCCGACTGCTTGACGCCCACGCGCAGGCCTACGCCCTTGCCTCGTTTGGAAAGTGCCTGCCGAACCTGTTGGGCGGCAGCGGAAGTCAATGTCACGGCCATGTTCCGTTCTCCTATCCATGATGCCCCCGCGGCATCTTAACGCTGCGAGGGGTCCGTCTTATCCTTAAGATGCGCCAAACCTTCAGAAAGTTCAGCCACTTTCCGTTCCAGCGCTTCGTTGTGGCGCATCAACTGCTGTACGGCCAGCACCAGCGGATCCTTGTCGTCGTCCGTCGGCCCGTAGGCCGTAAATCCCGTATCCGTCTTGGCCGGCTGGTGATGCTCATCCTCTACCACGCGTCCTGGAATGCCAATGACGGTGGCCCCGGCGGCACGGCCTTCACCACCACGGCGTTGGAGCCCACCTTGGCGCCCTCGCCCAAGTAGATCGGCCCGATGATCTTGGCGCCCGCGCCCACGATGACTTTGGGACCCAGCGTGGGATGGCGCTTTCCCTTGTTCCAGGAGGTGCCGCCCAGCGTCACGCCCTGATAGAGGGTGCAATCGTCGCCGATTTCGGCGGTTTCGCCTATCACCACGCCCATGCCATGATCGATGAACACGCGCCGTCCCAGCGTGGCGCCAGGATGGATTTCGATGCCGGTCAGCCCGCGCGAGACCTGCGAGGTAAATCGTCCCAGCCATTTCATGCCGTTGCGCCAGAACCAGTGGGCCAGCCAGTGCATCAGCACGGCATGAAAGCCCGGGTAGAGGGAGATCACCTCCCAGCGGCTACGCACGGCCGGATCGCGTTCAAAAACGATGTCAATCTGTTCGCGAATTCGGTCCAGCATCAAGGATCCCTTTCAAAGTGGGCGCGATGAGCCATCATCGGCCGGATACAAGGCTTTCAGGATACCACGCAGGATGCTGACTTCCTCGCGCTCCACGCGCGCGCGGGAAAACAGCCGGCGCAGGCGAATCATCAGGCGCCCCGGCTGCGCCGGGCTGAGAAAGCCGCTGCCGTACAGGACGCGTTCCAGGTGCTGGTAAAAGCGCTCCAGCTCCTCGTGCGAGGCAAGCGGGTAATCGCGCCCCACCGCGCCGCGATCCTGCAACAGGGCCTGGCGCAACTCGTAGGCGGCAATCTGTACGGAGGCCGCGAGGTTGAGCGAGCTGAAGCCCGGTTGTGCAGGAATGTTGGCCAGCACCTGACAGGCGTCCAGTTCTGCATTGGACAGACCGGACATTTCGGTGCCAAATACCAGCGCCACCTCCCCTTCCTTCTGCTGCACCTCATCGGCCACCTGCAGCGCCACGTCGCGCACCGGCCGCATGGGATGTGACAGGTCGCGCGCACGCGCCGTCATACCCACCACCAGCGTCGTGCCCTGCAGGGCGTCGGGCAGCGAGGCATAGACCCTGGCGTCGGCCAGCACGTCGTCCGCACCGGACGCCATGGCGGTGGCCTGCTCATGGGGAAAAAAGCGCGGCGTGACGAGCGCCAGGCGCGACAGCCCCATGGTTTTCATGGCGCGTGCCGTGGCCCCGATGTTGCCGGGGTGCGTGGTGGTGCACAATACGATGCGAATGCGGTCCAGCATGGCGTTCTACGACATCCTGTTCAGGCGCGCGCCACCATGGGCAGCAGTTGTCCGAAGATTTTCGGGTTGCCCGCCACCACATGTCCCGTCTGCAAAAACTGTCCGTTACCATCGAGATCGGAGACAAGGCCGCCGGCTTCCTGGATCAGCAGCGTGCCTGCGGCCATGTCCCAGGGCTGCAATCCCATTTCCCAGAAACCATCGTAGCGACCGGCAGCCACATAGGCCAGATCCAGGGCGGCGGAGCCGGGTCGGCGAATACCGGCCGTCTTGCGCATCACCTCTGCCAGCATGCGCAAATAGCGTTCCTGATGCTCCATGCTGCTGTAGGGAAAACCCGAACCAATGAGTGCGTCTTCCATGCGCGTCTCGCTGCTCACGCGCATGCGGCGGTCATTGAGAAAGGCCCCGCTGCCGCGCGTCGCGGTAAAGAGATCGTTGCGCACCGGATCGTAAATGACGGCCTGGGTGACGATGCCCTTATGGGCGAGGGCGATGGAAGTGCAGTACATGGGGAAGCCATGCAGAAAGTTGGTGGTGCCATCGATGGGGTCGATGATCCACTGATATTCCGATTCGCCCACGGCGCCCCCCTCCTCGCCCAGAAAGGCGTGATCGGGATAGGCTTCGTGTAGGATGCCGATGATGGTCTGTTCCACTTGGCGGTCCACTTCCGTCACGAAGTCGGCCGGACCCTTTTTGGTAATCGTCAGGCGTTCGATGTCCTGCGATGCCCGGTTGATGATGCTGCCCGCACGGCGGGCTGCCTTGACGGCAATGTTGAGCTGGGGATGCATGGTGTGCGCGGCCCTTATTTGTGAGTGGGCATGGCAAACTGCGCGCCTGCCTCGATGCTGGCCGGCCAGCGCTGCGTGACCGCCTTCTGGCGGGTGTAGAAACGGATGCCCTCTGGGCCATGCGCATGGTGGTCACCGAACAGGCTGCGCTTCCAGCCGCCAAAACTATGAAACGCCATGGGTACCGGAATGGGCACGTTGACCCCCACCATGCCTACACGCACGCGCGAGACGTATTCGCGCGCCGTCCCGCCGTCACGGGTAAAGATGGCAGTACCGTTGCCGTACTCGTGATCGTTGACGAGCTTCAGAGCGCTGGCAAAATCCGGCACGCGTACCACGCACAGGACCGGCCCGAAAATCTCTTCGCGATAGATGGTCATGTCCGGTGTAACCTCGTCAAACAAGGTTCCTCCCAGGAAAAATCCCGCCTCATGGCCAGGCACCTTCAAGTGGCGCCCATCCACCAGCAACCGGGCCCCTTCGGCAACGCCTTCGTCAATGTAACCCACGATCTTGCCACGGTGCACCGCGGTGACCACGGGCCCCATTTCGGCAGCGAGGTCCATGCCTTGCGTTACCTTGAGGGCCTTCACGCGCGGCACCAGCGCTTCCACCAGCCGGTCGGCCACGTCGCCCACCGCCACGGCCACGGAAATGGCCATGCAGCGTTCCCCAGCAGAGCCGTAGGCAGCGCCCATCAGGGCATCCACGGTCTGGTTGAGATCGGCATCGGGCATCACCACCATGTGGTTTTTGGCGCCGCCCAGGGCCTGCACGCGTTTGCCTTCTGCCGTGCCGGTGCTGTAGATGTAATGGGCAATCGGCGTGGACCCCACAAAGCTGATGGCATCCACTTCGGGGTGGTGCAGGAGTGCATCCACTGCCGTCTTGTCGCCCTGCACCACATTGAATACGCCGTCGGGCAAACCGGCTTCCTTGAGCAATTGCGCCAGCAGGAGGCTAGGCGATGGATCGCGCTCGGAGGGCTTCAGGATGAAGCTGTTGCCGCAGGCCAGCGCCATGGGGATCATCCACAGGGGCACCATCACCGGAAAATTGAACGGCGTAATCCCGGCACACACCCCCAGGGACTGGCGCATGGTCCAGCCATCCACCCCGGTGGCAATCTGCTCGGTATACTCCCCCTTGAGCAACTCGGGAATCCCGCAGGCATATTCCACCACCTCGAGCCCGCGCGTCACCTCGCCATGGGCATCGGTAAACACCTTGCCATGTTCGGCCGTGATAAGGGCGGCGAGTTCATCGTGGTGCTTTTCGATCAGTTCCTTGAACCTGAACATCACCCGCGCCCGCCGCAAGGGCGAGGTGGCGGCCCACCCGGGAAACGCGGCGCGCGCAGCGGCTACGGCGCGATCCACCTCGCCCTCCGAGGCCAGCGCAACCCGGCCGGAAACCTGCCCGGTGGCCGGGTTGAATACGTCGGAAACGCGGCCGCTGGTGCCCGCTACAGGTTGACCCTGAATGTAGTGACCAATGGAAACGGGAGCTGTTGTCATGACGAATTCCTGCACAGAAACGGGAGAACCGGGTATTTTACAGGAGAAACCGGGGACAGACCTCAAAATTGGCAGAATTGGGGACAGACCTCAATTTTGAGGTCTGTCCCCAATTCTGCCAATTTTGAGGTCTGTCCCCATGTTTTCCATCATCGCGCCCTTACTCAAGGATCGCCTGCTCCAACTGTTGCTGCTGATAGGGCTGGGGCTTGCCGCCCTGCACCCCGCCACCCTGGCGCGGGCCCCCCAGGCAATCCACACCCCCACCCTGCTGACCCTCTGCGGCCTGATGCTGCTGACCAAGGGCATTGAGGTAAGCGGCGCCCTGGATCATGCAGGACGGCGCATGCTCAACCATCTCACCCATGAACGCACGCTGGCGCTCTTTCTGGTAGCGTTTTCAGCCCTGCTCTCCACCGTGCTGACCAATGACATCGCGCTGTTCATCGTAGTCCCCCTGACCCTGGGGCTGCGCAACCTCGCGGGGCTGCCCATCGGGCGCCTCGTCATCTTCGAGGCGCTGGCAGTCAACGCGGGCTCGCTGCTTACCCCCATCGGCAACCCGCAAAACATCCTGCTGTGGCAACTGTCGCATCTGTCCTTTGCGGCTTTCACCTGGCAGATGGCACCGCTCGCCCTGACGCTGATGACGCTGCTGCTGGGGTTGACCGCGCTGGCCTTTCCCAACCAGCGCATTGCCGTGCACTTGCCTGAAGAATCGGCCCCCTGGCAAGGCACCCTGATGATCCTTTGCTCGCTGCTCTACCTCGCTTTCGTGGCTTCGGTGGAATGGGGACATCCGGGCTGGGGACTTGTTGCGGTGCTGGCAGTCATGACCATGATGCGACCACGCGTCCTGCTGCAGGTGGACTGGAGCCTGATTGCCGTGTTTGCCCTGATGTTTGTGGACGTCCGCCTGTTCACCGATCTTGACGGAATGCGCAGCCTGCTGGAGCCTCTCTCGCACGATTCACCGCGCATGTTGTTTGTGGCCGGGGTGCTGGCATCGCAAGCCATCAGCAACGTTCCTGCCACCATCCTGCTCACGCAGTGGGTGCCGGCAAACGCTGTCCTGGCCTATGCGGTCAACGTGGGCGGATTTGGTTTCGTGCTGGGCTCGCTGGCCAACCTGATTGCCCTGCGCATGGTGTCCGAGCGGGGCCTCTGGCTGCGTTTTCACTACTATGCCGTGCCGTTTCTGGCCGTCAGCAGCGCTGCGGCGCTGCTTTTGCTGGACCACTGAATCCTTCCAGTAATGAAAGTTGCCGAATCGCGCCACGATCACAGCGGGCGGAGGAAAAACCTGGGGGAGAGAAAGAGCACGGACAATCCATCGAAAATAACTGGACTGCCCGTGCGAGGGGGGACTGTTGAAAATCACCACAAACATCGGGGTGACGACTACTCAAGAGATAATTCTAGCCTCTCGCTTCGAGAAACAGCTTGATCTAACGCAAAGAAGTTCAAGATAATCCAGAGATGGAAAAACACACACCGATGATGCAGCAGTACCACGCCCTCAAGGCAGAGCATCCAGAACGACTGCTGTTTTATCGCATGGGGGATTTCTACGAGCTGTTCTATGAGGATGCCGAAAAAGCGGCAGGACTGTTGGACATTACCCTGACCCGGCGCGGCACTTCTGCAGGCCAGCCCATTCCCATGGCAGGGGTTCCGCATCACGCCGTGGAGCAGTACCTGGCACGGCTGGTGCGCCTTGGGGAGTCGGTGGCCATTTGCGAACAGGTGGGCGACCCGGCCACCGCCAAGGGGCCCGTGGAACGCCAGGTGGTGCGCATCGTCACCCCGGGCACGCTCACCGACGCGGCCCTGCTGGACGAAAGCCGTGACACCCTGCTCGCGGCCATTGCCCCGCAGGGGACCACCGCCGGCCTTGCCACCCTCAACCTGAGCAGCGGCCAGTTGATGCTTTCCCAAACGCCGCTGCACGAACTTGATGCCGAACTGGAACGCATTGGCGCGGCCGAGATCCTGATACCCGAATCCTTCACCCCCACACCGGGCCAGGAGCGTCTTCCGCTGCAACGGCTGGCCCCCTGGCATTTCGACCTGGAGCGCGCCCAGCGCGCGCTCTGCCAGCAATTCAAGGTGCATGACCTCTCCGGCTTTGGCTGCGCCGACCTGCCCGCCGGCGTCGCCGCAGCAGGGGCCCTGTTGGGCTATGCCAGCCACACCCAGCGCAGCGCCCTGCCACACATCCAGGGCCTGCAGGTAGAGCGTCGCGGCGACTGGGTTCGCATGGACAGCGCCACCCGCCGCAACCTGGAAATCTCGGAAACCCTGCGCGGCGAGCGCAGCCCGACGCTACTCTCCGTCCTCGATACCTGCGTCAACCCGATGGGCCGCCGCCTGCTCCATCGCTGGCTGCACCATCCCCTGCGCCAGCGCGCTTCCCTGGAGGCGCGTCACGCAGCCATCGGCGCCCTGGTAGGCGAGGGTACGGCCCCGCTGGCCCTGCAATTGCGCACGCTGCTCAAACGCAGCAGCGACGTGGAACGCATCGTGGGCCGCCTCGCCCTCAAATCTGCGCGTCCGCGCGACCTTGTGGCGCTGCGCGACACGCTCTGCCTGTTGCCCGAAGCGCTGGCCCTGTTGTCCGCCATCCCTGCGCAGCGCATCAGTACCCTGTGCGACGGACTGCGCACCCTGCCCGTCGAAATCCCCTCACTGCTGGAACACGCCGTTGCCGCGGAACCTGCCGCCCATATTCGGGACGGTGGCGTCATTGCGCCGGGCTTTGATGCCGAGCTCGATGAGATGCGCGGCATCCAGGAGCATTGCGGCGACTTTCTGCTGGATCTCGAAAGTCGCGAACGCACGCGCAGCGGCATCGCCACTCTCAAGGTGGAATACAACCGGGTGCATGGGTTCTACATCGAAGTCAGTCACGCACAAGCCAGCCGCGTCCCCGACGATTATCGTCGCCGTCAGACCCTCAAAAACGCCGAACGCTACATCACGCCAGAACTGAAGGCGTTCGAGGAAAAAGCCCTGTCCGCCAACGAGCGCGCCCTCGCGCGCGAAAAGTTTTTGTATGAAGCGTTGCTCGACACGCTGCTGCCGCACCTGCCGGTGCTGCAGGCCCTGGCGGCTGCCCTGGCCGAACTGGATGCCCTGGCCTGTCTTGCCGAGCGCGCCGTGGCGCTTGATCTCGTGGCGCCCGAGTTTTGTGACGAAGCGCGCCTCACCATCACCGGAGGGCGGCATCTGGTGGTGGAACAACAGGTGGGGCGATTCATCCCCAACGACACCGAGCTCCATCCCGAGCGGCGCATGCTGCTCATCACCGGTCCCAACATGGGGGGGAAATCCACCTACATGCGCCAGACCGCGCTGATCGTGTTGCTGGCCTACGCGGGCTGTTTCGTGCCTGCAAAATCCGCAGTGCTTGGGCCGGTGGATCAAATTTTCACGCGCATCGGCGCAGGCGATGATCTTGCCTCGGGCCGCTCCACTTTTCTGGTGGAAATGTCGGAGGCCGCACACATCCTCAATGCAGCCACCCAACAGAGCCTGGTGCTGGTGGACGAAATCGGGCGCGGCACCTCCACCTTCGATGGCCTGGCGCTGGCTTATGCCATCGCCCGCTACCTGATCGAAAAAAATCGCAGCCATACCCTGTTTGCCACGCATTATTTCGAGCTGACCCAGTTGGCGCTGGAAACCCGTGGCGTGGTCAACGTCCATCTGGACGCCGTGGAACACCAGGATCGCATCGTCTTCCTGCATGCCCTCGAGGAAGGGCCGGCCAGCCAGAGTTATGGCCTGCAGGTGGCCGCCCTGGCTGGCGTTCCGGGCAGCGTGATTCGGGAGGCCCGCCACTATCTCGCCCATCTGGAAGAAAGTGCTGCAGCCCAACGCCCGCAAGGCGACCTGTTCGTTGCCCCGTTCAATTCCACCGTGCAGCCGCCACCGGCAGCAGCCTCCGCCCCAACCCACCCCGCACTCTCCCAGCTGCGCAATCTTGATCCTGACGCGCTGACGGCACGCGACGCCCTGCAACTGCTCTACGACCTGGTGCGCTCTGCGCGCCAGGATTGACACGGATCAACTCCTGTTGTAATTCGCTGGCGCCAACCCGGGCTGGCGCTCCATAATGGTGCGGGTTTAACCCCCCATGACCCTCATGTTTTTACGGGTTGTGCCGATAAACTTAAAGCAACCGGAGGATGGACGCTGAATTGAGGTCTGTCCCCTAAATAATGATCAGAGGAGCTTTCATGAAAAAGTTTTTGTTCGCAGCCGTCGCTGCATCACTCATCTCCATGCCCGTGCTTGCTGACAGTTATGCCACCCCCAAGGAAGCGGAGGCCATGGTCTCCAAGGCTGCCAAGGCCCTGCAGGCCAACCGCGATGCCACGCTCAAGGAAATCACCGCCAAGGACAAGAAATGGGTGGACCGCGACCTGTACCCCGTGGTCTATGACATGAATGGCAAGTGCCTGGCCCACGGCCAGAACGCCAAATCGGTGGGCAAGGACCTGATCGATCTCGCCGATGCCGATGGCAAGGAGTTCGTCAAGGAACGCGTGGAACTGGCCAAGACCAAGGGTAAATTCTGGCAGGACTACAAATTCACCGATCCGGTCACCAAGAAGGTGCTGCCCAAATCGGCGTATTGCGAAAAAGTGGGCGAAGACATCGTCTGCGCCGGCGTTTACAAGCATTGATCGCCCTTCTCAACCGTCCTGAGAGTCCACTGTGAACATCAAGAAAAAGATACTTCTGGCACCCCTGTTGACTATCGTCATGATGCTGGTACTGGGCGTTGTCACTTTTTTTGGCATGCGGACCATGCAGGGCGCGCTTGAGACCATCACCACCAGGGGCATGCAGCACACCGCGACGCTCAACGGCAGCCGCGGTGAGCTCCTGGAGGCCAACATCGGCGTGTACCGTTTGTTTACCTCCTTCGCCAATTTCGACGCCGATCGCATCCAGAAGGAAACCGCAACGATTCTGGGGCATGCGGACAATGCCATCAAACTGCTGAAAAGCCTGGCAGAACGCAGTGACGTGGGCGAGGAAGAACGGAAAGGCCTGCTGGCGCTGGATCAGCCCATGGCCAAATACCGTAAAAATGTGGCACAGGCCATCGACATGGCCCAGTCCGATCTGGCCAGCGGCACCGGCATGATGCAGGCTGCCGACAAGCGATTCATTGAAATCGCCGCACAAATGGACGGCATTCTTGCAGACCAGAAAAGAAAGGGTGAAGAGGCCGCAGTCTCCGCTTCCGCCAGCGCCTCGCGCACCGTCACATTGTCCATGGTGATTCTGGTCGCCTCCGTGGCCGCTGCGCTGGCCATTGCGCTTACCCTGGCCAACCGCATCGTCGCCCCCATGCTGGCTGCCATCAAAACGGCCACCGCGGTGGCCTCGGGCAATCTGACCAACCAGATCCCCAAGGGCGGAAAGGATGAAACAGGCGATCTGCTGCGCGCCCTGGGCAGCATGCAGACCAACCTGCGCCAGTTGATTGACACCATCGCCGGCAATGCACGCCAGACGGCTTCCACGAGCACCAACATGTCCGGTGCGTTAAGCGACATCAGCCAGTCCGTGGAAGGCCAGAATGACGCTACCAGCACGGTGGCCGCGGCCATCGAGGAAATGAGTGTCAGCATCGGCAACATTCACGACAATGCCAACCATGCCCTGGAGGCCAACCAGGAATCCTCGCGCCTTGCCACGGAAGGCAGCGCCATCGTGAAAAGCGCCTTTGACGAAATGACCCGGATTTCAAGTACGGTCAAGGAAGCCGCTGCCGTGGTGGAGCGCGTCGGTCAGCAGTCCAACGACATTTCAGCCATCGTTCAGGTCATTCGCGAAGTGGCGGATCAAACCAACCTGCTGGCCCTCAATGCGGCCATCGAAGCCGCGCGTGCCGGTGAGCAGGGCCGGGGGTTTGCCGTGGTGGCGGATGAAGTGCGCAAGCTTGCGGAGAAGACCACGAGCTCCGCCCAGGAAATCGCCGACATGATCGTGGCCATCCAGCAAAGTGCGGGACAGGCCGTGGAAGACATTCGCCATGTGGTGGAACAGGTTTCAGTGACGGCAACCTATGCCGACAACGCCCGCCAGTCCATCGAGCGCATTCAAACGAGAGCGAGCGAAAGCGAGGGCTTTGCAAGGGAAATTACCGCTGCCCTGGGAGAACAAAGCAAGGCCAGTGAATTGATTGCGCAGAAGGTGGAGGGGATCACGCAGATGAGTGAAGCCAACGCCCAGGGCGTGACCCACGCCAGCCAGTCCATGGGCGAAATGGAGGAGCAATCGCGCCTGCTGCAGGCTGCAGTGACGCGATTTACCGTTTAACGCGCCTGGCGGGGTTTAATGATGATGGCCGTGTTCGCCATGAACATGGCCATGTTGCAGTTCTTCCTGGGTTGCCGGACGCACGCCCAGCACGGTGCAGGCAAAAACCAGCGTCTTGCCCACCAACGGATGGTTGCCGTCCACCACCACCTTGTCATCGGTCACATCCGTCACGGTATACAGCACCGTTTCGTCATGGGCGGCACCTTCGGGCTGGCCCTCAAACTGCATTCCCACCTTGACCTGCGGCGGGAACAGATTGCGCGGTTCAACCCGCATCAGCGATTCGTCGTATTCGCCAAACGCATCATCAGGTTCCATCGTGACCGTACAGGTAAATCCCTCTCCCTGGCCTTCCAGTGTCTCTTCCACCATCGGGAAAATGCCGTCGTAACCGCCGTGCAGATAGCTGACTGCCGGGTCGCTGGCTTCCAGCAACTTGCCCTCGTCATCCGACAGGGTATAACTCAGGGTGACCACTGAATCTTTTGCAATGACCATTTCTACTCAATCTCCTTCACCAGTTTCAACACTTCGACCACATGGTCACGGCTGTTCTGCGCCGGCACTACATGCCGCACGACACCGTCGCGATCGATGACGTAAGTCACGCGATCCACACAGGTGCGCACTTGCCCACCCATCTCTTTCTCGTGTAACACCCCATACCGTCGGCACACGTCGCCCTCAACATCCGACAGAAGGCGCGAACTGAGCCCGTTGGCCTCGCAAAAATCGGCATGACACAGGATGTCGTCTTGCGACACCCCCATCACCACGGCCCCGTGATGCGTGAAATCATCTTCATGATCGCTGAAATTGATGGCTTCACGCGTGCACTGGGGCATGCTGTCCCGCGGATAAAAAAACAGCACGACCTTTTTTTTGCCTTTGAAAGTGGACAGACGAACCATTTCCATTCCGGAATCTGGCAGCTCAAAGCCTGGCGCTTTTTGTCCAACTTTCAACATGAAGTCTCTCCAACATCCTGGGTCTGATTCTATCCCATCCCCGCAGATTGTGTTGAACCACCCTGCCGCTTGTCTTATCCCTTCTGCATTACAATCTGGGTTTGGTTGCGAGAATCTCATGAAGACATCATTACTGGGCCCCCTGAGCCCCAAGGCCTTCCTGGCACGCCACTGGCATAAAAAGCCGCTCCTGGTGCGCCAGGCCGTCCCGGACTTTCTGGGCTTTCTCACTCCTGCTGAAATCAGGAAACTCGCCACCCGTCCCGACGTCCAGGCACGGCTCGTCATTCGCGAGGGACGACGCTGGAAGTTGCATCATGGCCCGTTTCGCCCCATTGATTTCAAGACCCTGCCCGACCGCCACTGGACGGTGCTGATTCAGGAACTCAACCACTGGATTCCAGAAGCCGCAGCGCTGCTGCATGACTTCAATTTCGTTCCGCATGCGCGCCTGGACGACCTGATGGTGAGTTATGCCGTGCCCGGTGGCGGCGTGGGGCCGCATTTCGACTCCTATGATGTTTTTTTGCTCCAGGGCTTTGGCACGCGACGTTGGGGCATCGCTGAAACCGACGATCTGGAACTACTGCCCGATAGCGACCTCAAAATCCTGCGGCGTTTCAAGGCGCAGTCGCAATGGGATCTGGAAGCCGGGGACATGCTCTACCTGCCTCCGCAATGCGCTCACGATGGCGTGGCCGTGTCGGAATGCTTTACCTATTCCATCGGATTTCGGGCCCCCACGCACCAGGAATGGGTCAATGCCTTCCTCGATCATTTGCGCGACCACCTCACCGTCGCCGGACGCTATGCCGATCCTGACCTCGCGCTTCAGACCCATCCTGGCGAGTTGCCTGCAGCCCTGTTGCAGCAGGTCGGTCACATTTTGCAATCCATTCGATGGACTGATCAGGATATCCTGTCCTGCGTCGGACGTTACCTGACCGAACCCAAGCCCCACCTGTTTTTCGACCCGCCACAGTCGCCGCTGACGCGCGCGCGCTTTGTACGGCAGGCCGAGCGGTTGGGCCTGCGCCTTGATCCCCGCAGCATCATGCTGTTTCGCGGCAGCCGGCTGTTTCTCAATGGTGAGGAATACACCCTCGCCAAGGGCGCGCGCGCCCCCCTGATAACCCTGGCAGACCATCGTCTGCTGGCCCCGGGCCCAGTGCCAGAAGCCGCGGCTTCACTGCTCTACGAGGCCTATCTGGCCGGCTGGCTGGCCTGATAAAAATCGCTTGCTGCAACGCAACCGTGGGTGTAACCTCTCGGAATCTGTAAGGCCCACCGGAGGCTCGCCAGATGCCGTCTTTAACTTTCTATCGATAGGAATGCAAATGAAACTGAACCTCTTGATCGCTGCTCTGTTCGCCGTTGCCGTTGCTGCCTGCAGCAAGCCCGAAGCCCCGAAGCCCGAAGCTCCCAAGGCTGACGCCGCTGCCCCGGCCGCCGCACCGGCTGCTCCCGCTGCCGCTCCTGCTGCACCGGCCGCTCCTGCTGCCGCTCCTGCTCCTGCTGCCCCCGCCGCCGCCGACAAGAAGTAATTCGGCGCAGCGTCAAGCTGCAAAGCAAAAGCCGGCCTTTGGGTCGGCTTTTTTTAAGTTTTAAGGGGACAGACCCCGATTGGGGGTCTGTCCCCTTATCTTATTTCCAGCCAGTCCAGACCCGCACCCTGGTCCGCCACCACCACCTCGTCGGGGGCGCAACCCAACACTCGGGCCAGTGCCGCCCTCGCCAATTGTGGCGTGTTGTTTTTCTTGCTGACGTGTGCAGCCACCACGCGCTGCAGGCGGGAGTGGTCCAGGCGCGAGAGCAGTGCGGCCGACGCCTCATTGCTCAGATGGCCAAAGCGCCCGCTCACCCGCGCCTTGAGCTGGGGCGGATAGGGGCCCTGCTGGAGCATCTGGGGATCGTAATTGGTTTCCAGGAACAATGCGTCGCAGGTTTTCAGCATGGCCTCGATGTGCGGCGTCGAGCACCCCACGTCAGTAAGCACGCCCAGGCGCCGGGCTCCATTGCCCACCACAAACTGCAGGGGTTCGCGCGCATCATGCGGTACGGCAAAGGGTTCGATGGCCAGCGCTTCCAGGGCAAAGGGCACATCGCTGACAATGGCATGGAGTTGGGTATCTGCCAGTTGATCGCGCAACGCTGCAAGCGTGCCGAAACTGGCGTAGACCGGCAGGTCGTAGCGCCGTGCAAGACGGGCCACCCCTGCAATGTGGTCGGAATGCTCATGGGTGACGAGCAGCGCCGTGAGCTGCTGTGGCATCACCCCAAGGCGCTCGAGGCGCAGGGTGGTCTCGGCCAGCGAAAACCCGCAGTCCAGCAGCACGCAGGTGGCTTCGCACTGAATCAGCAGCCCGTTGCCTTCACTCCCGCTGCCCAGTGATGCGAAGCGGATCACGCGTCAATGCAGCTGTTCGTAGATCAGGCTTAGCATCTTGTTGGCCGTGTCGGGATTGATCTGGTTCTCGGCCTTGTCCCGCACATCCACCTTCGATCCCTTGCCGCTGATGGTGGTGATCGTGATCCGGTAGGTCTGGGTATCCTTCGACTTGTCGTCGGATTTCCAGAACTGCAGACTGGAGAAGAAGCTCTCCTTTTTCTTGGCTTTCAGAGGTGCATCACTGTCGGTGTAACGCACATAATATACGCCGGCTGCACGGTCCCGATCTTCCACGGTAAATCCGCTGCGATCCAGAGCCAGCCCAACCCGGCGCCAGGCCCGATCAAAAGGCTCGTTGAGTGACAGGATCGTGTCGCCATCCGGTTGCTTGGCCAGGGTAGCCAGCGCATTGGACTGGGTTTTTGCTTCAACTGCGGGCTGGGCTCCCGAGGTGCTAGCCACCAGCGTGGCGGCCTGTTCGGGGGTCGTGCCAAAGCGCAGGGCCAGTTTTTTGAGGTATTCGTTTTCCATTTCAGGATCTTCCGGCCGGGTCTGCCAGCTGGTTCCGGTGTAATCCTTGCTGACCACTTCCTCCATGCCGCGGTGGGTGATGAAGATTTCCGTGGTGCCACTCACCGTCCCGCGTTCCACCCGGGTACGGAACTTGTCACGCAGTGGACTGGAGAACAGATTGTCCACCACGGTGCTAAGGATGCGCTTCAGGAAATCCTGTGGGATGCTGGCCCGATTTTCCGTCCACTCGGTTTCCATCAGGCCGATTTGCGGGTTATCCACCTTCAGTTCAAAACCGTTGCTGGTCCAGAACTCCTTCAGCACCGGCCAGACCTGCTCGGGAGTGGCCTTGACCACCAGCCAGCGCTGCGCGCCGTCATGCTCGATGTGCACCCCATCTGCCAGCTTGGGCAAAACCCCGCTTGCCCCCGCCACGACCGTGGTGGTGCCCTGTTCTTTGGAATATTGCGAGTAGGTCGTGCCCTTGGTCTTGTCACGATCGGGAATGGCAAACCGCTCGTCCGCCTGGACCGGCGTCAAGTCGGGGGGCACCTCAAGCGGCGGCGTGGCTTCGGCCTGGCTCTTGTAATCGACCTTTTTGGACTGCAGCAGATTGGTTTGCGTGGTACACCCGGTCAACATGACCAGAGTGATCAATCCCAGACCACATCCTTTGGTCCATTGGTTATAAGCGCTCATCCCGTTCCTCGTGAGGTTATGCAATGCCCGCCTGGCGCAAGGCGCGGCGGACCGTTTCATGATGCTGGGGTGACAGCGGCGTAAGCGGCAGACGCAGCGCCGGACCGATTTTCCCCATTTCTGCAAGCGCCCATTTCACCGGGATGGGGTTGGCCTCGACGAAAAGGTCGCGATGCAATCCCAACAGCGTGTCATTGACTGCGCGCGTGGCCACCACGTCCCCAGCCAGGGCCGCGCGGCACAACTGCGCCATGGCAGCCGGCGCCACGTTGGCCGTCACCGAAATGACGCCCTGCCCCCCCAGCAGCATGAAGGCAGCCGCCGTGCCGTCGTCGCCGGTATAACAGGCAAAGCCTGCCGGGGCGCGGCGGAACAGGTCCGTGGCGCGATACAGGTCTGCCGTGGCGTCCTTGATGCCCACGATATTGGGAATGGCGGCAAGGCGCAGGGTGGTATCGTTGGCGAGATCTGCCACCGTACGCCCGGGCACGTTGTAGAGGATCATCGGCAGATCCACCGCTTCGGCAATGGCCTTGAAATGCTGGTACAGCCCTTCCTGGGTAGGCTTGTTGTAATAGGGCACCACCGACAGGCTGTAATCCGCGCCCACGCTCTGGGCAAACCGGGCCAGTTCGATGGCTTCCGCGGTGGAATTGGCCCCGGTGCCGGCAATCACCGGAATACGGCCTGCGCAATACTCCACGGCCGCCCTGATCAGGGTTTCATGTTCCTCCACGTCAACCGTGGGAGACTCGCCCGTGGTGCCCACAATGGCAATGGCGGCCGTACCCGAGGCCGCATGCCAGTCCACCAGCGCCTTCAGGCGTGGAAAGTCCAGGCTGCCATCTTCCAGCATGGGGGTGACGATCGCGACCAGACTGCCTTGCAACATGACCGATTCCCTGCACATAAAGGGCCAATTCTACTACAAATTTTCCTTATCCCAGCGCAACACCGTGGGCACTTCAGGGATAATGTCGGGATGAACATTCTACTCACCGGCCCCCAGGGGCAAGTGGGGTCCGCATTGCGCCCCCTGCTGGAACCGCTGGGCCCACTCACCGCCCTGGGGCGCGACGCGCTCGACCTTGCCGATGCCGATGCCATCCGCGCGGCCGTGCAGCAGCATCGTCCGCACCTCATCATCAACGCGGCCGCCTATACCGCGGTGGATCGCGCCGAAACCGAACCCGCGCTGGCGCAGGCCATCAATGGCGTGGCCCCGGGGGTGCTGGCTGAGGAGGCCGGGCGACTGGGGGCGGCCCTGATCCACTATTCCACCGATTATGTGTTTGACGGCAGCCATGACAAACCTTACGTGGAAACCGATCCACCGCACCCGCTGGGCACCTATGGTCGCTCCAAGTGGATGGGAGAACAGACCGTCCTGGCCAGTGGCACACCAGCGTGGATCTTCAGGACCAGCTGGGTCTACAGCCTTGCCGGCGCCAACTTTCTCAAGACCATGCTGCGCCTGGGGCAGGAGCGCGACGCCCTCAATGTGGTCAACAACCAGTGGGGTGCGCCCACCTGGGCCCGCGCCATCGCCGAGGCCACCGCCACGCTGGTGCGGCAGGCCCGCGACAGCGGGGATGCCGCCGATTTCATCCGACGGCACCAGGGGGTCTACCATATGACCAACGGCGGCGCCACCACCTGGTTTGCGTTTGCCCAGGCCATTTTTGCCTTGCGCCCCGAATGCCGGGCCCGGCTCAACCCCATTCCGGCCAGCGCCTATCCCAGCCCGGTGCGCCGGCCCGCCAACAGCCGGTTGAGCAACGACAAGCTGGCACAATGCCTGCACGTGGCCCTGCCCCCCTGGCAGGACGACCTGCAGCGCTGCCTGGCAGAACTCCCCCCCACTCCTCGGTAAGGCGTTTTCCATGAAGGTCATTTCCACCGCCATTCCTGAAGTCCTGATCATCGAGCCGCGCGTATTCGGCGATGCGCGCGGTTTCTTTTTCGAGAGCTACAACGAGCGCCAGTTCTGGGAGGCCACCGGCGTGCCGGCGCGCTTTGTACAGGATAACCACTCGCGATCGATGCGCGGCGTGCTGCGCGGATTGCACTATCAAATTGGCCAGCCCCAGGGCAAACTGGTGCGCGTGGTGGCCGGCGAAGTGTTCGACGTGGCGGTGGACCTGCGCCGCGGCGCCATTACCTTCGGTCAGGTCGTGGGAGTGACGCTCTCGGCAGAAAACAAACGCATGCTGTGGATTCCGCCGGGCTTTGCGCACGGCTTCCTCACCCTCTCCGAACACGCAGAATTTTTGTACAAGACCACCGACTACTGGGCTGCCAGCGAAGAGCGCAGCATCCTGTGGAGCGACCCCACGCTCGCCATTGACTGGCCCCTTGCCGCCCTTCAGGGAGATCCGCCCGTGCTCTCGCCCAAAGACGCGGCGGGCGCGCCCTTCCTGTCCGCCGAGGTCTATCCCTGAACGCGCGCTGGATGGCAGGGCGCTACACCCTGCTCGACAGCGCGCCCGACGGCGACTCGATTCATTTCATTCCTGACGACGGTCATGCCCTGGTGCATGACGCGCCTGCGATCAAACGCCATCCTGACGGCGGCATCACCTTGCGTCTGGACGGCATGGATGCCCTGGAAACTCACTATCTGGCCAGCGGAGGTCTCGGTGTCCTGCGCCAACCGGCTCCCTGGCCGGATCGCGCATCCCTGTCCCTGCTGACCTTTCTTGGGTTTGACGAGGTGCGGCGCCACAGTGATGAGCGCATCATCGCAAGCAGGCCGCTGGCCACGCGCGGTGCCATTGCCGTGCGCCGTGTCGACAAGTACGGGCGAGCCGTGGCATTTGCCTTTCGCGGCCAGTTTCGCAAGGCGCGGGCAGGGCGCTTTGAGCTCACCCCCGAGGTGGTGCGCAGCAGCGCCAACTGGCATCAGCTGCGCCACGGCCATGCCTACCCCATCTTCTACCAGGGCATGTCCCCCTGCCCTCATGGCGCTATGCAGCGAGGCCGCGCGCGCGGCGCAGGCCGAGGGTCTGGGATTCTGGCCCGAAGACCGGACCCACGGCGGTTTTGCCCTGACCTCGCTGGACGCCCTCAAACACGAGGCCCTGCTGATGCCCAAGCTGTTCCGGCGCCTCGTCGATCATGTGGGGGGCAACGGCGGGCAACTGTCCTTGACCACTTTTCGCACATTTCTGGAAACCAGGGTGGGCCAGGTCTGCCTATGGCGACAATCCTGCAGCGTCTCGTTTGCCGACCTGGTGGAAATCGAGGGTGCCGCGCTTCGCCTGCTCGTGGCCCCCGAGGACATTGCCTTTGCAGAAGATTAAGGCCGCACGACCCTAACGCAAGAACAGCCAGAGGGACAATCCGCTGCCCAACACCACCACGTAGATTTTGATCCAGTGGTTTGGAATGCGCTGCAGCAGCCACCGCCCCAGGAACGAACCCGCCAGGGCGCCCACGGCAAGCGCCAGTGCCACGGGCCACACCACGCGCGCAGCGATGGCAAAGATCACGAAAGATGCAGAAGTGATCACCACCACCAGCACGTTCTTGGTGGCGATGGCAGCGCGCGGCGGCTGTCCGCTCACAGTCAATGCTGCCAGCATCAGAAATCCAATTCCCGCCGCAAAATAGCCCCCATAAACGGCAATCAGGAACTGCACCGCTACGAGCCGCCGCTGCGCGGCGCGACTGGGCCCGGCATCAGCAGCCCCTGTGGCCATCACCGGGGAGGGGCGAGCCAGGCTTCCCCATGCAAATATGGCCGTGGCAAACAGCACGAGCCAGGGAACCAGCATGGAAAAAAAGGAAGACGGGGTGACCACCAGCAACAACGAGCCCAGGCACCCGCCCAGGAGGCTCACGATCAGCAGCACCTTGAGCGAGAGCTGGCCCAACCCCATGGCCAGCGGCCGGCTGACGTGCGCCGAGCTGATCTGGTTGGGGAAAAGCCCCATGGCTGAGGTCATGCTGGCCGTGACGGGATCGATGCCCAGCAGCAGCAGGACCGGAAAGATGATGAAGGTGCCCCCACCCGCCATGAAATTCTGCGCACCAGTGTACACCCCCATCACCAGCACCAGGGCCAGCATCTGCCAGGTCGCGTTCATGGGCATAGTCCCGAAAGCCAGTCCAGCACACCCTGGTGCGAGCGGAATTCATCCACGGCCCGCACCGGGCAGGTCAACCCGTGGTTCAGTGCCATTTTGGCAAGTGCCGTCCCCGGGCCCAGTTCCAGCAGCGCATCGGGCTGATACTCGGCGATCATGTTGAGACAATCTTCCCACACAATGGGCGTGCAGACCTGCTCGGCCAGCGCTGCTAGCGCCGCCTCGCGCTCATGCAGCACGGTGGCACGACTGCCGCATAACAGCGGAATTTGCGGGGCGCCGCCCGGCTCCGCCTGCAACAGGGCATGCCAGGGCTGCCGTACGGATTGCAGAAGCGGGGTATGGGCCGGCACGTTCACCGCCAGCGGCGAGGCATGCACGCCGCTGCAGGCGGAAAGCCGCGTTGCCAGGGTATCGAGGTCGGCGCGCAATCCGCCCAGCAGCAGTTGCTGCCCGGCCACGCGAATGGCCACATGAACGGCAAGCCCCGAAGCGTACTGCGCCAGCAGGGTCGCATCGCAACCGCTCACCGCCATCAAGCCGGCGGAACCCCCGAGACGCGCGCTGGCTTCACTCATCAAGCGGGCCCGCGCGCCGGCGAGAAAAGCGCCGCGCCCTTCGGGCCACAGCCCGGCTGCGGTATACGCTGCGGTTTCCCCTGCCGAGTAGCCTGCCAGCAGGACAGGGTGGGGCAGTTGGGGGGCAAGCGCGCCCCAGCGCAACCATTGCAGCCCCCAGATCAGCACCTGGGCCACGGCATTGTCGTGCAATTGGCGCTCGTCAAGAGCCGCGAGTGCGGTGCCAGCCTGGGCGAATTCGGCATCAAGCGCACGGTGCAGCGCAGGAGTCCCCTCGCGCAGGATTTCATCGCGATGCGCCAGGGTTTGTAACCCTTGTCCGCTGAACAGGAAGATCAGCCTCACGATGGCTCCAGCGCCACCAACAACAATAGCGCTGCCAGAAGGTCGGCGCTGCCACCAGGACTCAGGCGCCGCGCCACCATGCGCTCATGGATGCCTTTGGCCTGGGCTTCCCAATCCTCCTGGACCACCCCGCCACGCGAGAGAAAGCCCGCGGCCTCGGCCTGTGCAAAATGCAATCCTGCCATGCCACCGCGCCACACCAGGTTGGAATCCTCAAGGCACGCCATGATGGCAAAGAAGGCCGCAAGTGCGGCCCGCCGGGGCTCGCCCGTGTCCCGCAGCGCGGCGCGATAGGCAGGCAAGCCCTGTTGCGTCAGCGCGGGAAACCCCTGTGCCGCCTGCCAGCGTGCGCCGCGAATGCCGTGCCGGCGGGCTACCCAGGCACCGTGGCTTTCGTTCGCAGGCATGCCTGCGGATGCGCGCAAAATGGCCTCCCCCCAGCGCTCGCCCACGACTCCACATAGCATTCCGGCATCTGCAGCGGGACAAGCCCCCGCTGCTGCCGCCAGCAACCCCAGATTGAAAATCGCACCGCGGTGGGTGTTCACCCCATCGGTGGCGTGCAACATGCGCGCCTCGGCAGCCACACCCAACGCCTGCAGCTCGCCAAATGCGGCCCCCGCGCAACCTGCCCGGGCAACCGAGGCAAAATAACGGCGCAGGGAAAACAGGCTGCGAAAAAAAAGCGTGGGCGTCATATCGGCATGCGCCCCGTTATCCTGCAGGCTCACCAACCCCGGCTTGGGATGGAGCAGCAATTCCTGGTGCAGGGCGCGCACGGCCGCCAGGGCAATGGCAGAAGCCTTTGATGGCATTGGTGCCATTGGAGACAAGGTCATTGGGAAGGTCATTGGGAAGGTCATTGGGGACAGACCTCGAGAATGAGGTCTGTCCCCAATGACCTTCCCAATGACCTTCCCAATGACCTTGTCTCCAATGACGCTGGTCCCAACGACTTTGACTCCATCCTTGAGGGCCACCGCACGATCCGATTTGGCGATGAGCCAGCCGGGGTGCCGCCGCATGGCGCCCAGTTCGCGCCAGGCCACGGCCCACTCGCCCATGCGCATTTCGCCGTCGATATGCGGCACGGGGTGCCGGGCCTGGAGCGCTTCAAGATCGGAGAGCAGCGGATCGATGACGGCCTCGTCCTCGATTTCCAGCAGCAGGTCGAGATCGCTGTCCGGGTTGAGGCAGGGCCGGGTGGAAAAGTATTGCAGGGCGAGCGACCCATACACCCGGATGTCGGTGGCGTAGCGCAAGCCCAGGGCCTGCAGGGCCTGCAAGGTGGGCTGCCAGGCGGGCGGCGCATGCGCCATCACGGCGGTCAGGGAGAGTGGCGGCATGGCGCGCAGCACGGCATCAGGAGTGACCGTCACTCCCACCCGCTGGCGCGGCCCCAACACGGGACGGGTCACCCCCAGGCGCAATTCGCCATCCACAGGGCTGCGCGCCACCACCAGCGGCAGCCCGCTACCCACCCAGTCCTGTAAAAAAGTACGGTCCGGCGCACTGACACCGGCATCCTCCACCACGGCTTCCGGTTTGAGCCAGGCCCAGTGGTGGCGGCGCAGTGCTGGGCTAACCGTGCGCATGCAGCACCTCTTGGGCCACGGAAGCCGCAAGCTTGCGCCCCCCGCGTTCTGCCCCAAGGCGTGCCCGTTCATCTTCGCCACCCCCCTGCAGCAACGCCAGCAATTGCGCTGCCCAATCCTCCGTCTCGGTCCACAGCGCGTGAATACCACCCATGCGCCAGTAATTATCCGCACCCGGAGCAAACACGGGCGATGAGCGGGCCAATGCCGTCAGGCGCTCGTAGGGGATACGGGTGATGCGTGCCATGGCGCGCAGGTCCATCACGCGCACCTCGGCGCCGGGCAGGGCCACGATGGCGTCCGCCAGCAGCCCGAAGGCAAGAAAGCCGCCTGATACGGCCTCGCCATCAATCAGCGTCACCAGCCGGTGCCCCGCCCCACGCGCCAGGTTCACGCAGCGGGCCAGATGGGCAAAATAACCATTCAACCCCAACAGTTCCTCGCGTCGCGACAGGGCCTGTCCCTGGGTGTCTGCAATGAAGACGATGGGACGGTGATCGGTGCCATCTTCGGCCACTGCCTGCAACACGGCCGCGGAGAGAGCAAGCGCAATGCACGAATCGATTGCCGCATGCTCCGTGGTGCCGATCACATGAACCCTTCCTGCGGGGGTTTCCCCCCAACCGCACAGCACCTGTCCCACCTCGGTGACCTTGTGGCCCGAGGGAAACAGACGATCCAGCAGCGCCGTCTTGCCAATGCTCATGGTTTGCGCGCCTCCAGGCAAAGATTGAATTCTGCCGGCGACATCAGGGCCACCTCCTCGCCCAGCCCCAGCTGGTTCCACACCTGCTGTCCATCGCGGATCGACCCATCCAGTGCAGCCCGTGCCGCCAACTGGCGTTGCGCAGCCTGGAGGCCGTGCAACGAATCAGGGGACAGACCCCACCTTTCCAGGTGGGGTCTGTCCCCAAACATTTCCGCTGCGGCCGCACTCCGAAATGCGGCCATGTCATCGTCCACCAGCACCGTGGCCTCCCCCAGGGTGCGCCGGATCTTTCCGCCGGTAATGCGCCACACCAGCGCGCGGTCGCGAGAATCAAACTCTTCCACGCCCTTCACCGTCTCGATCACTTCCGGACCCGACAGGCCAAGCCGCCCTTCCTCGGAAATGATGATGGCATTGCACAAGCGGGCAACGATGCCCATGCCGCCAAAGGCGCCGCAGGTACCACCCACCAGCGCTATCACCGGAATCCCGGCGGTCTGCACGGCAAACAGGGCCCGCATGATTTCCGAAATGGCAATGAGTCCGGCATTGGCCTCGTGCAGGCGCACCCCGCCCGAATCCACGCACAGCAGCACGGCTTGCGGGCGATCCCTGGCCGCACGCAGCAGGGCACCGCGGATTTTTGCGCCGTGCACTTCGCCCACGGCGCCCCCATTGAACAGACCTTCCTGGGCAATGACGACCACCGCCTGCGCGGCCAGATGCCCCTGGCCCACCACCACCCCGTCATCAAAACTGACCGGTGCATCCAGGGCTGCGAGGTGCGGACTGGTAATGCGACGGGCCGGCCCCAGCCACTCGGTGAAGGACCCCGCATCGAGCAGGCCCTGCACCCGCTGACGCGCAGTGGCCTCGCGATAGCTTTGCAGTGCGGTGGACATCATGAACCCCGCAGGCTTTGAAAGGCCTGGTCCAGACGCAGGCTGACCACGGCGGGTGTGGCCCCCGCATCGTGAATGGAAAAGCTGAGGCCGCCCACGGGATGGCGTGCCGCAAAGTCGGTCAACACTGCCTGCCACACTTCGGCAAAGCCATGTGCCGCGGTCTGCACTTCAAAGATGCAGCGTGCCGCATCGCGGCCCGGTTCCACCAGCACTTCCAGGTTGCCGGAGGACACCACCCCATGCAGGAGGACCCGCGGCAAAAGCGTGTCATCCTGAAGCGAGGGCAAATCAAGGTGCAGGGTTTCCATGGCAGTGGCCTTTCGGGGGTTGCGGATTACCAGTTGCGAAATTGTTTGGGCGGCTGATACAGGCCGCCGGAGGCGCGCACCAGATCCTTGATGGAACGCGCCGCCAGCAGATCGCGCGTGGCATCGCGCACGTCGATACCAAGATCGGACGGGCGGCGGATGACGCCGCGATCACGCAGGTTTTCCACCACGGCGCGATCGCGCGCCCGTCCCACCGGGGTGTAGCCTGCCACGCCTCGAATGGCCTGTGCGCGCTCTTCGGGAGAACGGCACAAGAGCAGGTTGGCAATGCCTTCCTCGGTCACCACGTGACTGACGTCGTCGCCGTAAATCATGATGGGAGGCAAGTCCATGCCCATGTCTTCCATGAGCTGCCAGGCATCCAGTCGTTCCACGAAAGTGGGATGATTGGGCTCGCGCCAGGTCTCCACGGTCTGCACCACAAGCTTCTGCCCGCGCACCAGTGTCCCGTCTCCGCTGCGTTCCCGCCCGGCCTTAAGCCAGGCGGCACTGGCATGGCGCCGCCCACGGGCATCCGACCCCATGTTGGGCGCGCCGCCAAAACCGGTGATGCGTCCGAGTGTTGCGGTGGAACTGTTGCCCGCGAGATCCATCTGCAGGGTGGAACCGATGAACATGTCGCAGGCATACAAACCCGCAGTCTGGCAAAAGGCCCTGTTGGAGCGCATGCTGCCGTCGGCCCCGGTAAAAAACACGTCGGGACGCGCAGCCACGTAGGCTTCCATGCCCACTTCCGAGCCAAAGGAATGAACCCGTTCCACGAAGCCTGCTTCAATGGCGGGAATCAGGGTGGGATGCGGATTGAGCGCCCAGTGGCGCGCCACCTTGCCCTTCAGTCCCAGGCTTTCGCCATAGGTGGGCAGCAACAGCTCGATGGCGGCGGTATCAAACCCGATGCCGTGATTGAGCCGCTCCACGCCGTATTCCGCATAGATGCCCTTGATGGCCATCATGGCCATCAGCACCTGGATTTCCGTGATGTGGCGGGGGTCGCGGGTAAAAAGGGGTTCGATGTGGTTAGGGGTGGGGGCCACCACGAAAAAATCGACCCAACCTGCAGGAATGTCCACGCGCGGCAGGCACGCCATGCGTTCGTTGACCTGGGCGATGACGATTCCGCTCTTGAACGCAGTGGCCTCCACGATGACCGGGGTGTCCTCGGTATTGGGCCCCAGATAGAGGTTGCCTTCGGCATCTGCCGCCTGTGCGGCGATCAGGCAAACCTGTGGCGTCAGATCGATGAAATAACGGCCGAACAGTTCCAGGTAGGTGTGGATGGCACCGATCTCGATGCTGCGCGACTGGACCAGTCGCGCCAGCCGATGGGCCTGGGGACCTGCAAAGGAAAAATCGAGGCGTCGCGCGATGCCCCTTTCAAAGAGCTCCATGTGCGATGGCAGGGCCAGCACCGACTGCACCAGATGCAGATCGTGCACGCGCTGGGGAGAACAGGCGGCCAGCGACTCCGACAGAAAGTCTGCCTGCTTCTGGTTGTTGCCTTCAAGGCACACCCTGTCGCCAGGCTCCAGCAGGGCCTCCAGCAGGGACACCACGTTGCCCGGTGCAACCTCCTTGTCGCGCGCAAAGGGCATGCCGCGCAGCAGACGGACCTGGCGGCGTTGTGCTTCATGGTTCCAGACGCGACGGGGTTGGGATGCGTTCATGGTGTCTTAAATCTTCGGGCCCAGCGCCCAATCAGGAAAGGCCGTGACGATGCCCGGAAACAACGAAAGCAGGAACACTGACAGGATCATCAGCAACACAAAGGGCAGCACACCCCACACCACCGCCTTGAGCGGAATGTCCGGGGCCACGTTGCGGATCACGAAAATGTTGAGCCCCACCGGCGGATGGATGAGCCCCATTTCCATGACGATGGTCATCAACACGCCAAACCAGATCAGGTCAAACCCTGCCGCCTTGAGCGGGGGCAGGATGATGGGTGCGGTCATGAGAATGATGGATACCGGCGGGAGGAAAAACCCCAGTACCACCACAAAAAGCAGGATGGCCGCCAGCAGCAGCCATTTGGATAGCGTCAGCGAGACGATCCATTCAGCCGCCAGTTGGCTGATCTGCAGATAACTCATCACATAGGAATACAGCAGCGACATGCCGATGATGAACATCAGCATGGTGGATTCCTTGAGGGTGGAGGCGATGATGGGAGAGAGCTGGCGCGGTCGCCACACGCCGTAGATGACGGCAATCAACATCAGCGCCAGCAAACCACCCAGTCCCGCCGTTTCGGAAGGTGTGGCAAAGCCGCCGTAGAGCGCGATCATGACCCCGGTGAGGAGTGTCACGAAAGGCAGCACGCGTGCGAGCATGCCGAATTTCTCGCGCCAGCTCAGGGCATTCTCGTCAAGATAGGCCGAGCGAACGCCGCCTGATGCATAGACCTGCACCGCGGCGCGATATTCGCGCCTGAAATTCCAGGCGGCATAGAGGGAGAACAAGGTCACCAGCAACAGCCCCGGACCCAGTGCCGCCAGAAACAGGCGCCCGAGCGAGACTTCGGCGGCCACGGAAAACAGGATCATGGTGATGGAAGGGGGCAACAGGATGCCCAGGGTGCCTCCGGCCGCGATGATGCCCGCGGCAAAACCCGGGGAGTAGCCCCGCGCACGCATCTCGGGAATGCCTGCACTGCCGATGGCCGAACAGGTGGCAGGACTGGAACCTGCCATGGCGGCAAAGAGCGCGCAGGCGATGACGTTGGCAATGCCCAGCCCGCCCGGCACACGGCCCATCCAGGCGTGGATGGCGGCGTAGAGGTCCGCCCCGGCGCGTGATTTGCCGATTGCGGCACCCTTCAGGATGAACAGGGGGATGGAGAGCAGCGTAATGCTGGACATTTCCTCATACACGTTCTGGGTGACGGTATCCAGCGCCGAATGGGGCATGAAAAAGTACATGAACACCACGGCGATGGTGCCCAGTGCAAAGGCGATGGGCATGCCGGTAAACATCAACAACAGGGTGCCCACCCCGTAGAGGATCCCCGTCAGTTCGTGGCTCACAGCGTCACCTGCACGCGGGCGGGAGGACCGGCGAGCACCTGGATCAGGAGTTGCAGGGTCAAGAGCGTCATCCCCACCGACATCAGCCCGTAGGGAATCCACAAGGGCGGGGCCCATGTGGAGGAAGTGGTCATGCCCTCGACCCAGGCCTCATGCAACAGGGTCCAGGATTTCCAGGAGAAGAAGGCACAAAACAGCAGCGAGGTGGCATCACACAGCCAAATTCGCCAGCGGTTGAGCCCTGCGGAAAGCAACCCCGCTACGGCCTCGATGCCGATATGCCCGCGTTGGGCCTGCACAGCCGCGCCACAAGTGAAAATGGAGCCCACCAGCAGAAACATGGAAATCTCGTCCTGCCAGTCCGTGGGCGTGTTGAAGAAGTAACGCATCACCACCCCGGCGGTCAGCACCAGACAGGCTACGATGACCGCCACCATGGACAGCGCCACCACGAGGCGGTTGACGAAGCCCAGGGCCACGGCCGCAAAGCGCAACGGTCCCCGGGGGGGCGGATCCTTCATCAACCCAAGGGCGATGGAGGGCGCCCCGGGCAGATCCCCGCCATGACTCACAACGATTTTTCCACGGCTTTCATGAGCGCGGCACAGGACGCATTGCGTGCGGCAAAGTCCTTCCAGGCCGTGCGCCGTGCAATGTCCTGCCAGCGCCTGACCGTGTCCTGCGTCAGGTCATAGGCCTTGCCGCCAGCCTTGACGTACACCTTGGCCACCTGATTGTCATCCACCTTGCACGCATCCAGGGCAAACTTCTCCATCTCGGCGCCCAGCGTCATGACGAGATTTTGTTCGTCACGCCCCAGGCGTTCGTAAACGTCGCGCGAAATCATCAGGGGCTCGAACATGAACCAGTAGGCCTGCCCGCGCCCGGTGGTCAGCTGCTTGGCCACCTCTTCCAGGCGGAACGAAATCAGGCTGGTGCTGGAGGTCATGGCAGCATCGAGCGCTCCGGTTTGCATGGCGGCGTAGATTTCGTTGGAAGGAAGGTTGAGCACGGCTGCTCCTGCCTCCTTCAATACCATGTCCATTTCGCGGCCGCCGCCGCGCACCTTCATTCCCCTGGCATCTTCAGGCTCGATGAGGGCCTTGTTGCGACTGGCCACCCCACCCGCCTGCCAGATCCAGCTCACCAGCAGCACGCCCTTGTCGGCAAGGATGTTGTAGAGCATCTTGCCGGCTTCGGAATTGCGAAAGGCGGTACCCTTCTCGTAGTTGGTGATGATGCCGGGCATGAGGCCGATATTGGTTTCGGGAACTTCACCACCGGCATAGTTGAGCGGAACCAGCGACATGTCCAGCGCACCCTTGCGCAGCGCATTGAACTGGGCATTGGTCTTCATCAGGGAAGAGTTGGGATAGACCACGCCGGTAAGGCTGCCATTGCTGCGCTTGGCAAGCTCCTGGGCAAAACGGCGACAGAGGCGATCACGAAAATCGCCTTCGGTAAGCGTGCCTCCGGGGAATTGGTGGGAAATGCGCAGTTCGGTTGCGGCAGCAGCCCAGGGGGACATCCCCAGTGCACCGGCGACGGGTAATGCTGACAGGCCCTGCAGGATGCGACGACGATTATTATTCATGGTGGATCCTCCTCTTGCATGCAAGATAGCTTCGGCTGTATTCTTTGTCAAACTTCTTGTATACAGGAATTGACCATCATCAAGACCACTCCTGCATCACCCTCAACGCACGGCAACGCGCTGCGTGTACCGGCATCGCAGGCGGCGGTGCGCCTGTCCGGACCTTTGATGGAAACCATCGAAGACGAGATCGTCACCCGGCAATTGCCGCCGGGCGCGCGCCTGGATGAAGTGGAACTGGCCCAGCGCTTTGCGGTGTCACGCACCCCCATACGCGAGGCCCTGATCCAGCTGGCCTCGGCAGGCCTCGTTGAACTGCGCCCGCGCCGGGGCGCCATCGTGGCGCAGATCAGCCCGCAACGCCTGATGGAGATGTTCGACGTCATGGCCGAGCTGGAAGCCCTGTGTGGGCGCCTCGCCGCACGGCGCGCCACGCCAGAGGAGCAGCGCCACCTTCTGGAAGCGCACCACGCCTGCGAAACGGCGCGCAACGGACAGGACACGGATGGATACTTCTATCTCAACGAGCGCTTTCACCTGGCCCTCTACAGCGCCAGCCACAACGCCTTTCTGGAAGAGCAGGCACGCGCCCTGCAGCGTCGGCTGCGTCCGTACCGGCGCCTGCAGTTGCGCATCCACAATCGGGTCATGAGCTCGTATTCAGAACACCAGGGCATCGTGGAAGCCGTCCTGGCAGGCAATGAAGCACTGACCGTAGAACGCATCCGCGACCACATCCGCATCCAGGGCGAGCGTTTCAGCGACCTCATTGCATCGTTATAGTGCTGTGGGCAAAGCAAAAAGCCCCGCTGCGGATGCAGCGGGGCTTTTTGTGTGCCTGTAAAGGCGCATGGGGAGTCTGGCGGTGACCTACTTTCGCATGGGTAATCCACACTATCATCGG
>DAIBBI010000062.1:0-24672 GCA_027442615.1 Ferrovaceae bacterium | reverse complement strand
CCGTGTCCGGAGTGGCCGCAACCCGCCGCTCCCCGGAATGCACTTCACGGGGAATCCCGATTATCATTGCCATTTAAATCTCCCTATGGATGGTTCTTTGGGGGTCTTGGCGCCCCGATAGCCTCGCATTCTATCCCGAGCGCGCACCGTTTGGACAGTCAGGGGTTTTGGCCCTAATTCGGCCCCAATCAAAGCAAGGTCCGGGGTCGGTCTTGCGGCCCGGCGCAATGTCCGAATGTCCCACCATCGCCTGGATGGGATAGGTCTGGTACAAGCTGTTGGCCAGGGCAATCAATACTTCATATTGGGCGTCTTCAAAGGGTTGGGTATCGCACCCTTCCAGCTCGATGCCGATGGAAAATGCGTTGCAGTGTTCCCGCCCCCTCCAGCATGACACGCCGGCATGCCAGGCCCGTTGAAGACATGGCACAAACTGGACCAACTCGCCGGTGCGCCGGATGAGGAAATGGGACGAAACTTCCAGATTGCGCAACGACGCATAAGCCGGATGCGACTCCGGGTCAAGGCGATTGGTAAACAACCGGAGGACGTCCTCACCGCCAAACTGACCCGGAGGCAGGCTGATGTTGTGCACCACCAGGAGCACGATGGAGGTGCGTGAAGGGCGCTCATCGCAGTTGGGCGAGGGTATCTGGCGCGCGCGCCGGACGATGCCTTGCGCGTCTACCGGAAAGGCCAGGCTCGACACCCTACGAACGCCCCGCCTGTCGATGGGCCTCGCTGCAATAGAAGTCTCCCCCCCCGGAGACTGCTTCAGAGCGCAGCACGTAAACGCCGCAACGCGCGCACCGCACCGTCTCCTGAGCGCCGGAATCCACGGGCGGAGGTGGAGGCTGGACAACGGTGAGGCGTCGCAGGGCCGGCAGCAGGTATTTGAAGGCCAGCCAGATCGCAAGCCCCCAGAGCAGTAGTCTTAACATCCGGATAATCTACCATGAGCAGAGCTCCCGATGGAATCAGTGGTAGACTGGAACGCTCAACTCACGCATCCGATTTTTCATGTCCCAGCCCCACCCGGAACGCCCCCGATGGAAAGGTTTTTTGGCTGCAGGTACGGTCATTGTCTGTTGGACCGGCTTTAACATCGTCTCGCGTCTGGGCGGGAAAAGCGTCCTGACGCCTTTTGACATTGCAGCCCTGCGTTTTGCCGTCTCCGCAGCCTTCATGCTGCCCGTATTCATCGCCGTCAAGAATTCGCTGCCCCCGTTCCGGCTCATTGCCATGGCCTCGGCAGGCGGCATGTTCTATGCCCTGCTCGCCTATGGGGGTTTTGCCTATGCACCTGCAGCCCATGCGGGCATCATCATCAACGGTGGGGTGCCATTGGCTACGGCGGGACTGGCCTGGCTGTGGCTGAAGGATCGTCCCAGTCCACGCGCACTTCTGGCGCTGGGCATTGCCGCAACGGGCGTGCTGGTCATCGGACTCAAGAGCCTGGGGGCGCCCCATGCAGATAATCCGATGGAATGGCTGGGCGACCTCTTTTTTGTGGGCGCCGCAATTCTGTGGGCTTGTTACGGATTGATGGTGCGTCTGTGGCGCATTCGACCCATCGACGCCGTCAGCGGCATCGCCGTGACCTCGGCCAGCCTTTATTTGCCCATCTATTTCCTGTTTTTACCCAAGGGCATTGTTCACGCACCCATGAACGACATTCTGCTGCAGGGATTTTATCAAGGCATGGTGGCGGCACTCGTGGCTGCATTCAGTTATGCCTATGCCACCTTGTCCCTGGGCAGCGGCGCCGCCTCCCTGACGCTCGCCATCGTTCCGGCCACTTCAGCACTGCTGGCAGTCCCGCTGCTGGGAGAGTCCTTTGGTGGCATGACCGTGGTGGGAGTCATCCTGGTCACGACAGGAGCCACCTTTGGTGCACTCATCAAAAAATCAGCACCAGCGCCCAGGTCGACGCCACATTGACCAGGCTCACCAACACGGCAGCGCTGCCGATATCCTTGGCCCGTTTGGCCAGCAGATGATCTTCCAGGGAGATGCGATCCACCGTGGCCTCGATGGCCGAGTTCAGCAACTCCACAAGCAGCACCAGCAACACGCTTCCCACCATCAGGGCATGCCCCGTGCCGGAAGCTGAGAGTAACAGCGAGACCGGAATCAGGATCAGCGTGAGCACCACCTCCTGACGAAAGGCGCTCTCATGCCGGTACGCCAGGGCAAAGCCGTTGATGGAATAACCCAGCGCATTCCAGACGCGCCGCAGCCCGGTTTTTCCCTTATAGGGGCTTTCAGGACAGGGTTTGTTCAAGGGGATTGGGCTCAATGTTGCTGTCCGGCAGGCGGGCAACTGGCTGCGGTCGCAGGTGGCTCATAAACTGATGGGATGCGGCACGCCAGGAAAACAGCTCGGCATGGGCGCGCGCCGTTTGGCGGGGAATGCGCAGGGCTTGCAGGCAGGCCTCACGCAAGTCTTCATCCAGGGCACCAGCAGCTGAATGCCCAATCACGTCCAGGGGGCCCGTCACCGGATAAGCCGCGACGGGGCAGCCGCAGGCCATGGCCTCCAGCAATACCAACCCGAAGGTGTCGGTTCTGCTGGGGAAAACAAACACGTCCGCAGAGGCGTAAACTTCGGCCAATGCGGGCTGATCCAGTACGCCCAGATAGTGCACCTCGGGGTGGGCCTCCCTGATGCGCGCCAGCGCCGGACCATCCCCCACCACCCATTTCGTGCCGGGCAAGTCCAGTTTGAGAAAGGCATCCACGTTTTTTTCCACGGCCACGCGGCCCACATACAAAAAGATGGGAGGCCGGGTGTTCAACCTGTTGACCTGTTGCATCTTGAAAATCTCCAGATCCACGCCACGGCTCCACAATACGACATTGCGAAATCCGTAATCCTGCAAATCACTCACCACCACCGGGGTGGGTGCCATGACGGCATGGGACGGTCCATGAAACCAGCGCAGGAAGGCATAGGTCCAGGACAATGGAATGGCAAAGCGGGCTTTGACGTACTCCGGAAACCGCGTGTGGTACGCCGTGGTGAAGGCAAGCCTGCGGCGTATTGCGTAGGATCGTGCGGCCATGCCCAGGGGGCCTTCGGTGGCGATGTGCAGAGCGTCCGGAGCGTAATCGCGAATGCGTCGGCGCACGCGCGCACCAGGCAGCAGCGAGAGACGGATGTCAGGATAAGTGGGACAAGGCAGGGTCTTGAATTCCTGGGGTGTGAGAATCTCCACCTGGTGCCCCATGGCTTCCAGTTCCCGGCGCGTATTCTTGAGCGTGCGCACCACGCCATTCACCTGGGGACTCCAGGCATCGGTCACGATCATGATTTTCATAGCACAGCCTCCAGGGCAACGTCATCTTCCAGAATGGTGGGACCCAGATTGAGTGGCGCCAGGACCCGGTTGCGCCATTCGACAATTTTGAGTTCGCCCTCAAAGGTTTCCACCAAGGCGCTCATGCTTTCCACCCAGTCCCCGTCATTGCAATACAAGGTGCCGTTGACATCGCGAATTTCTGCCTTGTGGATGTGCCCGCATACCACGCCCTGGCAGCCGCGTCGCCGCGCTTCCTCGGTCATCACCTCCTCGAAGGCGGCGATGTAATTGACGGCATTTTTGACCTGTTGCTTGAGATATTGGGAAACCGACCAGTAAGGCATGCCCAGGCGGGCGCGAACCGCGTTGAACCATTGGTTGAACTTGAGGATGAGGGTGTATAGGCTGTCCCCCAGATGGGAAAGCCAACGCGCATGTTGCGTCACACCGTCGAACAGGTCGCCATGGACGACCCAGAGCTTTCGCCCATCGGCGAGGACATGAGTGGTTTCATGCAGCACTTCGACGTCGCCAAATGCCAACCCGGTAAACTGCCGTGCCAGCTCATCGTGGTTACCCGGAACATACACCACCCGCGTTCCCTTTCTGGCCTTGCGCAGCAATTTTTGCACCACATCGTTATGCGTCTGGGGCCAGTACCAGCCCTTTCTCAACTGCCATCCGTCCAGGATGTCTCCCACAAGGTAGAACGTCTGCGCCTCGTGGCAACGTAAAAAATCGAGCAGGTATTCGGCTTTGCAGCCCGGCGTTCCTAAATGAATATCCGAAATCCAGATGGCGCGATAATTGAAGTGGGCACCTTGCGAGTGAACTTCGGCAGGGCCGGATGCGACTGGGTGCGGCGTCGTGGGTAATGTCAAATGTGCAGGGTCCCGTTCATGGTTCTGCACATTGGGCCACGACGCCATGACCCCCATGTTACGATTGGATTAAGTTTATGTGACAGGTCGCGAGACCAGGCGCTTGACCATCTCCAGCGGAATCAATGCGCTCGCTCCTACGGCAAAGGCAGCCAGCCAATGCTTCCAGGGCAAGATCTGAAATACAAATACTTCGGCGATGGACGGCACCGTCGTCACCAACACCAGTCCTGCCAGGGCACCGACGAGAACCCACACACCCACTCTAGGAAAACCGCTGAAAAGTCGATGAAACCCGGCTTGAGGAGAGCGGCAAGCCAGAATGAGGGCGCCATTCGCCCCAAGCAGCGCAATGAACGTCATGGCCCGGACCGCATCTGGCGTCATGCCCTGGGCCGTCGCCCACAAATATTCGGCGCTTGCCATGGCCGTGGCCACGGCGCCCAGTAGCGCACTGGCTAAAAGCTGCCGGCCCGATACCAGGGGCTCACTCTGCGCGCGCGGCGCCCCGTCCATGAATTGCGACTCGGCCTGATCGGCTTCAAACACGATGGAACAGGCAGGGTCGATCACCAGTTCGAGAAATGCGATATGAACCGGGGCAAGCACCAGCGGCAGTCCCAACAGCAAGGGAAGCATGCTCAACCCGATGGTGGGCACATGGACGGCGATGGTGTAGATCAGCGCCTGGCGTAAATTGGCGTAAATGCGCCTACCCAGACCAATGGCCGTGACGATGGCCGCAAAATCATCCTCCAGCAACACCAGCGCTGCCGCTTCGCGTGCCACATCAGTGCCGCGTTTGCCCATGGCTATGCCTATATGGGCGGCCTTGAGGGCCGGCGCATCATTGACGCCATCCCCTGTCATGGCCACGATCTCGCCCTGTGCCTTGAGGGCCTCCACCAGTGCCAGTTTCTGCGCCGGGGTGACCCGTGCAAAGACACTGGCCTGTTTCACGCGCCGTGCCATTTCGGTTTTGGACCATGCAACAAGGTCGGCGCCGGTGATGACCTGCTCGTGGTCAATGCCGGCACGTGCGGCGATCGCGCGTGCCGTCCTGGGATGGTCTCCCGTAATCATGGTGACACGAATGCCGGCCCGACGGCAGCGCGCCACGGCAGCCGGGACCTCGATCCTCAAGGGATCAGACAGCCCCACGAGCCCGACCCACTGAAAATCAAAATCGTGCTGGATCTTGGGCCATGCGTCTCCGCGATGCGTGGCCCGAGCCACTCCCAGGACACGCAGGCCGCGGTCTGCCATGCGCTCTGCCTGCAACGCCATTTCCTGGCGCGCAGCTTCGGGCAAATGGCATAGATCCGCAATGGCTTCAGGCGCCCCCTTGGCAGCCACCACCGGATGCTCGCCTGCTTCCGTGCGCCACAGGTGGGACATAGCCGGCAGTTCGGGTGACAACTCATACTCGCGAACCAGTTCCCAATCAGGGTGCAGATGCTCGGTATTTGCAAGGGTGTTCCGGGCAAACAGGTGAAAGGCACGCTCCATGGGGTCGTGGGGATCGATTTCGCTGGCCAGCACTGCATACTCCAGAAGGGCATGGTAGGCCTCGGGCAATGCATCCCGGTCCACTCCGTCCACCTCCAGCAACTGGCCTTCCACACAAAGGGCCGACAGCGCCATGCGGTTTTGCGTGAGTGTGCCTGTCTTGTCCACGCAGAGCACCGTGGCCTCACCCAGCGTTTCGATGGCATTGAGCCGTCGTGTCAGCACCTGATGCCGCGATATGCGTCGCGCGCCGAGCGCCAGAAAGACGATCAGGATGACCGGAAACTCCTGGGGCAACACCGCCATGGCCAGCGTGATTCCCGCAAGCAGCCCCTCCAGCCATCCACCACGCAGCATCAAATAAAGCGCGGACAGTATCAGGCATAACCCGAGGCCCAACCATGCAAGGCGCAGGGTCAGGCGCCCCATTTCCTGTTGCAGGGGCGAGGACTCGAGCGTTACCGTTCGCAGCGACTGACCGATCTGCCCCATTCGCGTGTGCGCCCCAATTGCAGTCACCCGCATCAAGCCCCTGCCCCGCACCAGCAAGGTGCCGGCAAAAACATCCGCATCCAGATGCGGCGCCTTGGCCACGGAAACGGATTCTCCAGTCAGCATGGACTCATCAGCGGCCAGATCATGCGCTTGCAGAACCTGTCCATCTGCGGGAATCCGGTCCCCTTCCACCAGCACCAGCACGTCGCCCCGCACCACCTCGTGCCCCGCAATACGCACGGGCTCACCATCGCGCAGGGCAAGCGCGCGCGGGCTGGACAGGTCTCGCAGGGCTTCCAGGGTGCGCTCGGTACGGCGTTCCTGAGCGATGGTCACAATCATGATGATGACGACAAAACCCAGAAGCACCAGCGCATCGTGGGGGTTGCCCATCGCGAGATAAATGAATCCCGCGCCCAGCAGCAAGAGAAACATGGGCTCACGCAGAACCTCCAGGGCAATGCCGGGGAGGTTGCGACGTCCGTCCTGGGGAAGGACATTGAGCCCTTCCTCGGCTTGCCTTTGGGCGGCGGTATGGGAATCCAGCCCCTTGAAATCGTCGTTCGTCATGCCGGCATTCCTCCGACAGACACGTTCAAATGGCCGAAATCAGACGGTGCAGGGCCTGGATGAGCCGGTCACGCAAGACGATCAGTCCGGGCACTTTGGCGCGCGCTTCCAGAATCTGGCCGAGTTCGTGGCGTTTCACCATTTCCCTCCCCAGGATATGCACGGCTTCATGCAAATGATCCATCTCGACAAATTCCTGCAGATGACCGTAGGTCAATTTTCCGGGCCCATGCAGCCATTCTCCAAAACGACATTCGACAGGTTCGAGCGGCGGAGTGCCTGTCGCGCGGTTTTCCATGAGATCCACAAGGTCACCCACCCAACGCCGGTGCCAGACCTCGGCGAAGGCCAGCACAATATCCTTGCGGGAGAGCCGCTTGGAGTGAGTCTCAACCCAGGCCGGGGCCGGCCGGTAGCCTTTGATCCAGCCCGGAATCAAATCTGCTGCCATGGGCCTTGCAATGCCAAAACCCTGGGCATGCTGGCAACCCAAGTAGAGCAGGATGGTTCCATGATCTTCTGATTCCACGCCCTCGGCAATCACCTGCTTCTGAAACGCCTCGGCAAGGCTGATCACCCCCTCCACGATGGACAGATCGTCGGGATCGTTCAGCATGTCCCTGGTAAAGCTCTGGTCAATTTTGATGGTGTTGACCGGCAGCCGCCTGAGGTAGGCCAGTGAGGCGTAACCGGTTCCGAAATCATCGATCGAGAACATCACGCCGTGACGGCGGCATTCCTCCATGGTCTGTGTCACGCGGGGAATGTCCCAGAGCGCCACCGTCTCCAGCACTTCCAGCTCAAGGCGGTCGCGCGGAATTTCTGGATTCTCGGAAAGAATATCGATGATGAATGGAATGAAGCCATCCGAGTGCAGGTGCCGCGCCGGCAGGTTGACGCTCACCGCAAGGTCCAGGCCTTCCCACTGCCAGAGCTTCATCTGCCGCAGGGCCTCGGCGATCACCCATTCCGAAAGTCGCGTTTCAAAATCGCTGTTCTCGACAAGGGGCAAAAAGTCCGCCGGGGCCAGCAGCCCTTCGTCGGGATGCTGCCATCGAATCAGCGCCTCTAGTCCAACCACCTGCCCCGTGCGCAAATCCACCTTGGGTTGGTAGTGCAACACAAGCTCATTGTGATCCAGGGCTGCTTCGACGCGCGCACGCCCCTCGGAACGAATATGCGCATTGCGGTCATCCACCACATCGAAGAAATGGAATCGATTGCGCCCCTTTTCCTTGGCCAGGTACATGGCCTGGTCGGCATGGCGCAGCAGCGTATCGGCATCCACATTGTCGTCCGGGTACAAGGTCACGCCAATGCTGGCCGAAATGGCCACGGTAATTTCACCGATGGTGTAGGGTCGGGCAAGGGCATCCATGATGCGGGAGAGCATGCCCAAAAATTCCTTTTCGCTCTGGATTTCTGACAGAATCAAAATGAACTCATCGCCCCCCAGGCGCGCCACCGTGTCCGTTGCCCGCAGGATGGTCGTCATGCGCTGGGCCGCCTCGATCAGCAGCAAATCGCCGGTTTCATGCCCGTAGGTATCATTAACGGGTTTAAATCCGTCCAAGTCAATAAAGCACACCGCCATCTTGCCCCCGGAGCGGCGAACCTCTGCCAGGGCCATGTTCAGCCGGTCGTTGAGCAGAGCCCGGTTGGGCAGCCCGGTCAACGTATCGTGCAGGGCCATCAGTTCCAGCTCGCGTTGCTGCGCCTTGAGAACGGAAATGTCTGAAGACAGGCAGACATAACTCAAGGTCTCGCCCTCATCGTTTCTGACCACCGAGATGGTGAGCTTGTCGGGGTAGATTTCGCCGTTCTTGCGCCGGTTCCATATCTCACCGGACCAATGTCCCTGGTTCAGGACGTTCTTCCAAAGCTCGGCAAAAAAGGGCTGATCATGGCGTCCTGACTGCAGAATGCGTGGATTGCGGCCCAGCACCTCTTCGCGGCTGTAACCCGTGGTTCGGGTAAAGGCCGGGTTGACCTCGATGATCGAGCCGTGCGGGTCAGTGATGAAGATGCTCTCATCGGCATGCAAAAACACCCTCGAGACCAGCTTGAGGTAATCATCCGAAACCTTGCGTTCGGTAATGTCGTTGATGATGCCGACAAAGTGGGTTGTCCTTCCCTCCTGGTCCTGGACGGGGGCAATCTGGAACCTGTTCCAGAACATGGAGCCGTCTTTTCGATAATTGCGGAGTGTGGCCTTCACGGCCCGGCCCTGCCCCAGTGCCTGGCGAATCTCATTTCGGTCTGGCTGGTTGCGATCATCCCCCTGCAGAAAACGGCAGTTGCGTCCGATGGCATCTGCCGAGGCATAACCCGTGATTTTTTCAAATGCGGGATTAACGTAGACCAGGGGAAGATCAGGCTGTGTGGCATCTGAAATGGCAATGCCGTTGATGCTGTTGTTGAGCGCGCCCGCCTGGAGCCGGATCAGGGATTCTGATTGCTTGCGCACCGAAATGTCCCGCGCCGAGCAGAACAGCAGCTTCTCGTTGCCGAGATTAAACGTCTTGATGTGCACTTCCACATCGATCAACTGACCATTCTTGCGCCGATGCAGCGTCTCAAAGGTGGCGTCATCCTGATGCATCAACTGCTCCATCCGCCCCTGCAGCTCTTCCTGAGACCACTTTGCATCCCAATGGGCCACATGCATCCCCTGCATTTCCTCTCGCGAGTAACCCAGGATGCTGCAGAAGGAATCGCTCATTTCCACCAGATTGCCGGTACTGTCCAGAACGTGGATGCCGTCGCTGGCGATATGCAGGAGCGATTCGTTCATGTGAATCTGCCGCGCCAGCTTGGAATGGGTGGTATCCCGCTCGGAGAAGTCATCCACCTGTGCCACCAGGTTCGTCGCCGCCCCGGCCTCGTCGCAAATGGCGGTCACCCGGACACGCACGTGGGCAAGGCTGCCGTCAACGCGAATGAATCGTTTGTAGACCACCGCCTCTTTCGTCTTGCCTGAAACCAGTTGTTCAAACAACGCGACGTCGTGGGTCAGGTCTTCAGTTGGGGTGAGGTCTGTCCAGGTGGTCTGCAGCAGGCTGGCACGGGAATATCCCAGCAGGCCGCAAAATGCCGGATTGGCGTCAAGAATCCGCTGGTCTGGTCCGGCCACCACCATTCCAACAACTGACTTTTCGAAAAAGACGCGAAAATATTGGGTTGCGTCTTCAATCGCTTCTATGAACGAGGATTGCGTATGTGCATCCATCTCAATGGGACATGTACTTCGTCCGTTGCGTTGTCCGGTGCTTTCCGGCATCGGCTGAAGTCTACCCGATTCGCCTTCTCCTGAAAGCACTTGAAAATTTCAGAACTGATCTGGATTGATTTGGGTCAAGGCGGCTTCCATCTCAGCCTGCCCGGTGGGTCGCACCAGCCGCGCCACCTCCCTGCCCTGATCCAGAAAAATGAACGTGGGCCAGAGTTTGACTTGGAACGACCGGCCCAGGGGACGCCCACGCCCGTCTTCGACCCGGATCAGGCGCACGCGAGGATGCTGGGCCAGGCCTGCCGTCAACGAGGCTTGTGCTGCCTTGCAATGCGGACACCAGGGTGCGCCAAATTCCAGGACCCAGGGGCCCTCGAGCGCATCGACTTCTGCCCGCGTGGGGCCCGGATCGACATAGCGCAGGCTCATTTTTGCTTGAGCATGTACTGGGCCTTTGCGGCCTCATTGCAATCGTAGGTGTTCTTGCCCAGCCGTTTGCATTCCGCCAGATCCGATACCATTTCGTCTGGATGGGACATATAGTAGGACTGTGTTTTGGATTGTTCACAGGACCAAAGCACCAAAGCACCCAGCACCACAAAGACGTATTTCACGAAGGCTTTCTCCTTGCTTGAGCAACCGGATAAATATACCACCCCTGCCTTACCCCGCTGCCGCCTGCAACACGTCCATCACCACCTGGACGGACTCTGACTCGCCATTGAGCCACAGGGCGCCATCCTCGATGGTGCAACCCAGCTGCATGTTGCGACGGGTCAGTTTGGCCAACGCCTGGGTGACGGTGGTCGACAGGTTGATCACCGTCACGTTTTTCAGGCGCGCCAGTTTGGGGCTGATGGCGCTCCACCACAGCGCGGCAGCACGCCCGCCATATGCGTAGATCGTCACATGGCGGGCACGCCCGCTGGCCTTGAGGATGCGCCTTTCGTCAGGCAGGCCCACATCAACCCACTGTTCGATGTCACCGGTCAGATCCTTTTGCCAGAGGTCGGGCTCGTCTGCTTCAGAAAGCCCCCGTGCAAAAACCAGATGTTCATGGGCACGATGGGCAAAGGCCATCAATCGCACCATCATGCGCTCATCCGTTTCGGATGGGTGCTGGGCAATGGTCAGGGCATGGCTGGCGTAGTAATGCCGATCCATATCGGCAATCTGCAGATCAGCTTTGAAAATGGTTGCTTTAAGTGCCATGGGGTGGACAATACCACACCGATGGCCAACCCTCAGGCGGCGGTTTGTCCCAGCTGCTCGAGACTGCGCCTGCCGGTCTCCACGCCAAAGCGCAGCACGGCCACCATCAGGGTGATAAGCAACCCGATCATCAGCGTCAAAACACCGCGAATGCCGAAGTTGGTAAACAGCCAGACCACCAGGAAGGGCGTGCCTATGGTGGCACCACGGCCAAACGTGTTGCAGATTCCCGAAGCGCGCAGGCGAACCTCGGTGGGAAACAACTCGGGAATATAGATGCCAAACAGCAGCGCTACCAGAACATAAATGGGGATCGTCAGGGCAAATCCGATCATGGGCAGGAGCAAGGGATCATTGACGAAGGGATAGATGAACCCAAAGATGATGGCCATCAACGAGGACAGCGCAATGGTGGGCTTGCGCCCCCAGCGGTCCGACGTCAGCGCGCCGATGGCCGAACCGATGGGGGCTCCGATGGACATCAGCATGGAATATTGAAACGAAGTGGCAATGGTCAGCCCCTGCTTGACGAAGAAGGTAGGCAACCACGTAATGAAGCCATACAGCAGGGTGTTGATGACGATGAGCGCGAGGCTGCCCACGATCATGCGCGGCAACAGTACAGGCCCCCACAAGCTGGACAGGGCACGCGAGGGCGCACTGGCCACAGGAGGCGCCGGGGATGGCAGCGGCTGCCCGCCTGAAGCCTCCTCTTCAATTTTTTTCATCAGGACTTCCGCCTCGTCGACGCGCCCCACCGATTCCAGCCAGCGCGGCGACTCCGGCAGAGACTTTCGCAGGTACCACACCACGGCCCCGCCAATTCCCCCCACGATGAACATGGCACGCCAGCTGAACAGGGGAATCAGGAGCGTGCCCGTCAGTGCGGCAACGGGCAAACCGCTCACCACGAACACCGCCATGATGCCCTGCCATTTGCCCCGCACCCGCGCCGGAACGAATTCCGTCAGGGTGGAATAGCCCACGACGTTTTCAGCCCCCAGGCCGATGCCCATGAAGAGGCGGCACATGATCAGCACCATCATGTTGGGAGCAAAGGCAGCGAGCAGGGAGGCTCCGCCAAACAACAGCAGGTTGAATTGATAGGTAAAGCGCCGTCCATACCGGTCCCCCAGAAAACCCGTCATGAAAGAGCCCAGCATCATGCCCACGAAGGTGGCGGAAATGAACATTGCGTTTTCCGGAAGGGTTGAAAACCCGCTGTGCAACGTCGAACCCAGCACGGTAGCGGCGATGTAGATGTCAAAACCGTCAAAGAACATCCCGATGCCGATCAGCATCATGATCCGGCGATGAAACGACGAAATGGGCAGCCGATCAAGCCGTGCCCCTGCGTTGACACTGAAATTCATGTGCGCTCCTCGGGGTGAAAGTCAGACCATGTCCAACCTGTTTTTATTGAATCATGATATATCACGATTTTTAAATAAGTCAAACCATCTTGCACCATCCTCACGCCATTTTCATGTTTTATCTATGAAAGTTTAAAAACTCCAATCATGTTGCGCTGCATCGTGATATATCATAAAATGCAAAATATTACTTTTTATTCTTGCCACATGAATTCCATACCCGTTTCTCAACTGCCAGCCAAAAAATTGTTGCGCGAGGCCGTTCACGCCCAACTGCGCACTGACATCCTGAGCTGTCGCATCCCTCCTGGCGCTGAAATTCGCGAGGCCGAACTGGCCACGCGCTTTGCGGTCAGCAAATCCCCGGTACGCGACGCCCTGATGCACCTGGAACGAGAAGGTCTGGTGATCAGCTCTCCACGCCAGGGGTATCGGGTCTCCCCGGTGTCCCTCTCGGACGTGCAGGACATGTTTCACTTGCGTTCCGTGCTGGAGCGCGCCTGCATGGAACGCATCGTGCATCTGGCAAGCGATGCACAGTTGGCAGCATTGGACACTTTTCGACATTTCGATGCCACGCAGTGGGAAGGCGGACTCGTTGCCTATAACCGTGCCTTCCACGGCATGCTTGCAGAACTGTCCCACAACAAGCGAATGCGTGACCATATCAATGACCTGATCGACCAGATGGAGCGTGTGGTCCGGGTCAGTCTTGCCAACATCAGGCAGGAAAGCCCCGCATCACCCGTAGGGGAACATTGCCAGATCATCGATGCGCTTCAAGGGCGCAAGGCAAAACTTGCAGCGCGACTGGCCGAACAACACATTGCCACCGCCGCACATCGGGTCAATGACGCGCTGTCACATCGCGTCATTGCAAGCTAAATATTTTTACCTTCCTGAGGATCCATCATGACGACCAGCAGCATCCCGGTTCACGGCTTATTCATTGATGGCGGCGAAGTCCCCGCCTCCCGCAGCGACCTGCTGGACGTGGTCAACCCCGCCACCGGCGCCCTTCTTGCCAAGATCAGCCACGCCAGCGATGCCGACGTGGGCCGCGCCGTAAAAAGCGCCAGGACGGCATTCGAGGATAACGCCTGGGCGGGACTGTCCAACCGTACGCGCGCCAAACTGATCAACAAACTGGCCGACGTGTTTGAAGCCCATCTGGACGAATTCTTCCAGCTCGAAACCTTGAACAATGGTCGTTCCGTCAACGAGACGCGCGCCCAAATCTCGCGACTCCCCGACTTTTTGCGCTACAACGCGGGGCTTGCCATCGCGCGTCGCGACGCTGTCATCCCGGTGGACGGAAATTACCTGAATTACACCATCCGCACCCCGATCGGCGTGGTGGGCAACTCCACCCCCTTCAATCACCCGCTGATGATCATGATGAAGAGCCTTGCCCCCACGCTGGCCTCCGGATGCACCACGGTGGTCAAACCCTCCGAGTACACGCCGCTGACCACATTGCGCCTTGCCGCACTGTTCACTGAGGCGGGCCTGCCGCCGGGCGTATTCAACGTGGTCACGGGCCTGGGCTCCAGCACGGGTCGCGCGCTGGCCGAGCATCCCGGGCTTGCAAAATGGGTCCTGACCGGCGGCACCGAAGCCGGCCGCATCACCGGGGCCTTGGCCGGGCACAATTTTGCACACCAAACGCTGGAACTGGGGGGGAAAACTCCCGTGCTCGTCTTTGAAGATTTCAATGTGGACCAGGCCGTCAACTACGCCGCCTTTGGTGCCTTCATCGGTGCGGGACAAACCTGCATTTGCGGCAGCCGCCAGATCGTCCATGAAAAAATCTATGACGAGTTTGTGGAAAAACTCGCTGCCAAAGCCAAGACCATCCGCATCGGCGACCCCATCGATCCCACCGTGCAACTGGGGCCCGTGGTGTCGGCGCGCCAGCAGCAACGCGTGCTCAACTACATCAGGATCGGCCTGGAAGAAGACGGGGCACGGCTCGTTGCCGGCGGCAAGGTGCCCTCCGACCCCTCACTGAAAGACGGGTTTTTTGTCGAACCCACCGTGTTTGCCGACGTCACGGCCCACATGCGCATTTTCCAGGAAGAGGTGTTCGGTCCTTTCGTTTCCATCACCAGGTTTTCCAGCGAGGAAGAAGGCCTGGCCCTGGCAAACAACTCGCAGTTTGGGCTGGCCGGCGCCATTCGCACCAACAACCTGACCCGGGCCCACCGGGTTGCGGCTAGGCTGAAATGCGGCATCGTCTGGGTCAATGACCACCATCGGCTGGATCCCGCATCCCCGTGGGGAGGCGTCAAGGACTCCGGCATCGGACGCGAGTGCGGAACAGAATCCTTCGAGCAGCATTTTGAAACCAAGAGCATCATGCTGCGCATGGAGGACTCGCCTTTCGACTGGTACAAGGACACGGCCAACCAACCCCGCCTCAACTAAATGGAAACGCCCATGCATCAATCACAGCCCTCATTCAGCCCAATGGACATCGCGGTGGGCGCCCACCGCGTCCATGCCCGCGTCGGCGGCGAAGGACCCCCCATGGTCCTGCTGCATTCGCTGCTTGCGGACGATTCAAGCTTTGACCGGATTGCCCTGCCGCTGGCACGCACCCACCGGGTCATCATGCTCGCCCTGCCGGGTTTTGGGGCCTCGGAGCGGGTAGATGGCGGCCTGGAAGCCGTGGCAGACCGGGTGGCTGGGGCCATCAAGGGGCTCAACCTGACGCACCAGCCCCTCTTGCTGGGCAACGGCTACGGCGGGTTCGTGGCATTGCTCGTGGCCATCAGGCACCCCGAAATCGCACGGCGCCTGATTCTGGCCGATTGCGGAGCAGCCTTTTCCGAACCAGGCCGCACGGCCTTTCAGGGCATGTCAGCTGCTGCGAAAGAAAAAGGCCTTGCAGCGATAGCAGATGTCGCAATGCGCCGCCTGTTTTCGGCTGAGTACCAGTCCACCCATCCGGCATTGGTCGATGAGCGTCGGAAACGATTTCTGGCCGTCGATCCGCAAACCTTCCACAATGCCTGCGCCGCACTTTCCACCCTCGACCTGCGCTCTCAAATTGGCGCCATCGGGGTACCAGTACTCGTCCTGGTAGGGGAGCACGATGAGGCCACCCCTCCGGCCATGTCACGGGAGTTGGCCGCTGGCCTGCCCCACGCCCAGCTGCAGGTTCTATCCGGGTGCGCCCATGTGCCGCAGTTGCAGGATCCCGAGCTGTTTCTGTCCGCCATCAAACCCTTTATTGGCGCCTGATGCCCCTAAACCCATCCAGACGATTCACGGGGGGTAACATCGCGTATCATGCTGCCCTCGATGGGCTGTTTAGGGAGCGGCAAGGTGTTATTCGGAAGCAGGAAGATCCAGGATCAGCAACGACGAATTGAGGAACTTGAACTTCGCCTCGCAGAACGCGAAAGGATGGCAGAGGCGCTAGCGCAACAGATGGAAGCTGCAACGCGGCGCGAACAGGTGCTGCAAACCGATCTGGAGCGGCTGCGGGGACTCACACAGCACCTCCAAACCTTTGGCCAATCCCTAACGCATGTGCAGGGTAGCCTTGCAAGCCTTTCCACCGCCATGCAGGTGGAGAAAGACCATGCCCTTGATGCGCAAGGGGTTTCCCTCACCAGCCGCACCGCCATCGAGCGGATTGCCACCAACCTGGCCGACCTTGCCAGCAACTCCCATCGCGCAGCCCTGCAGATCGGCGAACTGGACGCACGAGCCCAGGAAATCAGCAAAATCATCCAGCTCATCAAGGAAATTGCCGACCAGACCAACCTGCTGGCCTTGAATGCGGCCATCGAAGCCGCACGCGCGGGAGAACAGGGCCGGGGGTTTGCCGTGGTGGCCGATGAAGTGAGAAAGCTTGCCGAACGCACCACCCATGCCACCGGGGAGATTTCCACCCTGGTGGAACGCATTCGGGGTGACAGCACCACGAGCCACGACCAGATCCTGGCCCTGGCAGATCAATCCGAGACCTTCAGCAAGGATGGACAAGCCGCTGCTGGCACCATGCGGCAACTGCTGGACCTGTCCGCCCTCATGGAAAAAGCCATCGCGGCATCGGCGCTTCGCGGTTTTTGCGAGTTGGCCAAGGTGGATCACCTGATCTTCAAGTTTCGCATCTACAAGGTCTTGTTTGGACTGTCAGAGGAAAGGGAAAACAAATTCGCCAGCCATACGGAATGCCGGCTGGGCCAATGGTATTACCAGGGCGAGGGCCGGGACTGCTTTTCCAAATTGGAGGGCTATCAGGGCATTGAAGCCCCCCATATCCAGGTCCACCACTTCGCCATCGAAACCTTACGGGCCCACGCTGCAGGGGATACGGCACGCATGCTGAAGAGCGTTGCCGGCATGGAAGAGGCAAGCCTCAAGGTCATTGAAGGGCTGGAACACATGTCGCTCACCGGAGAGAAGAACAGTGATCTGCTCTGCAGCTCCCATTGAGGTGGCGTAGCCCTCGTTTGCATGAGGGGCTGCTGCATTCCCTTATACTATGGGAAAATGTCACATGCTAAATTCAGGCGGTGCAACCGTTGGCGTGCGACGCCATACATCAGGAGATATTCATCGTGACCGAACTCAAAAGAAAAACCAGCCCCTTCGTCATTGCGGCTTCCATTGCAGTGACGCTCTTCAGCCTCGTTGGCATTGCAGCGCTGACCGGCTACCTTCCCAAACACAACAGCAGCAGCGAAGTGGCGGCTCCCCCACCCTCCGAGAAGCTGGGCCCCTTGCCACAACCCGCATCCCCACCTTCTTCGCAAATCCCTCCAGGACCGATCCAGCCCACGGTCTGTACCGATTGCGGGGTGATCACATCCATCCGGCTTGTGGAAAAACAGGGTGAGGGCGGTGCGCTGGGCGTTGTGGCAGGTGGCCTGGTAGGAGGCATTCTTGGACATCAGGTAGGCGGTGGGGCGGGCAAGGACCTTGCCACCATTGCCGGTGCCGTGGGCGGGGGTTACGCAGGAAACGAAATCGAAAAGCGGGCCAATAGCACCCAAATCCATGAAGTCACTGTGCGCATGGACGACGGCCGGTCTCACGTCCTGGCTCTGCAAGCCAACCCCGCATTCAGGGTGGGCGAACGGGTGCGGGTCATCAACGGCGCCATCCGGCCTTACTAGGCCGTGGCAACAGGGGGAGTGGCCTGGTAGCCATTCCCCCGCCTGACACTACTTCTTCTTGGCTTTCTTGCCGGCGACGGCGGACTTGAAAGTGGCCCCGGCAGTGAAGCGCGGCACAGTGGTGGCGGCAATCTTGATTTCTTTGCCCGTCTGAGGATTGCGACCGGTACGGGCAGCGCGCTTGGAAGACTTGAAGGTCCCGAATCCCACCAGGGTGACGGAATCGCCCTTGCTCACTGCCTTGACGACGGTGTCGATGGCGGCGGATAAGGCCCGTTCTGCAGCAGCCTTTGAGAGGTCAGCTTCCTTGGCAATGGCTTCGATGAGTTCGGATTTGTTCATGCAATATCTCCTCAGTGATAGTGTCGTTGGTGGTCGGCTCTGCCTTCCCCAGAAAATCCGGCGCGCGAAGCGCAGTGATCTTTTTATCCTTGGGCAGGCGTTTGATGGCCAGTTCGGCCTTCAAGGCTTCTGATCTCGAGCCGAACATCCGTGATCCTACCAAGCAAACCGGCGGATGGGAACGGGTATATCGTGCTCCCACGCCTTTACAGTGGGCCTGATACCGGCGCGCAACATCTGTGGTGATTCCTGCATAAAGGGAACCATCAATACATTCAATGAGGTACAGAAACCAAGGGGCAGTAGACATGGCGCCCATCATGACACGGTTCTGACCTAAATTTCTGCCCGCTCAACATGGGCAATTTCCAGCAGGGCGAGAATGCTGCTGTTTTGCAGTAGTCCTTTTTCCTACATATCATTTTGGTCAAATTCACTAGAATAGGAAGAAGCAGCAACATCATCTGAGCATAATGGGGGATTGAGATGGACGCCGATCAGGAACTGCAACGTGCCTTGGTGGAGATTGGAATTCCTCCACGGCCAGAAATCTTGACGCATCTCGATGCAGAGGCCCGAAAGGATGATCCGGACTACCGGCAGATCGAGAAACTGATCAGTGCAGAGGTGGGCATTTCCGCGGCCCTCATCAAGACCATCAATTCACCGCTGTACGGGCTGAGAACCAAGGTCTCATCCGTTCACCAGGCCATCAGCATGCTGGGAATGTCCACCGTTACGCGCGTCGTGACGGGAATGGCGCTGCGAAACATTGCCGCCGGTGCAAACATTGCCGACGTGGAGGAGTTTCTGGAAGCCTCGGCTGAAAGGGCCCTGGTGACCTCCTACATCGCCAAAATGCTGGGGGGCATCAACAGCGACCACGCCTTCACCTTCGGGCTATTCCAGAATTGCGGAATACTGCTGCTGATTGCGCGCCGCCCTGGTTACAAAAAAGTCCTGGAACTGGCCAGGAGAACGCCAGACAGGATCATGACCCACACCGAAATCGACCATCTGGGCATTTCACACGCCTACATTGGCTCCCTGATGGCCAAAGAATGGGGATTGGGTGAAGCCATTACCGAAGCGATTTGGCACCACCACGACTACGACGAAATCACCAGAAAGCCTGGTAAAGAGGCCACGAAAAACGCGTTGCTGAAGGAAACCCAGGACCTGATTGCCCTGGGATTGTTGGCCGAAAGGGCGATTCAATACAATCCCGAATTCGAGCGTGGCGCCGACTGGGTTTCGGGCGGCCGTCTTGCGCTTGAACATTTTGGGTTTTTCGAAGACAACTTTCACAATATCACACAGAAAGTGCAGGAAGTTCTGGGCGTGCTGCATTAGAATGGCAGTGAACCTCTTGGTCATTGATTTGGAAAACTCAAATGCATCTGACATTCTTGAAAAAAGTTACCGGAATTTCGATGGCGCTGATACTGGCGGCCATGATCAGCGCATGCGCCACCAGCCCCGCTCGCACTGCCGCAGAATTGGAAGCGGACAAGAAACTCGAAATTGCCGTGACGCAGCAACTTGCTGACGATCCCAACGTCTTTGCCCCACATATCCAGGTCAGCGTCAATCGCGGCGTGGTTACGCTCTCGGGAATGGTGTTCGACGGTAACGAAATATTTGAAGCAGGCCGGGTGACCAAACTCGTGCCCGGGGTGATCTCAGTGCGAAATCAAATCGAAATGCACATCAGTGGGCGTGGCGGAGATAGCTGATAAGGCAGTCAGCGCTGTCCTGGACGACGCTGACGCAGATATTCCAAAACTTCACACTGCCCGCCGCTAAATTCGATTCTGGCTTCCTTGCGCTGGCGCTGAAAGGCGTACATGGGATCGTAGTACTCGCGCAACAGCCCCTCGATCCAGCCGCGGTGCAACTCCACCGTCCCGCTTCTGGACTGCTCATCCAGCGCGGCATCCATGATGCCCATCAGGCGTTGGGTGCGTTCACCGCCAAGGCGCCTGGCAATGCTGCCGAGGCTTTGGCGAAGCCGTTCTGCATAGGCAGCCCACCCCTGTTCCTCCCCGTAGCGCACAACAAACTGACGCCGCAGGTCAATTACGTAGTCACCAAGGATGCGCCCGACACGACTTGCAAAGCTGTCCTCCAGCCAGACCAGGGGACACTCCTGCATGTGCTGATACAGGGTCAACGGCACCGAGCAGCTGCCGATGATGTGGCCCTCGTCTTCGATGACAAACTGCTCCCCTCCGGCGGCCCGCTGCTTGAGTAAATCAATTGCCAGGGCGTTCTCAAAGTCGATTTGCGAGGGCTGCGGTGTGGCCTGTTTACCAAAGCTGGAGCCCCGGTGATTGGCGTGGTGCTCCAGATCCAGAGCGTGGCCCAGCTGAGCCAGCACTTCCGTCTTGCCGGTGCCGGTCAACCCGCCAAGCAACACGAATTCACATTGAAAAATCACCGCTTCAGTGGATTCCATCAGGAAATTGCGCATGGCCTTGTAACCACCTGCCACCCTTGGAAAGCTGACTCCCGCATCATGAAGCCAAGCTTGTGCAATCTTGGAGCGCAGACCTCCGCGAAAGCAGTACAGGTAGCCCTGCGGGTTGGCGCGAGCGAAAGCGGCCCAGGCCTCAATGCGCTCTGCCCTGGCCTTGCCGGAAACAAGGCTATGCCCCAGCGCCAAAGCAGCCTCAGGCCCACGCTGTTTGTAACAGGTGCCCACCTTTTGCCGCTCCTGGTCGTTCATCAGGGGCAGGTTGACGGCACCGGGAAAGGCCCCTTTACTGAATTCCGCCGGGGCGCGCACATCCATCAGGGGCCGATTGTCGAGAAAGAGCGCGCGGTAATCGGCGCTGTCCTCGCGCATCAACGGACCTCTATGGCGTATTGCCGTCTGGGCATCATCTCGCCGATGGGTGTCAGATCCAGACCCAGTTCGGCGGACACTGCAAGGAATTCGCTTTCGCCTGCGGCATCCACGGCCACCAGCAAACCACCGCTTGTCTGCGGATCGCACAGCAAGTGCTTCTGTGCCTCGAAGAGCGGGGAAATGCGATCACCATAGCTGTCAAAGTTGCGCTGGGTCCCCCCGGGGATGGCGCCGAGCTTCAGGTAATGGTCCAGACCTTCCAGCCGGGGAACGGCCTCGTAGCGAAGCCGCGCAGTCACCCCGCTGCCATCAGCCATTTCCACCAGATGACCCAGCAGCCCAAAACCGGTGACGTCGGTCATGGCCCGCACGCCCTCCAGTTTTCCAAAACGGCTGCCGGGTTTGTTCAAGGTACACATCCAGTCCCGCGCCATGCCTACGTCTTCGACGCGAAGCAGTCCCTTTTTTTCGGCGGTGGCGAGGATGCCTATCCCCAGGGGTTTGGTGAGATAGAGCCTGCAGCCCACAGTGGCCGTGTCATTGCGCTTGAGAAAGCGTTTCTCGACGATGCCCGTGACGGCCAGCCCGAAGATGGGTTCGGGAGCGTCGATGGAATGCCCACCGGCCAGCGGAATGCCGGCCTCGTGGCACGCCGCATGACCGCCGTGAATCACTTCGCGCGCCACTTCAGGAGACAGCACATTGATGGGCCAGCCCAGAATGGCCACGGCCATCAGGGGGTCGGCGCCCATGGCATAGATGTCGCTGATGGCATTGGTGGCGGCAATGCGGCCAAAGTCGAAGGGATCGTCAACGATGGGCATGAAAAAGTCCGTGGTGGAGACGAGGCCGCGCTGCTCGTCAATGGCATACACCGCCGCATCGTCGCGCGAAGCATTGCCGACCCAGAGTTTTGGGTCAAGGGGAGACGCCCCACTTCCTGCGAGGATCACATCCAGCATCTGTGGGGAGATCTTGCAGCCACAGCCGGCGCCGTGACTGTATTGGGTCAAACGAATTGGATTGCTCATGAAAATTGTTGGTCGGGGTGAGAGGATTCGAACCTCCGACTCCTGCGTCCCGAACGCAGTACTCTACCAGGCTGAGCTACACCCCGAATTGCCGTTGAAGCTACCGGCGAAGCCGCACATTCTACTCCAGCCCGTCTCACCATGCCAGCCGCGCGGTTAATCTTTCAGTCTCTTGGTCCAGGTCGCATAGAGCGCATCGGCCACGGCATGGAGCAAGGGTAAGCGGGTTGGCATCTGTTGCAGGATGGCCTCCACCGGCTGCACTGACGGGCTGTCGCTGGACTCGATTTCACGCCGCCCCGACTCGCACCAACTGCGGATCATGGGTTCGGTCATTTCGACGTGGAACTGCAGGCCGACGTGCGGGCCCAGCACAAAGGCCTGGTGGGTACAGGCCGGACTGCTTGCAACCAATTCCGCCCCGGCAGGCAGGCTCCAGGTTTCACCATGCCAGTGAAAGGCATCGAATTCGCGAACTTCGCCAAACCACTGGCGTGCCGCGGCGCTCTCCGGCACGCTCACTTCACCCCAGCCGATTTCCTTCCGGGCGTTGCGCGACACCACGCCACCCAGGGCCCGGCTCATCAGCTGCGAACCCAGGCAATGGCCCAGCACCGGAATATCCAGGCGCGCCGCCTGCCGGATGAGCTGCAGCACCGGGGGAATCCAGGGTAGCGGGTCATTGACGCTCATGGGGCCGCCCATGAATACCAGGCCCGCATAACCGTCCGGGTGCGGCGGAACCGCCGCACCTTCATCCAGCGCAATCAACTGCCAGGGAATATGCCGTTGCGTCAGAAAATCGCCCAGGTAGGCCGGGCCCTCGGTCGCAAAATGCCTGAATATGGCAACCGGACGGGGCATGGTCAAGCTAACTGGAACGATGCGTGGCCAGCTGGGCCAGTTGCTCGAGGGCTGTGCAGTAGGCAGAGGCAGGCACGATCGACCCAAGGGCAGCGCAGGCTGCCGCCGACTCGCGTTCGGCACAACGGCGGGCATAATCGAGCGCTCCGCTTTTCTGGATGATGCGCACCACCGCATCCATTTCGTCCACGCCCCCCTCCACGATGGCGTGGCGAATGACCGCCGCCTCCTCTGCCGTGCCTTCGCGCATGACGAAAATCAGCGGAAGGGTGGCCTTCCCTTCGGCAAGGTCGTCCCCCAGATTTTTTCCGGTCACGGACAGGTCACCGGAATAATCCAGCACGTCGTCAATGATCTGGAATGCGGTTCCAAGTCGCGCCCCAAAGGTGGCCATGGTCTCCTGCATGGGCTCTGGCGCCCCTGCCAGGATGCCCCCCAGTCGGGCTGCCGCTTCAAACAGCTTGGCCGTTTTGAAACGGATGACTTGCAGATAGCGCGCTTCATCCACGTCAGCATCGTGGCAATTGAGTAGTTGCAATACTTCACCTTCGGCAATGACATTGGTGGCATCGGCGAGCACCTGCATCACCCGCATGTTGTCCACCGACACCATCATCTGAAAAGCCCGGGAATAGACAAAATCGCCGACCAGGACGCTTGCCGCATTGCCGAATAGCTCGTTGGCGCTTTTTTTGCCGCGCCGCATTTCTGACTTGTCCACCACGTCGTCGTGCAGCAGCGTGGCGGTATGGATGAATTCCACCACGGCAGCCAGGGTGTGATGATGGTGACCGCCATAGTTCAAGGCCCTTGCGGCCAGGATGGTCAGGACCGGACGCAATCGTTTGCCGCCACTGTGAATGATGTATTCGGACACCTGCCTTACCAGCGCCACATCGGAATAAAGCTGTTGCCGGATGACACGGTCTACAGCCACCATGTCGTCTTCGATCAGTCGATGGATTTGGTCAAAACTCACGGTTCAATGCCTTAGTATCGTGGAACTGCGCTCCGGGTAATGTTAGGGATTGCCACCAGCTTCTGTCAACGCAACTGCACCCCGTCCCCTAACTTGTTGATTGGTTTTGACAAGAACATCGAAAAAAAGGTATAGTCGCGGATTCATTGATCCGAACAAGCAGGGAGCGTCGTCATGTACGCTGTAATTAAAACCGGTGGAAAGCAATATCGCGTCCAATCCGGCGAAAAGCTGAAAATCGAACTCATTCCCGCGGAAGTGGGCGCCCAGGTCAATCTGGACCAGGTGTTGATGGTCGCCGACGGCGATGCCATCACCTTCGGCCGTCCGCTGGTGGATGGTGCCAAGGTCGTTGCCACCGTTCTGGCCCATGGCCGGCACGATAAGGTCAAGATCTTCAAGATGCGCCGCCGCAAGCACTATCAAAAGCATCAGGGACACCGACAGGGGTTTACTGAAGTTCAAATCGACACCATTACAGCAGGTTGAGGTCAAGCCATGGCACATAAAAAAGCGGGCGGTAGTTCCCGCAACGGACGCGATTCCGAATCGAAGCGACTGGGCATCAAGGCCTACGGTGGACAACTCGTCACGGCAGGCAGCATCATCGTTCGCCAACGCGGCACCCGCATCCATCCCGGCCCCAACGTCGGCATGGGCAAGGACCACACCTTATTTGCCAAGGTCGAGGGTCGCGTTGCTTTCCGCACCAAGGGCGCGCTGCAGGACAAGATCGTCGTGATCGAACCTGTTACTCAAGCGGCTTAAGGGCTCAACCCTTTTCCAGGAAAGCCCTATCAAACGATAGGGCTTTTTTATTTTATGAAGTTCATTGACGAAGCCAATATTCAAGTCCACGCCGGCAAGGGAGGCGATGGTTCGGCCAGCTTTCGCCGGGAGAA
>DAIBBI010000038.1:0-3757 GCA_027442615.1 Ferrovaceae bacterium | reverse complement strand
CCTGCGGGGCTAATTTGTAGCCGTTCAGACTGCGAATCCAACGCCGATTTTAGCCCTTTCCAATCGTACCTGGGCCGGCGCTTTATAACCCAAGGCACTGTGCGGTCGCTGATGGTTGTAAAACTGTCGCCAGTTTTCAATCAACGCCCGCGCCTCCCGCAGATCCCTGAACCATTCCCGGTTCAGGCATTCATCCCTCAGCTTTCCATTGAAGCTTTCAACGAAACCGTTATGCCATGGCTTGCCAGGCGGTATGTACGCCGGCCCCACATTCTGGTCGCGCAGCCATTTCATGACCCGGCTCGCCGTAAACTCGGCTCCCTGGTCAGAACGGATGTATTCCGGCTTCCCATAAAGCCTCATCAGCCGGGTCAGCGTCAGAATCACATCCTGCGAAGTCAGCGAAGTCGCCACCTCAATGGCCAGGCATTCCCGGGTATGTTCGTCCAGAACACAGAGCATGCGGAATGTTCGCTTCCCCGCCAGCCGATCATGAACAAAGTCATAGCTCCAAACATGGTTCGGCTTCACTGCGCCCAGCAGTCGCATGTCGCTGCCGCAACGACGACGTCGCGGCCGCTTTCTCGGCAACCCAAGCCCCATCAGAGACCACAGGCGCTTGACCCGGTCTTTTCCTTCACCGACCCAGGCAGCACTGCGCCGATAACCAAAGCGCGGAAACTGTTGAGCGGTTTCCATGAGCTTGGCCCCCAGTTCCTGGTCTTTCTTGGGCTGCCTCAGCTCGTACCCTTCCACCCGGCGGCTAAACCCCAGGTAACGGCACGATGCCCTCTTGGATACGCCCCGACCGGTCAAACAGGCCATCGCCTCTCGTCGACCTGTCGGGGTGATCATTTTTTTCCGGCAAACTCCTTCAGCCCTTCGATTACCAGCAGCTGTTCGGCAACCATGCGCTTGAGCTTGCTGTTCTCGGCTTCAAGATCCTTGAGCTTGCGAAGCATCGGACACTTCCATGCCACCGTATTTGCTTCTCCAGCGGTAGAAGGTCTGCTTGGTTATGTTGTTCTTCCGGCAGACATCATCAACTGTCACGCCCGGCTCTTCAGCCTCCCGCAGGATGCGGATGACCTGTTCTTCCGTAAATCGCTTTTTCATCTGTAAACCCCCTGGCAAAAGTTACCATAGGATTCACAGCCTGGCTGGCTACACGTTTGCCCCGCAGGTCAGGGGGATCTCACGTTGCAGTGACCCCTTGAATCCGCCCCCACGCTTTTCTGGGGGGATTACCCCATATCGTCGAAACCGTAAACCAGAGTTGGCGCTTCCGCAATTCCAGCGCCCAGAGCGCTCAAACCAAAACGAACCAAAACCACCAGAGGAATTAAAAATGAAGAAACTGCGATAGACTTATCCACAGAGGGGGAAGCCATTTACCCCAGAAAAAACCGGCCCAGTTTGCGTCGTGATTCAACAGTCAGTTATTGTGTCACGGTTGACCATGGTCACAAGATTGGCAGCAAGCCAATGCAGGGCTGGCAAGAAGTCGCAGATCAAGCCGTTATATTGTTAACCCATTGTAGGGAATCGACCTGAGCCAGGCTGATGTCATGAAGCGAAATGTAAGAACACTGACTAAGGCATGCGTCTATGTTCTCCATGCTGCCGCGCTCAAGATTCTCAACTATGGTAAGCAGTTTCCCCAGGTTTCCGGCACGCTTGGTTAAGGTGTCACCAACTTCAGCACTTACTGAAATCGAAGTCAGGATCTCGTCCATGGGCAAGCCCAGCAGGGCATCCATCAGTGACAGGATGCCGATCATGAATGCGGTTTCTTTAAATGCCTTGTCATGCATTGCAGAAGACAGGAGCTCCATTAATTTTCCACGTCTTGCCGCGAGTTGAAGCAGTGGATTGGACGTGCTGCTGTTGCTTGGGTTTTCAGAATAGAGAAGAATCAATATCCACTTCTGAAGTTGGCGTCTGCCAAGAATTGTGATGGCAGAAGTGAGCGAGGTGACCTTGTTTTGAATGCCACAGGCCACAGAATTTGTAAGCCGTAAGAGATTGATGCTGAGCGAAGGGTATTGTTGAATTGTTGCGACAATTTCATCGATTTCCGCATCAGTTGTAACCTGACCCAGCAGTTTCAACAAAATCGGCTTGGATTGTGAAAGCCGTTTTCCGGAAATGATTTGTGGCTTGGCAAAGAAGTAACCCTGGAATAGATCGAAACCCAGACTCATGCACAGATTGAATAGCTCGAGGCTGTCTACTTTCTCTGCAAGAACCTGTACGGGCCATTCCTTGAGCTTATTGACCAGCGCTTCCAGTTTCGAGTGATCTACTGTGAGCAAGTCAATTTTCACGATATCAACAAGATCAAGAAGGGCTCTAGCTTCTGGGTCGTAATGCGTAAAGTCGTCCAGGGCGAGCGTGAATCCCATTAGCTTCAACTCGGTACAGCGCGCAATCAAGTGATCACTGATCTGCACCGTTTCAAGAATTTCAATGACAATTTTACTTGCAGGCAGGATTTCAACGACACCGCTCATGAGGAGGGATTCGTTCATATTGATGAATCCGCCGTAAGGGCCAAGCGCGGTTTCAATCCCCAGTTCGTTAAAGGCGTGATTGATGACGGTGGAAGTTGCCGAGAAGTCGTCACTGGTTTCAGCGCTGTTTGTGGTTCCTGATCTGAACAGTAATTCGTAAGCGATGATGCTTTGATCACGGTCCAGGACCGGCTGCCGCCCTAAAAAAAGCATGTCATTTGTTATTGTCATAGGCTTTACCAGACCGTTCAGTGGGTTACTCATTGATGTGGAAAATAGAAAAAAAGAATAGTACCAGCGTAACGGTTCGGTATAAACATATTGCGATTGACTGCCATAAAGATCGCGAAACCGGCGAATTTACAAAAAATAACCACGTGTTAACGTTCCTTAACTGCTGTTCTGCTGATACTTGTCAGAGCGGTTGGTCAATATCAAAAGGAGACATCATGTGGGGATCAAGGATCATTATGACAGTTGTGATGACTGTGCTGACTGGTGTGACGCAGGCTGCAACATAGCATGATGTCGTGCATGAAACGGTTTCTCAAACCATTACCATTCAGGCTTAGCCTGCAAAGGTATGGGCGCTATTGAGCAATTTCGAGGGCATTGCGCGTTGGGATTTTTCTGTGGAACGCAGTGTGCCCGCTGATGGGAACCAAGCCACCTTGCTCCGCAGAGTGATTTACAAGGACAACGCTGGAAGGGAAGAAGACGTTCTGGATAAGCGCAGCGATGCCGACATGACCCTGCACTGCCACGCGTCATCTGCTTCGCGTCCAGCCCCTGTTGAATTTTGTCTTGACATCGAAATCGGCCCGGATTCGATGCCTGCTACAAAAAGAACTGACCATGGTAAGCAGACCGCAAAAATAATCAATGACCAGTATCGTGCTGGTTTGGCCAGCCTCAAGTGGGTACTGGAGCGCTGAAACTGTCACGGATTGTGACGTCAGACAGGATTTAGGGTGGCAAGGAATTGTCCGAACCACACCAGTCCTTGTGGCCACAGGCCAAGCTTGGCTGCGCTGCCCATGTGTCCCAAATTGCCTGCATCAACGAGACGCGCACCCCAGGATGAAGCAAAAAGCCCGGCCCGATCAAAACTGACGCGATCATCATTGCGGCTCGCCACAACGGTGGCGGGGAAGGGGAGCGGATCCATGAGGATGGGGTCAAACCCATGGATGGCGTAACCGGGGCTTCCGGCAAAGCGATCGATATCCGTAGGCGCCACCAGA
>DAIBBI010000019.1:0-16444 GCA_027442615.1 Ferrovaceae bacterium | reverse complement strand
CATGACAACCTTCTCCTGTTAAATCTTGATTTGTGTCAATTTTTTGACCACGAAGGGGTGGTTCAAAACCCGGAAATTACCTTACCAGAATGGCCCGGAAATCGTTCACATTTGTGAGGGTCGGCCCGGTATGGATCAAGTCTTTTAAATTTGAGAAGAATGTATAGCCGTCGTTATTTGCCAGAAAATCCTTGGCGCGCAGGCCCATGGATTCGGCGCGAGCCAGCGTATCCGGGGTAAGGATCGCCCCCGCATTGTCTTCGGTGCCGTCCACGCCATCGGTGTCGCAGGCCACTGCATGGATTTGCGGATGTCCTTCCAGCGCCACCGCCAATGCCAGCAAAAATTCGGCATTGCGCCCACCGCGCCCCTTGCCGCGCACGGTGACGGTGGTCTCGCCCCCCGACAGCAGCACGCAGGGGGCGGCCACCGGCTGGTTGTGGCGCGCCACCTGCTTGGCAATGCCCGCATGCACCAGGGCCACGTCGCGCGACTCCCCTTCCAGGCTGTCGCCCAGGATGACCGGAGTCACCCCCGAGGCGCGCGCCAGGGCGGCTGCCGCTTCCAGCGAGGCTTGCGGGGTGGCAATCATGCGCGTGGTGGCGCGTGCCAGGCGCGGGTCGCCGGGCTTGGGCGTTTCGTCATGGCCGCGCTTGATGTACTCGTAGGCGGCCGCAGGTTCGCGCAGGTTGTATTTGTCCAGGATGGCCAGCGCATCGGCGCAGGTGGTGGGATCCCCCACGGTGGGGCCCGAGGCAATGACCGAGGGGTCGTCACCCGGCACGTCAGAGATCAGCAGGGTCACCACCTGGGCCGGGGCACAGGCCGCGGCCAGGCGCCCGCCCTTGATGGCGGAGAGGTGCTTGCGCACGCAATTCATTTCGGTGATGGTGGCCCCGCTCTTCAGCAATCCCTTGTTCACGGCCTGTTTGTCGGCCAGGGTCAGCCCCTCGGCGGGTGCGGCCAGCAAGGCCGAACCCCCGCCGGAGATGAGGCAGATGACGAGGTCTTCGGCGGTCAGGCCTTGCACCATCTTCAGGATGCGCGCTGCGGCTTCGCGCCCCGCCTCGTCGGGCACCGGGTGCGCCGCCTCCACCACTTCGATGCGCTCGGTGGGTATCTTGTGGCCGTAACGGGTCACCACGAGCCCCTCCAGGGGCCCCGCCCAATGGTCCTCCAGAGCGCGGGCCATGGAACCCCCGGCTTTCCCGGCTCCGATCACGATGGTCCGGCCCTTGGGCGGCTCGGGCAAATAGGCCGGCAGGCAACGGAAGGGATCGGCCGCCGCGACGGCAGCGTCAAACAGCGCGCGCAGAAGCGCCTGGGAAGCTTCAGAGTTCATGATCAAGGGTCTGTGAGATAATCGAAAGTCGAATTGTAGTTATACCCGTGGCAGATTGGGAACAGTATCACTTATAGATATGAAAAGACTTTACTAATTTTAAAATTGTCCAGTTTGTGGCTTAATTGCGGATTACCCTGAGCCATCAGGACATGTCCAAAGACTGCGCTGCGGCGCAACATCCAGGAGGTTTGACCGTGTTTGATTCCAGAAAGCTCATCGCCGATACTGATCCCGAATTATGGAGCGCCATTCAAAAGGAATATCGCCGCCAGGAAGACCATATCGAGCTGATCGCCTCTGAGAACTATACCAGCCCTTCCGTGCTTCAGGCACAAGGTTCGGTGTTGACCAATAAATATGCCGAAGGCTACCCCGGCAAGCGCTACTACGGCGGCTGCGAATTCGTGGACATCGCCGAGCAGCTGGCCATTGACCGCGTCAAGAAGCTCTTCGGTGCCGAATACGCCAACGTCCAGCCCCATTCGGGATCGCAGGCCAATGCGGCCGTGTACATGTCCATGCTGCAACCCGGCGACACGGTGCTGGGCATGTCGCTGGCCCATGGCGGCCACCTCACCCACGGCGCTTCCGTCAACTTCAGCGGCAAGCTCTACAAGTCCGTGGCCTATGGCCTCAACCCCGACACCGAACAGATCGATTACGACGAGGTGCAGCGCCTGGCCGAGGAGCATAAGCCCAAGATGATCGTGGCCGGTGCCTCTGCCTACTCCATGGTCATTGACTGGAAGCGCTTTCGCGAAATCGCCGACAGCGTGGGCGCCTACCTGATGGTGGACATGGCCCACTATGCGGGCCTCATCGCCGTGGGCGAATACCCCAGCCCCATCGGCATCGCCCATTTCGTCACCTCCACCACCCACAAGACCCTGCGCGGTCCGCGAGGCGGCGTCATCCTGTCTTCTGCGGAATTCGAAAAGCCGCTCAACTCCATGATTTTCCCTGGCATCCAGGGCGGCCCACTGATGCACGTCATCGCAGCCAAGGCCACGGCTTTCAACGAAGCCCTGAAGCCTGAATTCAAGGACTACCAGCAAAAGGTCAAGGCCAACGCCAAGGCCATGGCCGGCACCTTCATCGAGCGTGGCCTGCGCATCGTTTCGGGCGGCACTGAAAGCCACCTGTTCCTGATGGACCTGCGCGCCAAAAAGATCACGGGCAAGGACACCGAAGCTGCATTGGGTCGTGCCCACATTACCGTTAACAAGAATGCCATTCCGAATGATCCGGAAAAGCCATTCGTCACCTCGGGCATCCGGATTGGCACACCCGCCATGACCACCCGGGGATTTGGTGTTGCCGAAGCCCAAAAGGTGGCCCACCTGATTTCCGATGTGCTGGACGCGCCCGGCGACGACGCCACCACGCAGCGCGTGATTGGCGAAGTCAGCGCCCTGTGCAGCAAGTTTCCAGTGTACGGCTAAGCAACGCGCCTTATACACCCTACAGATTGAACCTATATAGAGCTTGAGGAGATTTAGATCATGGCTGGACAGAATTTTCTGTTTGTACCCGGACCCACCAACGTACCGGCCCGCATTCAACGGGCCATGATGGTGCCGATGGAAGACCATCGCTCACCCAAATTCCCCGAACTGGCCCTGGAAGTGATTCAGGGGCTGAAGAAGGTGTTCAAAACCGAAAAGGGCACGCCGATCGTGTTCCCCTCCTCCGGCACCGGTTGCTGGGAAGCGGCCCTCACCAACTGCCTCAACGTGGGCGACAAGGTTCTGGCTTCGCGCTTTGGCCAGTTCAGCCACCTGTGGATCGACATGTGCCAGCGCCTGGGCTTTGAAGTGGAGTTGATCGACGTGGAGTGGGGCGAAGGCGCACCACCCGATCGTTACCTCGCTGCCCTGCAAGCCGACAAGGGCCATAAGATCAAGGCCGTACTGGTGTGCCAGAACGAAACCGCCACCGGCGTCACCAGCGACGTGCCCGCCATCCGCAAGGCCATGGACACCGCCGGGCACCCCGCCCTGTTGTTCGTGGACTCGGTAAGCGCCCTGGGCAGCATCGATTTCCGCATGGACGAATGGAAGGTGGACGTGTGCGTTTCGGGTTCGCAAAAGGGCCTGATGTTGCCCGCCGGCATGGGCGTGACCTGCGTCAGCGAAAAGGCCCTGGCCGCCCGCCAGACCGCCACCCACCCGCGCTGCTACTTTGATTACCTGGACATGGTCAAGAACAACGCCGCCGGCTACTTTCCCTACACGCCTTCCATCCCCATGCTCTACGGCATGAAGGAAGCGTTGAAGACCATCGAGGAAGAAGGCCTGGAAAACATCCTGGCCCGCCACGCCTACCTCGCCGGCGGCGTACGCGCCGCGGTGACGGAAGGCTGGGGATTGAAGCTGTGCGCCAAGGAACCCAAGTGGTACTCGGACACCGTCTCGGCCATTCTGGTCCCCGAAGGCTTCGATGCCGCCAAGGTGATCGCACGCGCTTACGCGCGCTACAACCTGTCGCTGGGTGCGGGCCTCTCCAAGGTCGCGGGCAAGGTCTTCCGCATCGGCCACCTGGGTGACCTCAACGAACTGATGTTGATGGGTGCCATCGCGGGTGCCGAAATGGCCATGATGGACGTCGGCATTCCCGTCAAGGCTGGCAGCGGCGTTGCCGCAGCTTCGGCCTACTGGCGCAAGAACCAGGACCAGGCACGGGCGGCAGCATGACCGGTAAAGTCGTCTTTCTCGATCGCGCCTCGTTGAAGGCGCAAGTGCGCAAGCCGGCCTTTGCGGACGAGTACCTGGAGTTCGAGAAAACCTCCCCCCAGCAAATCGTGGAGCGCCTGCAGGGCGCCACGGTGGCCATCACCAACAAGGTGCCACTGCGCGAGGAAACCCTCAAGCAGTTGCCGCGCCTGAAGATGATTGCCGTGGCTGCCACGGGGTACGACGTCATTGACGTCCCCTACTGCAAATCCCATGGCATCGCCGTGGCCAACATCCGCAACTACGCCACGCATACCGTGCCGGAACACGCCTTTGCGCTGATCCTGGCCCTGCGTCGCAATATCCTGGCCTACCGCCAGGACGTGGAAGCGGGCGTCTGGCAGCAGTCCGACCAGTTCTGTTTCTTCACCCATACCATCGGCGACCTCCATGGCGCAACCCTTGGCATCATCGGTGAAGGCGTGCTGGGCCGGGCCACGGCCCACATCGCCGAAAAGGGTTTTGGCATGCGCGTGCTGTATGCCGATCACGCACCGCCCAAGATGGAAGGCGTGACCTTCACCCCGATGGACCAGGTGCTGGCCGAATCCGACGTCATCTCGCTGCATTGCCCGTTGACCCCCGATACGAAGAACATCATCGGCATCAACGAATTCCGCAAGATGAAGCGCACCGCCATCGTGATCAACACCTCGCGTGGCGGTCTGGTGGATGAACAGGCGCTCATCCAGGCGCTGGATGAAGGCCTGATTGCAGGCGCCGGCTTTGACGTCATCACCAGCGAACCGCCCAAGAACGGACATCCCTTCCTGGACATCCGGCGCTCAAACTTCATCCTCACCCCGCACGTGGCCTGGGCTTCCGATGGCGCCATGCAGTTTCTGGCCGATCAGCTCATCGACAACATCGAAGCATGGCAAAAAGGGACGCCGCAGCATCTCGTGACCTGATTCATCACCGGAACGAGCGGTTTTCCCACCACGCCTCCTGCTATCATTGACGCAACGATAACAGGAGGCGTTTTTCATGGACATTCACGAGTATCAGGCCAAGGAGTTGCTGGCCGGCTTTGGGGTTCCCGTGCCCCGTGGCAGTGTGGCCTACAGTCCCGACCAGGCCGTTTACGTGGCCACCGAACTGGGCGGCTGGCATTGGGCCGTCAAGGCCCAGATCCATGCCGGCGGTCGCGGCAAGGCCGGAGGCATCAAGCTGTGCCGCACCTACGGCGAAGTGGCGCAGGCCGCCAAGGAACTGCTGGGCAAGGCGCTCGTCACCGAGCAAACCGGCCCCGAGGGCAAGGCCGTGCAACGCCTCTACATCGAAGTGGCCGAACCCTTCGAGCGTGAAATCTACCTGGGCTTCGTGCTGGACCGGCGCGCCCAGCGCATCCGCGTGGTGGCCTCGGCCCAGGGCGGCATGGAAATCGAGGAGATCGCCAAATCCAACCCCGACTCGCTGCGCCAGGTGCAGGTGGAGCCTGCCGTAGGCCTGCAGCCCTTTCAGGCACGCGAACTGGCCTTTGGCCTGGGCCTTAACATCAAGCAGGTCAGCCGTGCCGTCACTGCCATCATGGGCTGCTATCGCGCCTTTCGCGATCTTGACGCCACCATGGTGGAAATCAATCCGCTCGTCGTCACCAAGGACAACCGTGTGCTGGCGCTCGACGCCAAGATGTCCTTCGACGACAACGCCCTGTTCCGCCGCCCCAGGATCACCGAAATGCGCGACCCCTCCCAGGAGGATCCGCGCGAAGCCCAGGCCAACCAGCATGGCCTGAACTACGTGGGCCTCTCGGGCGACATCGGCTGCATCATCAATGGTGCCGGACTCGCCATGGCCACCATGGACATGATCAAGTACGCCGGGGGCGAACCCGCCAACTTCCTGGACGTGGGCGGCGGCGCCTCGCCCGAGCGGGTGGCCGAAGCCTTTCGCCTGGTGCTCTCGGACAGAAACGTGAAGGCCATCCTGGTCAACATCTTTGCCGGCATCAACCGCTGCGACTGGGTGGCCGAGGGCGTGGTGCAAGCCGCGCGCGACCTCAAGGTGCCGCTCATCGTGCGCCTTGCCGGCACCAACGTGGAAGCCGGCCAGAAAATCATCAAAGAGAGCGGCCTGCCCATCATCAGCGCCAACACGCTGGCAGAAGCCGCAGAAAAAGCCGTTGCTGCCGCCCGAGGAGGTCTGGATTCATGAGCATTCTCATCAATGAACGCACGCGCGTGATCGTGCAGGGTTTTACCGGCGACAAGGCCACCTTTCACGCCAGGGAAATGATCCACTACGGCACCAACGTGGTGGGGGGTGTGACGCCGGGCAAGGGCCAGCAAAAGCACCTGGAGCGGCCCGTCTTTGATACCGTCAAGGATGCGGTGGCCGCCACCGGTGCCGAAGCAAGTCTCGCCTTCGTGCCGCCGGCCTACGCCGCCGATGCCCTGATGGAGGCGGCGGACGCGGGGCTGCGTCTGGTGTGCATCATCACCGACGGCATTCCGGCCCAGGACATGATGCGGGTGAAGCGCTACCTCATGCGCTACCCCAGGGACAAACGCACCATGGTGGTGGGCCCCAACTGTGCCGGCATCATCAGTGCCGGCAAGGCCATGCTGGGCATCATGCCCGGACACATCTACAAGCGCGGCAACGTGGGCATCGTCTCGCGCTCAGGCACACTGGGCTACGAGGCGGCCGCCCAGATGACGGCGCTGGGCATCGGCGTGTCCACCAGCGTGGGCATTGGCGGCGACCCCATCAACGGCAGCTCCTTTCTGGACCACATGGCTCTTTTCGAGGAAGACCCTGAAACCCGGGCCGTGGTGATGATCGGCGAAATCGGCGGCTCGCAGGAGGCCGAGGCCTCGCAGTGGATCAAGGAGCACATGACGAAACCGGTGATCGGCTACGTGGCCGGATTGACCGCCCCCAAGGGCCGCCGCATGGGGCATGCCGGCGCCATCATTTCCGCCGAAGGCGACACCGCAGCGGAGAAGGCCGAGATCATGCAGTCCTATGGCCTCCACGTCGCGCCCAGTGCCGCCGAACTGGGCAGCACCGTGGCCCGTGCGCTTGCCACCCTGTAAGGATATCCGCCCATGAGCTTTACCCTCATCCCCCAGGCCACCCCGCGGTTGCACCGCTCGGAACTCGCCGTGCCGGGCTCCAACCCGGGGCTTTTCGAAAAAGCGGCGGGCTCTGCCGCGGACGTCATCTTTCTGGATCTGGAAGATGCGGTGGCCCCGGACGACAAGGCGCAGGCGCGCAAGAACATCATCGCCGGGCTCAACGATGTGGATTGGGGCAGCAAGACCATGATGATCCGCATCAACGGTCTTGACACCCATTACATGTACCGCGACGTGGTGGACATTGTGGAGGTCTGTCCCCGGCTGGACATGATCCTCATTCCCAAGGTGGGCGTGCCCCAGGATGTGTATGCGCTGGACATGCTGGTGACGCAAATCGAAAACGCCACGGGAAGGACCCGGCGCATCGGTTTTGAGGTGCTGATCGAAACGGCACTGGGCATGGCCAACGTGGAGGCCATTGCGCAATCCAGCAGACGCCTCGAGGCCATGAGTTTTGGCGTGGCCGATTACGCGGCCTCCACACGCGCGCGCACCACGGTGATCGGGGGCGTCAACAAGGATTCCGGCGTGCTCACCGACAAGGATGAAGCGGGCGGGCGCCAGTATTACTGGACCGACCCCTGGCACGCGGCCCAGACGCGCATGCTGGTGGCCTGCCGTGCCTACGGCCTGCGCCCCATCGACGGTCCCTTTGGCGACTTCAACGACCCCGAGGGGGTCGTCGCCGCCGCCAACCGCGTGGCGGTGCTGGGATACGAGGGCAAGTGGGCCATCCATCCCTCGCAGATCGCGCTGTCCAACCAGGTGTTCACGCCCTCGGCCGAGGAAGTCACCAAGGCCCGGCGCATCATGGAAGCCATGGCGCAGGCCGCGCGCGAAGGTCGCGGCGCGGTGTCGCTGGACGGACGGCTGATCGACATTGCCAGCATCCGCATGGCGGAGGGCCTGCTCGCCAAGGCGCGCGCCATGGGGCTGGCCGACTGACGAACAGCATCACGCCATAGGGCTGTTTGGCAAGGCCACGGGGGGCGCAGCGCGCTACCCTGGCGGGCCATGCCCGAGTTCCTGCTTTGTTGTTTTCTGCCGCTTGCCTGGGCGCGCGCGCCACGCCGGATCACGGCGGGGGGCGTGGTATGGCTGTGCTATCTCGTGGCTGCACGGGAACAGCCACTCGCCATCGTCCGCGTGCTGCCGCAGTGTTCCCCGCTTGTTGCCATGGCGTTGTGGCTGGCCCATGGCGCGTTCCTCACCCTGCCCTGGCTCGTCACCTGGCCCTCGGCATCCTGGCCCGCAGTGCGATGCGCGCTGGCCTTTCTTGCCGCATTGCTGTGGAGTCTGCTGCCCCCCTGGGGACTTTTGGGTTGGCTGCATCCCCTTACCCTGAGCGGCTGGCTCTACCCCGCCTGGGGCTGGACGGGCCTTGCGGCCACCACGGCGTTACTGCTCTCGCTGGTGTTGGGCGCCCGGGGCTGGGTGCTGCCGCTGACGCTCGCGGCCCTCATCGCCAATGCCCTCCATCGCCCCCTGCCCCACCCGCCGGATTGGGTGGCCCTCGACACGCAATTGCCGCGCGCTGAAGCCGGTGCCCTTCAACGCATGGAACGGCAGGCCGCGCTCATGGCCCTTGTGCAACGGCAACTCCCGGCTGCGCCAGCGGTACTGATTCTGCCCGAGGAAATCGCGGGACCCTGGACCGCGGCCGAAGCGCTGTGGTGGCAACCGACTTTTGAGGCGGCCCACGCACATGGCGTAACCCTCATCCTGGGCGCCCAGCGACCCGACCCCACGGGTTTGCGCAACGGCGCACTGATCGTCGCACCCTCTGGTGCGCGCTGGCAGCTGGCGCGCCAACCCATTCCACTCGCAGAATGGAATCCCCTGGAAGCGAAGACGCCCCCCTCCGGCTGGATCGCCGACGCGCCGGGGTTCAACACCGGCATCACCGACATTCATGGCACGCGGGTGCTGTTTTCGTTTTGCTATGAGGATCTGCTGACCTTGCCCATGCTGGCTTCCGTGGCCGCAGGACCCATGCCTCAGCGCATTGTCAGTCTGGCCAACCTGTGGTGGACCGGGGGTATGGAGGAACCCCGAGTGCAGCAGCGCATGCTGGAGGGGTGGGGGCGCCTGTGGGGCATCCCCGTGATGCGGGCAGTCAACGGTCCGGCTTAAGGGGCCTGCTGCACCACCCAGGCAGAGATGGCGTCAAGCAGTATGGCCGATTCGCCAATGGCCGGCGTCACGGCAATGGATACGCCCGGATGGTCCGCTTGCAGCGCTTCGATGAGGCGGGGCAGGTCCTTTTTGAGGTGCCCGCCCTGCGCCATGAACAGCGGCACCAGGGTCATGTGGCGCGCACCCTGCTCCGCGAGGCTTGCCACGCATTCCGTGAGGCCGGGTTCCATCAGTTCCAGGAAGGCCAGTTCCACCGGCACGCCGGGACGCAACGCCCTCACCCGTTCGCGGATGCGCTGAAAGGGTTCGGCCCATTGCGGGTCGCGCGCCCCATGGGCAAACAGGATGATGGCGCCGCCGCCGGCGAGAGCTGTCATCAATGCCGGCCCGTGCTGCCAAAGCCCCCAGCGCCGCGCGCGCTGGCCTCGAAGTCATCCACCACCTGCAGCGCCACCTGCACCACCGGCACCACCACAAGTTGCGCAATGCGCTCCATGGGCTTGAGTTCAAATGAGGTCTGTCCCCTATTCCACAGCGACACAAAGATCTGCCCCTGGTAATCGGAATCGATCAAGCCCACGAGATTACCCAGCACGATGCCGTGCTTATGCCCCAGGCCGGAACGGGGCAGGATCATGGCGGCGTAACCCGGGTCGCCGATATGGATGGCAAGGCCGGCGGGGATCAGTTCGGTCTGTCCCGGTTGCAGCGTCAGGGAGGCGTCGATGCAGGCGCGCAAATCAAGGCCTGCCGCGCCTGCCGTGCCGTAGGCCGGAAGGTTGTCGCGCAGGCGGGGATCGAGAAGCTTGATGTCCAGGGGGGTCATGCATTTCCTTTTAGGTTTGCAAGCCGGATGGCGTGATCCAGCAGTTGGCGGGCCAGGACGATTTTCGGCGCAGGCGGCAAGGCATGCGCGCCCTCGGCGTCGAACAGGATGATCTCGTTGTCATCGCTGCCCAGCGCCCGTTGGGCGAGGTTGCCCACGATGAGCGGCACTTTCTTGTTGCGCCGCTTGGCTTCGGCGTAGGCCGCAAGGTCCTGGCTTTCGGCGGCAAACCCCACGCAGAACGGGGCCCCTGGCATGGCCGCCACGGTGGCCAGGATGTCCACGGTGGGCTTGAGCGTCAGGGTGAGCGCATCCGTGGATTTTTTGAGCTTATGGGCGGCGGGTTCGGCGGGCGTGTAATCCGCCACGGCGGCCACGGCAAAGAAGAGGTCTGTCCCCGGCAACGCCGACTGGACGGCGGCCAGCATGTCGGCGGCGCTCTTCACCGGCAGCACCGTGCAGCCTGGCGGCGGCGACAGCGCGGTGGGGCCGCTCACCAACACCACTTCGGCCCCTTCGTCGCGCGCGGCTTCAGCCACGGCATAGCCCATTTTTCCGGAACTGCTGTTGGTGATGCCTCGCACCGGGTCAATGGCTTCGAACGTGGGTCCGGCAGTCACCACCACCTTGCGCCCCATCAGCCGTGGTGCGGGATATAGGGCCAGCACGGCCTCCAGCAACTGCTGGGGTTCCACCATGCGCCCCTGCCCCACCTCGCCGCAGGCCTGCTCGCCCGCATCAGGCCCCAGCAGCACCACACCATCCGCCTCGAGCTTCTGGACGTTGCGCTGGTTGGCCGGGTTGTCCCACATTTCCCGATTCATGGCGGGCGCCACCAGGAGAGGACAATTGCGGGCTGCCACCGTGGTGGAAAGCAGGTCGTCCGCCGTGCCCTGGGCGATTTTTGCAATGAAGTCTGCGCTGGCCGGGGCAATGAGGATGGCGTCCGCCTCGCGCGACAATTCAATGTGGGCCATGCGGTTGGGAATGCGTGGATCCCACAGGTCGGTCAGCACGGGACGCCCGGATAAGGCCTGAAAGGTGGCCGGCGTGACGAAGCCGCAGGCCGCCTCGGTCATGGCCACCTGAACACCCATGCGCGCCTTGACCAGGAGGCGGGTCAGCTCGGCCGCCTTGTAGGCCGCCACCCCCCCTGTCACTCCCAGCAGGATCTGTCGATGGTATCGCTTGAGCATCGGGCGATTATATAGGGGACAGACCTCAAATTGGCGGTTGATGGGGGGGTGATAGGGGACAGACCTCAGTTTGAGGTCTGTCCCCTATCACCCCCTTCCCGGGTAGTGGTTCAGTTTGAAATCTAGCCCCGTAGCCATCTAACGGGTGCTGTGCTATGTTCTTCGCATGACCGACAAAAAGAATCCCCGCAAAGACTTTACCCAGGTTGCCTTTGGAGTGTTCCAACAGGCGATAGGAGAAGTTGAGCCACCAAAACCGCTTGCGGGAAAGAAGGCTGATAGCCGAAAGGGTGGATTGAAGGGCGGCAAGGCCCGAATGGAGTCGCTCACCGAGGAAGAACGCGTAGAGCTGGCCACAAGGGCAGCGCGTGCAAGATGGGGTGATGCCGCGCCAGCCCAAAAGACCGGCGCGGCAAAACCGAGATCAACTAAACAGCGGTAATTGCCCCGGATACGAGCGCCAGTGTTGACACACGTTTTCGATCCGGCCATACCTGAACCGGATGTATGCACGCACAAATACGCTCTTAGGTTTGAAATAGCTCATCGCTATTCTCCCAAGTGGGTTTTGAAAGCAATAGTTGCCCACAACCCCAAAAAAGCGTAGCATTTTGGTGTCCCTGAAAGACAAGCTGTAGGTGACAGAGGGAGCTCTCACCACCCCTGTCATAAAGCCCTGAGGTGCTTCAACACCTCAGGGCTTTTTCATTCAATACCTTTCTTTGCGATGGAATGCTCCTTCTCGTAGCCATCAAGTTTGTCAATTAACTCAAAAACAAACTTTCTGTCGTCTGGTGATAGTGAAAACAAATCGAGAGATGCCGCCAGCGTTAGAGTTCCTCCGCTTGCCAAAGACACAACACGCGATGTTCCCTGTGGTTGAATTTGATTTTTGGGTTCAGCTATGGCTGGCGGCTTTGAGCGACCGGGCGTACGGCGTCGTGTGCGCACGCCATTTGATGTAGTTGTGACACCAGAAATTTTAAACAACCTTGAAACGGGCGTACCAACATAGCTGACGGCTGACAAAAAGAAACGGATTGCCTTCTCCTTAGTATCTCCTGTGACGTTGTACGCTTCGCTCATACGCGCACTTAATTCATTCGGGGTCGTTTTCACCAAATCAAGAGAAAATAGCTCGGAATAGCGCGTTTGCAAAAGAGCCAGCAATCTTTCTTTTCTGGTTTCCTCATCATGTACGGCAAGCGTATGAAGCCCCGGCGTGGGTTTGTTATCCTCCGTGATGAGCCCCAAAAACTTGAGACCAGCCAGAAGCTGGCTTTGCACCCCACCAGAAAGTCCAGGGAAGGTGCTTCTGTCGATCCGATTGGGAATGCCCTCAGCAAGCGATTCGATCGCATTCTTGAATGTTTGCCATGACACATATACCGCAGCAGATTTTTCTTCGGCCATGATAGCCTCCGTAGGGAAGTCTGATCGCAGTATGCGGTATTTCGGTATATACCGCAAGTGATTTTCGCAATTTGGTATTGACATACCGGTATTGCTATGGCATTCTGTTCATTATGAATTGATGCTTGAGGTGCGCCATGAACCGCCTGTCCATCGAAAAACGGACCCAAATCCTCGCGGTACTTTGCGAGGGCATGGGTATCAACGCAGCCACCCGCATTACAGATGTCTCTAAAAACACGGTGTTGAAGCTGCTGGCTGATGCGGGGTTTGCCTGCGCCAAATACCAGGACGAAGTTATGCGCAACCTCAAGTGTAAGCGCATTGAGTGCGATGAAATTTGGTCATTCGTCGGGATGAAGCAAAAGAACGTACCGCAGGAGTTGCAAGGCACTTTGGGATACGGGGATGTTTACACCTGGACGGCTATTGATGCCGATACCAAACTCATTCCATGCTGGCATGTGGGTACTCGTGGGGCAGAAGAAGGGTTCGCCTTCATCGCCGATTTGGCATCGCGGCTTTCAAATCGTGTGCAACTGACCACGGATGGGCACGGGGTTTACGTGGATGCCGTGGACGATGCCTTTGGGACAGACATCGACTTCGCCCAGATCATCAAAATTTACGGAACGCCAAGGCAAAACAAGGATGATTCGCGCCGCTACAGCCCCGCTGAATGTACGGGCGTGGAAAAGCGCCCCATCACCGGCAACCCAAGCATCAAGGATATTTCCACCAGCTATGTAGAGCGCCAGAACCTAACCATGCGGATGCACATGCGCCGGTTTACCCGACTGACAAATGCTTTCAGCAAGAAGCTGGAAAATCACATGCACGCCATCAGTCTGTATTTCATGTTCTACAACTTCTGCAAGATTCATAAGACGCTGCGCGTAACCCCGGCTATGGCAGCAGGAATCACTGAAAAACTATGGGACATTGCGGATATTGTGGCGCTAATTCCCGAAGAAGAACCGAAGAAGCGTGGGCCTTACAAAAAAACCTAGAGCAAATTTTTAGCGATGATTATGGGAATCACGCAACGCAAAAGGCCCTTCATGCTTTACAAACGACACCATTGTGGAATAGACGGCAAAAATGATAGAGGCGGCAAGCACGAAGCTACCAATGAAACCACGATTAAAATTTTGCAGATAACTATTCATGGTTACCTCCTAATGTCTCTTACGAATGTAACGGCACCGCTGATGACAAGTATAAAACACATCAAAACATCAAACCAAAAAATTCCGACTTCAATGCGCTGTATTGCGGAAAGTATATTTTCTGGGAATGGATTAATTTCGTTGAGTTTTTTTACCCCAAACGACAACCCCCAGGTCAATCCTAAAAACACCATGAAGATAATAAAAGTTCCGACCAAATGTCCTATCAAGGCAAAAACAGAACCTATGTAGGACCTCCCAAAAACAGAGGATGACTCAAAGGAATGTCTCATATCTTCGAACATCTCGCCAAGACACTCCGAAAACTTGCGACTTTATCAGGCCAGTGGAATTTACACTATTGGTTCGTTTTGTGCATATCAAAATAGTAGCATTTAAAATAAGATGTTGCGTAAAATTTACATTGCTCAAAAGTTAGGCAATGTAAATTGAGGCGTGGTTATTAACGGCAACATCAGCTTTCGTCTTAATGTCGATTTCAAACTGAACCACTACCCCTTCCCGGCAGACCTTGCGAAAAACCCTGTTTTCATGACATAATCTCTGTTTACCTTAATCCGTTACGGAGAATCACCATGGCACGCGTATGCGCGGTGACTGGGAAGAAGCCGATGGTCGGCAATAATGTTTCCCACGCCAACAACAAAACCAAGCGCCGCTTTTTGCCCAACCTGCAGTACCGCCGTTTTTGGCTGGAAAGCCAGAACCGCTGGATTCGCTTGCGCGTTTCCAATGCCGGCCTGCGTTTGATTGACAAAAAGGGTATCGAAGTCGTTCTGGCCGAACTGGGCGAAAAAGCCGTTCAGGCTTAAGGAAGGATCATCATGCGCGATAAGATCAAACTGGAATCGACCGCAGGTACGGGTCACTTCTACACCACCACCAAGAACAAAAAGACCATGCCCGAAAAGATGGAGATCAAGAAGTTTGACCCCGTCGCTCGCAAGCACGTGCCCTACAAGGAAGCCAAGATCAAGTAACTTGGTTGGCGTCCTGAGGCAGGTCCCAAAAAACCCCGGCATCCCCGGGGTTTTTTATTGGGCCCGACCCAACGGGGACAGACCTCCGAAGGAGGTCTGTCCCCGTCTTCCCTAAAGGATCATCCCGGCGGCAATCGTGTCGTTGCTGACCTCGTCGATCAGGATGAAGCTGCCGTTGGGCCGATTGGCGGCATAACTGTCGCAGGCCATGGGTTGCTGGACCCTGAAGTTGGCCTTGACGATGTCGTTCATGGACACATGGGTGGGAGCCGGCACCTGCGCCGAAGTGTTCACGTCCAGTTTGTATTCCACAGCGCCCACCTTGCCCTGCACCGTACGCGTACCGTGTCGGATCAGCACCCGCCGGGCAGGGTCGAGCGGCGTTGCCGAAAACCAGCACATCAGCGCATCAAAGGATTTCTCGCAGCGCGGCGGTGCGGCACGGCTTGCGATCATGTCGCCGCGCGAAATGTCCACCTCGTCCATAAGCGTCAGCGACACCGACTGCCCGGCCCGGGCATCCTGCAAGGGGCCATCATAGGTCAGGATGGTCGAGACAGTGCTGGTGATGCCGGCAGGCAGGACCACGACTTCGTCGCCCACGGCCAGCGTGCCCGACTCGATGCGCCCCAGGTACGCCCGCCGCTCGTCTGCCGTCCCGGCGCGCAAGCGTTGCACCAGCTGTACCGGAAAACGCAGCGGGGCATGGACCACCTCCTCGTCCACCGGCACGCTCTCCAGCACCTGTAGCAGGGTCTTTCCCAGATACCAGCGCAACCCGGTACCGCGCTCCACCACCATGTCGCCATGCAGCGCACTCATGGGCACCGGAATCACGGCATCGAATTCCAGGGGAGCGGCAAAGGCCAGAAACTCATCGCGCAGGCGCTCGAAGGTGGCGCGATCGTATTCCACCAGATCCATTTTGTTGATGGCCAGCACCACCCGACGAATGCCCAGCAAGCGCACCAGGTGCGCATGGCGCCGGGTCTGCGGCAGCATACCCTTGCGCGCATCCATCAGGATGATGGCAAGATCGGCCGTGCTGGCGCCGGTGACCATGTTGCGCGTGTACTGCTCGTGCCCCGGCGTGTCCGCAATAATGAAGCGGCGGGCAGGAGTGCTGAAATAGCGGTAGGCCACGTCGATGGTGATGCCCTGCTCGCGCTCGGCCTGCAAGCCGTCGGTGAGCAAGGCAAGATCGGTTTCGGACAACCCGCGCCGTTTTGAAGTGGCGCTGATGGCGGCGAGCTGGTCGTCAAAGATGGCCTTGCTGTCAAACAGCAGGCGCCCAATGACGGTACTCTTGCCATCGTCCACCGAGCCGCAGGTAATGAAGCGCAACAATTCTGTGTGCATGATCTGTTCTGCCTGGTCCATCAAAAGTACCCCTGTTTTTTGCGCAGCTCCATGGAAGCGTCGGAGGTCTGATCGTCCATGCGGGTGGCACCCCGTTCTGTAATGGAAGTCACCGCCGTCTCGGCGATGATGGCGGCCACGGTGGCTGCGCTGGAGGCCACGGGGCAGGTGCAGGTGATGT
>DAIBBI010000018.1:0-17397 GCA_027442615.1 Ferrovaceae bacterium | reverse complement strand
GTCGGGAATACAACGAGGAACGGCCAAAGAAATCGTTGGGTGGCATGACGCCATCGGCCTATGCCAATACCTTGGCCATGAAGTCTGTAGAATTAACCCCGGACTCTAAAGCCGAGTGCTACTGAAAACGGGGGGACGTCGGCGCCATCTTCTTGCGCAGGCGAAGTCGCATGAGAATGCTCTCTCTCAGCCTGCGGACCTCAGACGCAAGACTGTATAGTGCCAGGACCGACTCAAGATAGACGATCCGGTCCGGACGTACCTTCAGCAGGTGACGGACCTCGTAAATTCCCTGAACGACCTGAACCACGCAGCCTGCCCGAAAGTTGTAGCGGGACGCGCGCAGGGTACCAGTACGGCGCAAACGAGCAATGGTCTCGTCTGCGTTGGCCATCACTAGGGCGAGTGCAGTGGCCAACGCATTGTGATGCCGGTTGGCACGGAAGTGATCGTTAAGAGTTTCGATGAGTTGCTTGATGTCGCTCTCGGACGCTACTGGGCGCTCGGCGACAGGAATGATCGCAACCATGGCAGCCTTGTTTTTCTTGCTAAGCAGCAGTTCGATATAGTCGTGAATCTTCACAAATGGCCTGATTGATTCCGAGCAAAGACTAGGTAGCACCCCGGCCAGAAGCCGCTAATGCCCCCAAAAAAATCAGAACGGTAATAGTACGGCGTAACACCCAACCGTTTTACCCTTATGAATTACGGTGGAATTGTACGTTCCTTAACCAGCGCCCGCCTATTTGGGCACGTTTTGACTACGAAGCTGTGCGCGAGTGGGTAGGTTCTTCATGAGGCGGGAACTGACCGACGACTGGGACAACCAGTAGCGGTTGATTGAATCCATGACGTTCTGACCAAGTTTGAAAAACTGTCGACCGGTGGGCGAAATGCAGTGCAAATCTCCGGCCCAAAACCCGCATGAATCCTCGCCCCCATGCGAAGGACGACCCTCGCTCAAACAGAGAATAGAGACAGAAACGGCTCTGCTGATGGCCAAAAACGGGGTGACTGGGAGGGTATCTGAATTCGCACCATCCCCGAAGCCCCGCCAGCACTGACCCTGCGCGGGACGTTAAAAAGGCCAGAGAAAATCTGGCCTTGGGGAAATGGTGGAGGGTAGGAGGATCGAACTCCCGACCTTCTGATTGCGAACCAGACGCTCTCCCAGCTGAGCTAACCCCCCACGGTCTTGGTATTATAAGCGCATGGAATCATCCCGTGCATCCCTTGCCCATCCGCAGGCATTTCTGGGTGGCTTGCTGGCCCTCGGTTTTGCCTGGCTTCCCGCACTATGCCTTGCCCTGGACCATCCAGGCTGGCCCTTTTTCATCGGCCTGGTCGGCCTGCCGCTGCTGGAGCTGGCCGCGGGGAACTATCAGGGCCCCATTCCCTACTGGAATTTCTGGGCCCTGCGCATCATCCTGGCGGGCATTACCTTGCAGGGTCTGGTGGGGGCCTATCTGTCCCAGCATTATTCCTGGGGGCTCGTTCTTCTGGCCGCAGCGGGGTCGGGCTATGCCGCCGGCGGTTCGGGCAATGCCCTGGGGCACGAGCTGGGGCACAGTCGTCTGGCGTGGGACCGGCGCCTTGCCAAATGGTTTTTCACGACGGTGTGTTTCGGCCACTACACGCAGGAGCATGGGGCAGGCCATCATGTGCTGGTGGGTACGCCGCGCGACAGCCTGTTCACCCACGTCACGGATACCCTGGCCGCGTTTTCCCGACGCAACATGATCAGGCAGTTTCGCCTGGGGGTGGAGATTGCCCGTGCACGCGGCAACCTGTGGTCCGAAGTGCTCGGCCCCATTTTCTTTTACGGTCTTCTCAATCTGGGGATGTTTTTTCTGGCGGGCTGGAAAGGCGTGGCATTTCTGACGGTGCAAACCATCGTGATGTACACCGTGGATGCCTCGATTACCTTCATCCAGCATTGGGCCTTGCATCGGGAACAGATCAATGACCGCTTTGAAAGGGTCGGCCCCCAACACACCTGGGATTGTCGCAACTGGATCACGACGCTCGTTTCGTTCAACAATTGTCGTCACGCCGACCACCACATCCATCCCGGCAGGGACCTCAATGCGCTGGCACAAACACCGCAGGCGCCGCAGATGCCCTACGGATACGCAGTCATGGGAACGCTGGCCAATTTTCCGGCGCTGTTTCGGCGAGTGATGGAGAAGGCGATGGAAACGGGGGAAGAAAAGGGGAGAGAAAAGGGGACAGACCCCAAAAAGGGGTCTGTCCCCTTTTCTCTCCCCTAGCCGTTCGGCGATCCCCCCAACGCCACGAACAGCTGGGTGGCATCCAGTAGCTGCTGGCTTTGGGCCTCCACCAGATGCAGTTCTGCCTGCGCCAATTCGCGACGTGCGGCTTCCACCTGCAACACCCCAACGCTCCCCGCATCATGGCTTTTCCGGGCAAGGTCCAGCGACGCGCTGGCCGTGGCAAGCCCCGCATTCAGGGTGTCGAGCATTTCGGCGTCATGGGAGAGCGCCGTCAGCGCGTCTGCCACCTGGCTGAACGCACGCACCACCGTCTCTTCATATTGGGCCAGTGCCGCCTGATAGGCCTGTTCCGCGCCCCGCTTTTCGGCCGCGAGCAGACCGCCATTGAAGATCGGTGCGGAGATGCCCCCTGCCAGGGCCCAGGCATTGCTGGCGCCATAAAAAAGACGGGAAGGCATCAATGCTTCCTGCAGCATGTCGGCGCTCAGGGTCAGGCTGGGGTAGAGGTTGGCGGTGGCAACGCCCACCGAGGCGCTGGCCGCATGCAGGTTGGCTTCGGCCGCCAGTATGTCGGGGCGTTTGCGCACCAGTTCGGAGGGCAGGCTCACCGGAAGTTTTTCGGGGAGCGTCAGTTGTTCCAGAGACAGTTGGGGCGGTGACCAGTCGGCCGGAGCCTTGCCCACCAGTACGGCGAGGGTATGGTAGCTCAGGCTGGCGCGCTGTTTGAGCGGTGGAAGCTGTGCACGATCTGCCATCAATCGGCTTTCTGCTGCCAGAATGTCCATGCGCGTTGCAGCCCCTGCTTCAAAGGAGGCCCGCACCAGGGCCAGCGATTTTTCGTCTGCCGCCAGCACCCGCTGCAGGGCCGTGATTTCTGCGTTTACTGCGGCCAGCGCCACGGCCTGCGACACCACGTTGCCCGACAGCACCACCACCATGGCATCGAGTTCGTGGCCTTGATACTCCGCCAGTGCCTGCTGGCGTTCCACCCGGCGTTGCCCCCCTCCGAACAAATCCACGGTCCAGCTCAGGGACGGACCCACCTCGTAGTAGGTGAAGGGCGGGATCATGAAATTGGAGGGGCCGAACAGGGCCACGCCATATTTCTGACGGCCAGCCAGCGCATTGAGTGAAGCCTGTGGCATCAGGCTGCCGCTGTAGGCCTGGACGGCGGCTTCGGCCTGCGCCAGAGTGGCCCGGGCGGCCGCCATGTCGTGATTGTCCGCCACCGCCTGGTGGATCAGGGCCCTGAGCGGTGTCGAGGCAAACAGCCCGCCCCACTCGGATTCAATGTGCTGTCCCAGTGCAATGCGCCGCTCCGGGGTCAGGACTTCCTTTTCTGAAGTGTAGGTTCTGGTGGCGGGCGGATCGGGTACCGTGAAATCGGGGCCGACGCTACAGGCACCAAGCCCCAGCGTTGCGATGAGCACGAGCAGGCGTGGGTGTTTCATCAGGCTACTCCATGATCGCGACTTCTTGCGCACCCGCAGCCCGCGCCGGGGGGCGCATGAACAGCAGCAGGGGAATCACGGCAAGCGTCACGAACATCATCAGTTTGAAATCGTTGTTGTAGGCAATCATGGCCGCCTGCCGGGTGATCGTGCCGTTTAAGGCCTGGAGGTCTGCCGTGCCGTGAATGCCCTGGGGCAGGTTATAGGGCGTGATGTGTTCGGCAAGCGTGGCATGCATGATCTGGGTGTTGCGGGTCAGCAGCGTCTGCACCACCGAAATGCCGATGGCGCTGCCGATGTTGCGCAGCAGGTTGAAAAATGCGGTGCCTTCGTTGCGCAACGCCGAGGGCAGGGTGCTAAAGGCAATGGTGGACAGCGGCACATAGGACAGGCCAATGCCAAAGCCCTGCAGGATGCCGGTGGTGATGATGAGGCGATCATCCATCAGCAGGTCGAACCGGGTCATCTGCCACAGCGACAGTGCGGTCATTCCAAGCCCAGCGCCCACGATCAGCCGCGCATCGAATTTTCCGACGAGGCGCCCCACCACGATCATGGACAGCATGGTGCCCGCACCCCGTGGTGCGGTAACCAGCCCCGTGAGCAGCACGGGATAGCCCATCTCGTGTTGCAGCATGGGGGGGACCAGGGCCAGGGTGGCAAACAGCACCACGCCGATCAGGAAAATGAACACGTTGGTGGCCAGAAAATTACGGTCGGCAAACAGGGAAGGGCTGAGGAAAGGGTGCCGGTGCGTGAGCGTGTGCACGATGAACAGGTAAAACGCCAGGCACATCACGAGTGCGTACAGGATGATTTCGGTGGAGCCAAACCAGTCCTTGAGCTCACCGCGGTCCAGCAGCAGTTGCAGTGCGCCAATCCCCAACGCAAGGCCCGTGAATCCGAAGAAATCAAAATCCCCGATGATCTTTTTGGTGTTGGGCATCGACATGGACAAACCAAGGTAGGCCAGGATGCCCACCGGCACATTGATGTAAAACACCCAGCGCCAGCTGTAATGGTCCGTGAGCCAGCCACCCAGGGCAGGGCCGATGATGGGGCCCATGGTCACCCCCACGCCCCACAGGGCCATGGCCCGACCATGGTTTTCACGCGGGTTGATGTCGAACAGGACGGCCTGGGAGAGCGGCACCAATGCCGCCCCCGAGATGCCCTGCAACAGCCGGAACAGCACGATCTCGGGCAGACTCGTGGCTATGCCGCAAAGGGCCGAGGCCACGGTGAAGCCCACGATGGAAATCAGGAACACGGGTTTGCGGCCAAAGCGCTGGGCCAGCCAGCCGGTGAGGGGAATCATGATGGCGGTGGCCACGATATAGGAGGTGAGCACCCAGGCCATCTGGTCCTGCGTGGCGGAGAGCGTGCCCTGCATTCTGGGCAGCGCCACGTTGGCGATGGTGGAATCCAGCGCCTGCATGATGGTCGCTGCCATCACCGAAGCGGTGATCAGCGGACGATTGAGCGTGGCGGTATCAGTGCTGGTCGCGGTCATGGCGGATGTCGACCTCCACGGTGGCGCTCAATCCGGCGCGCAAGGGCATCTGGGGGTCGGGATCGTCGATGCTGATGCGCACCGGCAAGCGTTGCACCACCTTGACCCAGTTGCCGGTGGCGTTTTCAGGCGGCAGCACCGAAAAACTCGATCCCGTGCCCGGACTCATGCTTTGCACATGGCCGTGAAAGGTTTTTCCGGGATAGGCATCCACTTCGATCGTGCTCTTTTGCCCGGGGTGCATGCGGGTCAGTTCGGTTTCCTTGAAGTTGGCCTCGACCCAGGCCTTGCCGCTGGAGACCAGGGCAAACACCGGCGCGGCGGCGTTGACGTAGTCGCCCACCTGCAATTGCTCCACCTTGGTGACAATGCCCTCCTGCGGGGCGGTGATGACCGTATAGGAAAGGTTTAAGGCGGCCCGGTCCAGGGCGGCCTGGGCTTGCCGCACCGACGGGTGTGTGTCGACCTCCTGCTCGGGGTGGTGGTCGAGGGCGGCCAGCGTGTTTTCCTGTTGCTGTTCCACCGCAAGGACCTTTTGCCGGGCCTGGGCCCAGTCGTGTTGTGCCTGTTCCAGCTGTGCCTGAGAGGCAATGCCCTGGCTTGCAAGGCGCTTCTGGCGCTGCAACTCCTGATCGGAGTAGGTCAGGGCTTCCCGGGCGGCTTCCACGTCGGCCTGATGTTGCCGGTAGGTGGCCTGCAGGGCGGCAATCTGAAGCCGGGTGGCGGCCAGCCGCGCCTTGGCGTCTGCCAGGGCAATGGCAAAATCGCGGTCATCCAGCCGGAACAGCACGGCCCCGGGGTGCACGGCCTGATTATCCCTGACGTCGATTTCAACCACGCGTCCGGCAATGTTGGCACTCACTTCCGTGCGTGCCGCACCCACATAGGCATTGTCGGTGGAGATGTAGCGGATGCTGTTGAGGTAGATCCCTCCTGCTGCCAGCAGGATCAGCACCGGGCCACCTATCAGCAGGAGGCGCCGGTGCCGCTCCAGCCAGCTTGCCTTGAGGCTCTCTTCATTCATGAACGGGATTCCCAGTCTCTTGTGATATCGACACAGTCTAAGGGGTGTTCATTACTTCGATAAAGACGCATAATCAAAATACACTATTCAATTGGAACGAATAATGCGGGGGTCGGAGTTTGCCGAACTGAAGGCGTTCATGGCGGTGGTGGAGCGGGGCAATTTTGCGCGGGCGGCCGCCTCGCTGGACATGGCGCCATCGACGCTGAGTCAAACCATTCGCGCCCTGGAAGAGCGACTGGGGGTGCGCCTGCTGCACCGGACCACCCGCAGCCTCTCGCTCACTGAAGCCGGCGAACGCCTGCTTGCCAGGATCAGGCCCGCCTTCGATGCGCTGGGTGCTGCGGTGGAGTCCATCAACGATTTCCGCGATACCCCAATGGGTACGCTGCGCCTTAGCGTATCCACCATTCCTGCACAGTTGATTCTGGCCCCCTTGCTGAAGGATTTCCTGGCCATGTACCCGGCCATCCACCTGGATATCACGGTGGACAACAGCACCAGCGAGCTTGCCATGGGGCGCTTTGATGCGGGCATCCGGTACGGCCGGCGCATTGCCCAGGACATGCTGCTGGTGCCGGCCAGCCCCCCCTCCCGAATCATCGCCATGGCTTCGCCCGAATATCTGACGCGCCATCCGCTGCCGAAAACACCCCAGGAGTTACAGGGCCATGCCTGTATCCGCTACCGGCTTGCCAACCAGCAGATGGTGCCCTGGGAGTTTGAACGGCATAAAAAGAAAATCGAGATTGCGGTGAACGGACCGCTCATCGTCAACGACGTGGACCTCATGGTCAAGGCAGCCATTGCCGGGGTGGGCATCGGTTACGTGGTGGAAGCCTACATTGTCGAGGAGCTTCGGTCAGGGCACCTTACGGCGATGCTGACCGACTGGTCGCCGCCCTACCACAGTTACTACCTTTACTACGCAAGCCGTCACCAGTTGTCGGCGCCGCTGCGAGCCTTTATCCAGTTTCTGCGGGGAACGGGGGTTAGGGGACGGGGTTAGGACGGGGGTTAGGGGTTAGGAGTTAGGGGACAGACCTCATTTTTGAGGTCTGTCCCCTAACCGCCGTCCTAACCCCTGCCCCCCAATAGTATTACCTCAACAGCGTCAGCTGACCTGCAACTGCTTGGCGCCGTTACTGTTTTTCTTTGGCAGCGTTAACTCCAGCACGCCATTGTCGTACTTGGCCTGGGCCCGGGCCTCATCCACGTCGCTCTCGAGAGTAAAGCTGCGATAGCTGGCACCCTGGTAGCATTCGCGATGAATGACCTTGTCGTCCTTCTTTTCTTCCTTCTCCCGCTTGACCTCGGCGCTGATGGAAACCCTGTTGCCCTCAATTTCCACCTTGATGTCCTCTTTCCTTGCGCCGGGAATTTCAGCGCGGACATTGTAGGTCGTGCCGTTTTCAGTCAGATCCACCTTGATCTGTGGCGCCGCCTCCATTTCGCCCGCACTCCCCAGGGGGCGTACCCAGAATCCCTTGAACCAGTCGTCGTCGCGGAATGGGTCGAATCGGCTAAGACGGGTGAAAAAGGGATCTCGCAATGAGATGTTGGCCATGATGACTCTCCTTCCAAGAATTAATGAACACTGATGTCGTGATCCCCCAGAATGGCATCGATTTCGGCTTCGGCTTCCAGCCAGTCGGCAACGGGATCGCCACCGTCAAAGCCGCGCCGTTCGGCACGATAATAGGCCGCCTCGGCGATCATGCTCTCCCGGTCAAGGCCGTCTCCGCGCAAATATTCGTGAACGGGGGCCGGATGGGTTTTTTTGGTCTGGGCTGTGTGTTTTGCGCCTTTCCTGGACGCATGCGTCGCTGTGTGGGCCATGGCGGTCTCCTCATGATGGGTACCCAATCGGAAATGACTTGCTATGCCCTGTCAGGGTATAGAATCACCATAAACAAGGAAATACGGTCGAATCCGTATAGGGGGAAACACCTACTACTGCGTACGGAAAGGCCATGAGCGAGCGATTGTTTGAGAGCAAGGGGTTTCGGTGGCTGTTTGATGCCATGGTGGATGGCCTTCTGTTGATCGACGACGAAGGCCGGATCGTTTTTTCCAATCCTGCGGCCCACAGGCTGTTTGGCTATCCGGAACAAGCCCTGCACGGGCAGCCCATCGAGATGCTGGTTCCGCTGCGATTTCGCGACAGCCATCGCATGCAGCGCGACGAGGTTGCCCGACAGCCGCACCAGCGTTCGGCGGGCGGCGGGCTGGCGCTGCTGGCGACGACGCAGGGAGGGAACGAAATTCCGGTGGAAATCAGCCTCAGCCCGCTGAAATCGGACGGTCAGACCTACACGCTGGCCACCGTGCATGACATTACCGTGCGCAAAAACCTGGAGCGGGATATCCAGGGAAAGCGCCGGGAAATGGATGCGCTACACAAGCACCACATCGCCGCCCAGACCGTGGCAGCCATCGCCCATGAACTCAACCAGCCGCTTCTGGCCATTGCCTCGTACAGCAAGTCGGCCTTGTTGATGCTGGAGAAGGGCAACGCCGACCCGGAAAAAATGCGGCAAGCCATGGAAGGCAGTGAACGCCAGGCACAGCGCGCCGGGCAATCGATTCGCGAAATGCTTGATTTCCTGAACATGAACGACGCTCCCTCGGAGGTCTTCGACCTGGGCCATGAAATTGAGGAAGTGCTGAACGCTGCCCGGCAGGAGCACGACGTTCCTGTCAGCGCAATCCTGCGGCTGGAGCAGGGGTTGCCCAAGGTGGTCGCCAACCGGATGCACATCCACAAGGTGCTGCTCAACCTGCTGCACAATGGCATCGAGGCCGTACTGGAAACCGGGGGCAATGAGCCCGCGTTGACCGTGACTGCCAGCACGCTGAAGGAAAAGCGCCTGGTGGAAGTGACGATCGAGGACAACGGGCCGGGGATTGGTGCCGAAGCCCAGAAACGGCTTTTTGATCCCTTCTTCACCACCAAAAGAAGCGGCATCGGCATGGGGTTGGCCATCAGCCGTTCGTTGATGGAAGCCCATGGTGGAGAACTCTGGGCGGAGTTGCGCGAGAGTCCCGGAGCGCGTTTCCACCTCACGCTGCCCCTTGCCTCATGAACGCGCCCGCCAAAGTGTATGTGGTGGATGACGACGACGCGGTTCGGGATGCGCTGGCCTTGTTGATCGAGACCGCGGGCTTTGCAGTACAGGGGTTTGCCAGCGCACGGGCGTTTCTTGCGGTTTGCAACACCGAATCACAGGGCTGCATCATCTTGGACGTCAAAATGCCCGAGATGGAGGGGCCGGCACTGCATCGTGAACTGCTTCGCCGTGGCATCCTTCTCCCCGTCATTTTTCTGACGGCCTACGGCAGCATCACCCAGTCGGTGCAGGCCATCAAGGCGGGAGCGGTGGATTTTCTCACCAAACCGGTCGATGGCAACCTGCTGCTTGAGCGGGTCCGCGAGGCCATGAGCCAGAGCGTGGAGCGTCAGGAGCACTCCGAGGTCCAGCGTGAATTGCTGGCGCGTCTGTCCACCCTCACAACCCGTGAACAGGAGGTCATGGCCTTGGCGGTGATGGGGCTGACCAACAAGGAAATTGCGCTGCGCCTCAACATCAGCCACCGCACCGTGGAGATTCATCGCGCTCGCGTCATGCACAAAACGGGCGCCGCAAGCCTGCTGGCACTGGCCCGCCTCGCCGAATCCGCAGCCGGGCCCCAATCAGGCAGCTAGGTGTTCGTACGGACTTTCTGCAAGGAAGGTTGGTGTTATTGTCCAAGGGTGATGATGCTGACGGGGGGCGGACATGGCCGAGGCGGATAAAAAGAATCGTGAGCTTAGCGTCTTCCAGGCCATTCTGGCGCGGCGTTCCGTGCGAACCTATGAGCCCAGGATGCTGGATATCACCACCATCCAAACCTTGCTGGAGGCTGCGGTGCGTGCGCCTACGGCTATGCACGAAGAGCCCTGGGCTTTTGTGGTGGTGCAGGACAAATCCGCACTCAAGCGACTGTCGGATGACGCCAAGCCGTTGTTCATCGAGCGGTTGCTGCATGCCGAGCCCCCGGCGCCGCGGGTGGTCAGTTCGTTCAATCATCCCGATTTCAACATTTTCCACGATGCCGGGACGCTCATCATCATCGGCACCAAGATGTCGGGGTCCTTCGTGGAAGCCGATTGCTGGCTCGCCGAAGAAAACCTGATGCTGGCCGCCTGCGCCATGGGGCTGGGCAGTTGCGTGGTAGGGTCGTCGCTGTCGGCGCTGAACACGTCGACGGTCAAGGCGGCTCTCGGAATTCCCTCTGAATTCAAGGCCATTGCTCCGATTGTCGTGGGCGTGCCTCGCGGCAAGAGTGCGGCCACCTCCAGAAAGAAGCCGCTGGTGCTCTCCTGGATGTTCCCCAATATGGGCGTGCGCGATGTCCAGCCCTCATGATTTTTCTATCCGATCCTCTGATCCCAGGAGTTCAGCATGGCCTCAATGAAAATTCCCCCCGGCTTCCAACCCTTCCGTCATGATCGCGTGTTGCTGGAGCTGATTCATGACTCCTACAAGATGCGGGGCAAATTGCCCGAGCCTACCGTTTGTCCGGGGTGCGGTGCGGTGTACCACGAAGGGCGCTGGCAATGGCTTCCGGCACCCGAAAACGCGCATCAGCATACCTGTCCGGCCTGCCACCGCATGCAGGACCAGTATCCAGCCGGATTTGTTTTCATCAAGGGCGCCTTTTTTGCCGCGCATCGGGACGAGTTGCTTCGCCTGGTGCAGCATCATGAAACCCGCGAGAAGGCGGAACATCCCCTGCAGCGCATCATGGGCATCGAAAGCCTGGAGGATGGCGTACTCGTGACCACCACGGACATCCATCTGGCTCGCGGCCTGGGCGAGGCGTTGCGTCATGCCTACCAAGGCACCCTTGAAATCCATTTTCACCCCGAGGAAAACCTGCTGCGGGTGAGCTGGGAGCGCTAGGGGCGCGCCTGGCAGCCGACCACAGGGTTTGCCGTTTCCCTGGACCGGGTCCAGCGCTACGGTTTTGCCCCTGACTGCCGATATAGCAGGGAAGACACGGAAAAATCAGCTCATTTGAAGAGGCTTGTAATGACGACTGTTGAAAAGGCCGCACATCAGGCACATCAGGGGACAGACCTCATTTCGAACGAAATGAGGTCTGTCCCCTTTGGTGATCCCCCGTTTATGAGGTCTGTCCCCTTTCTCTACACCCTCTACGAAGGCGCCGAAAAGTCGCTTTGGAATACGCTCACGCGAAAGCTCTCCAGCTTTTTCTTTGTGTTCATCGCACAACTGGCTTGCTTGTGGCTGGTCATCGACGAGCGCAACACCGTGCAATCCATCCTGGAGGGCGCGGGGGTGGGGGTGCCCACCACGACCCGGGTCATGGGCGCGATGGGGGACACCCTGCAACTCATGATCATCCTGACGGTGGGGATTTTCCTGTTTACCGCATTCATGGTGTGGTATTTGCGCTACCTCATCGTCCGGCCCATCCGGACGGTGGCCACATTGCTGCAGGAAATGGGCAAGGGGGAAGGGGACCTGACGCGCGATCTGCCCCTCATGACCTATGACGAAATCCGGCTGCTGTCGCAAAGCTACAACGGATTTCTTTCCAAACTGCGGGAGATTATCGACAGCGTGCGCAAGCTCGGCGTCAACATTGCTTCGGACTCGGCACGGGTGTCCAAAATCATCCGCGACGCGGTCACCAGCACCGAGCGCCAGGATACGCTCACCCAGGCAGTATTCAATGCCAGCCATGAAGCAACGCAAGCCATCAAGGACGTCAGCAGCAATACGCAGCAGATTTCCGCTTCCACTTCGGCCAATCTGGACAAAGCCCGTTCTTCGTTGTCGGAGATGGCGCACGCTGCGACCCAGATTGACGGCATTGGCCTTAAGCTCTCCCATTTCGTCACCACGGTGGAAGGATTAAGCCGTAGCTCGGAAGGCATTCGCGACATCGTCAAGTTGATTGAAAACGTGTCGGATCAAACCAATCTGCTGGCACTCAATGCCGCCATCGAGGCGGCTCGCGCGGGCGAGTCGGGCAGGGGGTTTGCGGTGGTGGCCGATGAAGTGCGTCGCCTGGCCGAGCGCGTGAAAGGTGCGACGGAAGAGATTTCCAGTAACATCAATGGCATGATCAGCCTCGTCAAGGAAACCATCAGCGAAACCGAGGCCATCAACGAGGCCACGGCGGAAGCCAAGGCGGTGGTGCGGCGTTCATCCGAACGCTTTAGCGAGATGGTGGGCGATTTTGAATCCACAGGCGACCAGTTGAGCGTGATCGCGGCGGCGATGGACGAACTGTCCACCTCCAATGAACTGACGCACGACAACGTGACGCAGATCCAGACGATGGCGAGCGAAATCAGCCAGCGCATGAAGGACTCCAGAGATTCCTCCGAACGCCTGAATCAATCCACAGAACAGGTGCAGGAGCTGGTGTCGCGCTTTCGTATCGGCAAGGGAAACTTCGACTTCAACATGGGCAAAGTGCGCGAATACCGGGACCAGATTGCCCGAGCCATCGAAGCCATGGCTGACCGCGGCCTCCAGATTTTCGATCAGCAGTACCGCCCGATTCCCAACACGACGCCGCAAAAATACAAGACCGCCTACGATGACGAGTTCGCCCGCCAGATGCAGCCGCTCTATGACCGACTGGTGGAGGAAACGCAAGGCGGCGCCTTTGCGCTATGCGTGGATGTGAACGGTTATGGTCCCACCCATAACAGCAAGTTCTCCCGACCCATGACAGGTAATGCTGCAGCGGACGTTCTGGCAAGCAGGGACAAGCGCATTTTCAACGACGTCACAGGTCTGCGCGCGGCGCGCAACACCCAGCCCTTCCTGCTGCAAACCTACATGCGCGACACCGGCGAAGTACTCAATGATCTGTCCATGCCGATCCATATCCGTGGCCGGCACTGGGGCGCCCTGCGCGTGGGGTTTGATCCCCATGGCTTGATGGGCGAGTGAGGCAGGGGAGGGACGAAAAAGGGACAGGGGACAAAGGGACAGGGGACAGACCTCATTTCGAGGTCTGTCCCCTGTCCCTTTTTGCAGTTCCTTTTGCGTCCCTCCCCTCCAGCCCCTTCTGTCAGTCGCGCGGGTTGAACGGCATCTCGCGCGCCATGGTTTCGTACAGAGCACGGGCCTTGGGCGTGTCGGCAGCGGGCAGTACCACTTCCATTTCAAGCAGCAGGTCGCCCGCCGGGTTTCCCGGCAGCCCCTTGCCGCGAACCCGCAACTGGTTTCCGTTTTGGGTGCCCGCAGGAATCTTGACCTTGATCGTGCCCAGCGGTAGGGCAACGGGAATGCTCGCACCCAACGCGGCCTCCCATGGCGTGACCGGCAGGGTCATGTAAAGATCGGGCCCTTCCGCGCGCAGCCGCGCGTGGGGTTTGAAATGTACTTCCAGCAGCAAATCGCCTGCAGGGTACCCGCCGGTTCCCGGCGAGCCTTGTCCGGCCAGACGGATGGTTTGCCCGGCGCGCAGTCCCTTGGGTATTTTTACGTTGAGCGTGCGTGTTACCGTGAACACGCGGCCATGTTCGTCCTGCCTGGGGGAGCGCAGGGAGATCTGGTGTGTGGCCCCGGTAAAGGCATCCTCCAGGTCCAGCATGACCTTGGCATGGTGGTCCTCGCCGCGCGCTTCAAAACGCCGCCCCTGTCCCCCGAAGCCGCCCGAAGCTCCGCCCATGCGGCCAAACAGTTCGGAAAAGAAGTCGCTGAAGTCGCCCGTGCCGTGGGGTGCGCCCCCCCGACCTGAAAACTCGAAGCCGGCGTCCCAGTCGGGTGGCGGCCTGAAGTCTTGCCCTGACTGATAGCCGTGCCCTACCTGGTCGTAGGCCGCCCGCTTTTCAGTATCCGACAGCACGGCATAGGCCTCGTTGACCTCCTTCATGCGCGCTTCGGCATCCGCTTCCTTGGAAACGTCGGGGTGATACTTGCGCGCCTTCTGGCGGAAGGCTTTTTTGATGTCCTCGACGGAGGCATCACGCGCCACGCCCAAAGTGTCGTAATAATCCCTGAATTTCATGAGAACCACATGGGGATGAGGTGGGAAATATCAAGATCTTGAACTAAAGCGGGGCTGCCCTCAAATAGCACGCATGGGAGGCCATGAAGCATGGCACCTGTAACCTGTAACAACCCGAAGGAGGATCTGATGATTTACCGAACCTTGTTTCCCCGCGATGTTTTCGCGGAGTTGGACCGCCTGCAGCGGGACATGCAGCAGGCCTATGAATTTTCACCCAGCATTCGCGGTCTCGCGCGCGGAGGCTTTCCTGGTTTGAATGTGAACACCACCCCAAAGTTGGTGGAGATTCAGGCCTTTATCCCCGGAATGGATCCCACAGGCATTGAAATCCAGCTGGAAAAGGGTGTGTTGACCATTGCCGGCGAGCGCAAAAGCGTGCTGCCGGCCCGGGAAGACAAGGCCACCGTGCATATTGATGAGCGATTCGTGGGCCGCTTCCGTCGCGTCATTGCCTTGCCGGACGACATCAACCCGGATGCAGTGGACGCGCACTATCGTGATGGCGTGCTGCATATCAGCATTCAGCGCCGCGAAGCTGCGCAGCCGCGCCGCATCAGCATTCAGTAAGGAGAAACGGAGATGACTGAACAGACCACAGTGACCCAGGCCACAGAAGCCCGCCAAAAGGAGGAAGTGCTCACCCCTCCGGTGGACGTGATCGAAGACGCCTCGGGTATCACGCTCTTTGCCGACCTTCCGGGCGTGCCCAAGGACAAGTTGTCGCTTCAGGTGGAGGACAATACCCTCACCATTGAAGGCGACATGGCCCTGGAAGCACTGCAAGGCGTGTCGCGATTTCGGCGTGTGTTTACCCTGTCCAAGGAACTGGACGGCGAGCAAGTGACGGCCGATTTCAATCAGGGGGTTCTGAAATTGCGGATTCCCAAGGCCGCCCACGCCCAGCCGCGCAAGATCGAAATCCGGGTGAATTGAAGAAGGGGGACAGACCTCACAAGTGAGGTCTGTCCCCCCCCTTTTTTTTAACCTCCGTTATTTAAATATTTGTTGTATAATCAAAATATGTATCATCCCACTGCCACCCTACTTTTCAATTCCCTGGCCTCAGGCGTGCGGCTCAACGTGTTCCGCCTGCTCGTCAAGCAGGGGCCTGAAGGCATGGTGGCGGGCGAAATTGGTGCGGCGCTGGAAGTGCCACCTGCCAACCTCTCTTTTCATCTGAAGGCGCTGACGCAAACCCAACTGATCACGGTCACGCAGGAAGGCCGCTTTCAGCGCTACCGGGCCAACATCCCGCTGATGCTCGAGCTTGTGGCTTACCTGACCGAGGAATGCTGCTCGGGGAATCCCGAACGGTGTGGCGTGGGCAGGGGACAGACCCCAATATCGCGAATACCGAGGTCTGACCCCAATTGAACATCCTGTTTCTTTGCACCGGCAATTCCTGCCGATCCATTCTTGCTGAAGCCACCTTCAACCATCTGGCACGCTCGGGATGGCGGGCCATGAGCGCGGGCAGCCATCCAACCGGCCAGGTACATCCGCGGTCGCTGGCGCTACTGGCCCGTGAAGGGATTCCCACGGAAGGCACCCACAGCAAGTCCTGGGACCATTTACCGCAGATCCCCGACATCGTCATCACGGTGTGCGCCAGTGCTGCGGGCGAGGCTTGCCCCGCCTACCTGGGACCCGCAATACGCGCCCATTGGGGCGTGGAAGACCCGGCGCACGCCAGCGGCACGGAAGAGGCAATCGACGCGGCCTTCATGACAGCCTATCGCATCCTGCGCGGGCGCATCGAGGCGTTGCTGGCGTTGCCGATCCAAACGCTGGCGCGCGATCCCAAGCGCTTGCAGGCGGAGCTGGTCAGGATTGGAAATTCTGTAAACGAGCAATAGCGATTTCGCATCATGGACAATAAAATCTACAACGTACTGTTTATCTGCACCGGCAATTCCGCGCGGAGCCTCATGGCGGAAGCCATCATGAACGACCTGGGAAGAGGCCATTTCAGAGCATATAGCGCCGGAAGCCATCCGCTTGGCGTGGTACACCCGATGACAATGGAGGTGCTCAGCCATCAGGGTTACGACGTGGGGGGGTTACGCAGCAAGAGCTGGGCAGAGTTTGCATCGCCCGATGCGTTGGCCATGGACTTCATCTTTACGGTCTGCGATCAGGCGGCTGGTGAGGTTTGCCCGGCGTGGCCCGGGCAGCCGGTGACGGCGCACTGGAACTTTGCCGATCCCGCGGCTGCGACCGGAGACCAGGAACAGCGGTTGAGAGCCTTTACCCTGGCGGAGTTCCAGATTGCCAATCGCATCCGGTTGTTCCTGAATCTGCCGTTCAACAAACTTGACCGCCTGTCGCTCCAGACCCGGCTTCATGCGCTAAACGATGGGCCAGAATCTAGTCAGGGAGAACGGCAATGAGCGTCTTCGAGCGATACCTGTCGCTCTGGGTATTTCTTTGCATCGTCGCGGGGATCGCCCTGGGCCAGTTTTTTCCGGAACTCTTCCAGATCGTCGGCAGGATGGAGATTGCCCAGGTCAACCTGCCCGTGGGTCTGCTGATCTGGGTGATGATCATCCCGATGCTGGTGAAGGTGGACTTTTCGGCCCTGCATGAAGTGCGCCAGCATGTGCGCGGCATTGGCGTGACCCTGTTCGTCAACTGGCTGGTCAAGCCGTTTTCCATGGCGTTCCTGGGATGGCTGTTCATCAGGCACTGGTTTGCGCCGTTGCTGCCGGCGGGCGAGATCGACAGTTACATCGCGGGGCTGATTCTGCTGGCGGCAGCACCGTGCACGGCCATGGTGTTCGTATGGAGCCGTCTGACGCAAGGTGATCCACTGTTCACCCTGTCCCAGGTTGCCCTTAACGACACCATCATGATATTTGCTTTTGCCCCGCTGGTGGGCATGCTCCTGGGGTTGTCGGCCATCACCGTGCCTTGGGCAACGCTGTTTGCCTCGGTGGTGCTGTACATCGTGGTGCCTGTGATACTTGCACAGGCGTGGCGAAAATACCTGATGACCAGCAGGGGGCAGAGGGGATTGGATGCCGCCATGCGGAGGGCTGGTTCATGGTCCGTGGTGGCCCTGCTGGCTACCCTGGTGCTGCTTTTCGCATTCCAGGGCGAAGCCATCATCAGGCAGCCCCTGATCATCGTCCT
>DAIBBI010000011.1:0-23723 GCA_027442615.1 Ferrovaceae bacterium | reverse complement strand
ACACTGCAAGCGGCCCCAGTTCCTTGGCAATTTTCGGCATTTTGCATTCCCTCAGATCAGACCAACATCCAGACCAACAAAAAACTTACAACTAGATGATATGCCCTGATATGTAGAAAAACAATAGATTGGCAGAGAATGGCGTAAATACTAGGTTTATATGGTCATCAAATGGGAACAGAAAGTATCATGGAAGATCAATAATGGGGGACGCCCTCTCCGCCAATGGTATCGTGTCACTATGCAGTGGTGTTTACAGCAAGTCTGGAAGCCAAGACTTCCAGCACTGCTCGCGTTCCGCGCACGCGCAGGAACGCTCCTTCAGCGTCTGCGCGCTCTTCCAGCACCTCGCAGCCCGAAAAAATTTCACTGCGCATTTTCTGAGCAGACCAGGGAAGGAAAAACTCGGTTTCCATGAGGTCCTTCTGGAAAAATGCGACAATGGCCTTATGCAGCATGGCCACATCGCCACTGTGGCGCGCGCTCATGACGACGCAATCCGGGTACTGTGCGCGCAGCCTGGCTTTGCTTTCAGCTTGCGCCGCGGCCTCGCCTACCTGATCTATCTTGTTGAATACTCGAATGCGGGGTACGGCCTGCGCGCCGATCTCGGCGAGTACCTTGTCGGTGACTTCGAGCTGGCGTTCAAACCCTGGGTCGCTGGCATCGATGACGTGAAGCAGCAGCGAAGCATCAAGGGCCTCCTCGAGCGTTGACTTGAACGAGGCAACCAGTCCATGAGGCAGGTTCTTGATGAAGCCCACTGTGTCGCTGACCAGCACGTGAGGCACGGTCTCAGGATGAAGCGCGCGTACGGTGGTGTCGAGCGTGGCGAAGAGCTTGTTTTCCACCAATACCTCGCTGCCGGTCAGTGCGCGCATCAGGGTGGATTTTCCAGCATTCGTGTAGCCCACCAGCGCCACGCTAGCCAGCCCTTGGCGTTCCTGTCGCCGCGAGCGCTGCGTCTTGCGCTCCACGTCCATTGCGGTAATTTCCTGCTGCAATTCGGCGATGCGGTCACGAATTTTTCGTTTGTCCAGTTCGGTATGCGATTCGCCTGAACCGCGGCCGCCGGTGCCGCTGCGCTGCCGTCCTTGCGGTCCGGCAAGCTTGGCCATTTCGCGCAGGCGGGGAGCCATGTAACCCAGCCGGGCAATTTCCACCTGTGCCTTTGCAGCGCGAGAACGCGCGTTGCGATGGAATATGCCGAGAATGACCATGGTACGGTCCATCACATCGCAACCAATGTCGTTTTCGAGGTTGCGTGCCTGGGATGGAGAAATTTCATGATCCACGAATGCCATTTCAATGGGGCCGTTGCCGAAGTCAGGTGCCTCGGATTCGATGATGAAGTCGCGTATCTCCGCTCGCTTGCCCGGCCCCAGATATGCCGACGTCTCATAGGCGGCGCGCTTTTGCGTAAAGGTGTGCACAACCTTGTATCCCAGGGTTTTTGCCAAGTCGCGCAATTCGGCCAAAGACGCCTCAAACTCGATGTCGTTCACGTTGGGCAACTGCACGGCTGCGATCACGGCGTATGCGATCTTGCCTTTGACTTCTGTTTGCATGTGGGAAGCGCTTTTCTTGATTGGACCAGGTGAGATTGTACGCTTGCGTACATCAACTTTCTTTAAAGCAGCTGCACTGTTGATTTTTCAAACGCGCCAGCCCTGAAGTCGTGTAGCGTCTGCTGAATTTCTTCTGCCGTATTCATGACGAAGGGGCCGTACTGGGCAATGGGCTCATTGAGGGGTTGTCCTGCCACGATGATCAGTCGTGCGTTTTCGACCGCCTCGATACAAATCGAAGCTGCACCATCATTGGCAAGAATGGCCATGTGCCGGTCCGGTACGTTCGTGCCCGAGATGCTGACGCTGCCGCGGTAAGTGTAGGTAAACGCATTGTGACTGGGGGCAATGGCCTGCTCGAACCGATGGCCAGCGGGTATATGCACGTCAAGGAACAGGGGCTGTGTGTCCGGTCGCTGGACCGCACCAGAGGTGCCATGACTGGCACCGGCAATAACGCGTACCCTCACTCCATGTTCAGTAGTGAATTCCGGAATTGCGTCAGTGGGAATATCTCGATAACGGGGTTGGGTCATTTTGTTTTTGGCGGGCAGATTGACCCACAACTGAAACCCTTCCATCAGTCCTGCTTCCTGTTCCGGCAGTTCGGAATGAATCAACCCGCTACCTGCGGTCATCCATTGCGCACCCCCCGGGCCCAGTAGCCCTTCGTTACCTGCGCTATCGTGGTGACGCATCCGCCCTGCAATCATGTAGGTCACGGTTTCAAATCCCCGATGGGGGTGGTCGGGAAACCCTCCGATGTAGTCGTCCGGGTTCTCGTTACGAAAGGCGTCCAGCATCAAAAACGGATCCAGTCGGCGCTGCAGGTTCTGGGTCAGGACGCGAGTGAGACGAACTCCCGCGCCATCGGACGTCTGAACGCCCATGACGAGTTTTTCGACAGATCGATATGGCTTGCGTGCTTCAGTGGAGGATGTGCTCATGATTTTGCGCTCAGCGAATGGTGGCGACGCTTCGATTCTACCGCGTCAGCGTGGTGATCTCATCCCAGCTTTCATTGGAACTCAAAGGGAATGCATAATCAGCCTTTATTTCAATCAAATTTTTAAGAGAGATGCCGCCAATGTCTGACTTGAACGACCCGAGGGTATTTTTCGCTGCAGAACGAACCCTGCTTGCATGGAATCGCACCAGTCTAACCCTGATGGCATTTGGCTTTGTGATCGAACGGTTTGGTTTGTTTCTGCGATTGTTGATGCCTCAGCGTGCCGACCCGCTTCAGCAAGGCGTTTCCTACTGGATCGGAATCGCTTTCATCCTGCTGGGCGCGCTCTCATCCGCTTCGGCGATCATTCAGTACCGAAAGGTGCTCAAGACATTGAAGCCCGTTGAAATTCCAGAGGGCTATGCCGTGACCATGGGCGTTGTAGTGAATTTTGTCGTCACCGGACTGGGCCTTGCCCTGACGGTTTATCTGTTTAGCGGGCCGGGCTTCTGATGAGCAGGATCAGCAGCCCTGGCCGCCGATCCTGACAAGACGAATGACTCAGAATTTGCGAAGCACGGTCAGTGCATATGAGTCTTCATTGGCACGCGGTATGGCGACGTTGTCGCCAATGTGTAGCCGATCCCAGCCCAAGGCAACAGAATATTTTTCATTCAATTTGTGTTCAAAGCCGGCGCCGTAGGTCATGCCGCCGTGGTTGGCCTTGATGCCACTCGTATCTTTGGTGTTGGCAGTTGCGTAGCCAAGCCGGCCATAGGCTTCAAGGCCTTCAACCAAGGGGAGATACCCAACCCCTGCTGCCGAGTAGGCCGTGGTGCGCTCACCGGTCGCGTTAATGGCGCCCGTGTCTTCATACGCAATTTCAGCTGCGAAATACTCGTCATACCGATGACCAAGCGTCACGGCCGCCCCTGTGCTGGAAGCACCAGAAGTCAGTTTGCTTGCTGATATGCCGAAATAGTTTTCCAACTCCGTTGCGGCATGTTCCCCGTCATGTGCGAGAGCAGGCAGGGCAGTAATACATAAAACCGTGACAGCGACAATTTTTTTCATTTTCATTCCAGCGTTAAAGATTGATAGGTGACTTTGTGCCTAATCTGCAGCGAAATGAATGGGCTTGCGTCCGCGCAGCTGCTCCTTATACATTTTTTAACAAATTTTGTCAGCAAGGCGTGTATGGCATGCATCGTCGCGTGAAACAAGCTGAAACAGAAAATCACCCCGGATTCCGCTAGATTGATGCCTTTCAACAGGAGGTCATCATGGAACTGAAAAAGCTTTTTGCTCCGTTCTTCGTCGGCGTTGCCATTCTAGGGTGCGTTGCAACGGCAGCATATGCCCAGGAAGATGAAATTATTCTTTTTGAGACCATACGCCCCGCGCTATATATGAACGGCGGCATCGGTTCGGATGAGCAGTCCTACATGCGCAGAATGGGCAAGGATTTCAGCTTGCGCCTCATTTTTGCAGAACGAATGGACAATGAATTCGTTGCTGATGTGAAGCTTCTGATTGAAGACGAACATGGCCCCGTCTTCATGTTGCCCGCTGCAGGTCCCATGACCAATATCATGTTACCCGATGGAAAATACCGAATCATTGCTTCGTACCGAGGCGTCACAGAAGTGCACATGGTTACGATCAAAGGCAAGAATGGGGCAGATGTCTTGTTCCACTGGAAAGGTGCACCCAGGAAGTAGCCACCAAGCCTCGTGGGCTGAACCTGGGGGTATGCTGGTGCTGGCTTGATTGCTAACTGCGTTTTCTGATGCTGAAATTTGAGATGCTCTGGACGATGAGTGCATAGGGTAGCGACTCAAGGTTGACGTATCGGGCTAGCACGTCAGTAACCAGCTTTCTGACGTTGGTAACCTCTTCACTTCCGTTCACCACTTTTTGAAGACCCTTCAGCCCTCCGCACTGGACCCTCATGTCCTTGTTATGGGGCAGGGGGGCATCCATGTTGGTGGTAATTTTCAAAACGAAGGCGGAGTTGGTGCGCAGTACATCGCGTAACCTGACGCAGGTTTCCTGTGCTTTGGCATCATGGCAATTGATGGTTTCGCGTTCTGCCAGTAGATGATTTTCTGCCAATTTGCAGGAAACACAGAGCGATAGCACTGCCTTCTCAAACGCGCATGGTGTGGGGTTGAGGTTTTTTCGAGTGCCATGATAGGCATCCTCGTTGAAGGTGAAGGACACCTAATAATCCCGACTTTTTTGATTGCGCATCGATTCCCGGATGATATCGAATTGTTTAGCGTTGGGCCGTGCCGACCAACTGTGGAAATACCACGGTTGCAGGCCTGAAATCGCCCTAATTGGCCAGAGGGCTGGGGCGAATCTGCACCTTGAAAACCATTGGCGACGCTTCCTTTCCGGCTTCGCCGTGAAAGTTTGCCCGCGTTCCAGAAGTAGTCCATAGCCCACGCCCCTTCCATCCTGCGGCTGGGTCGTCGATGCGTCCATCCACATTCTTGGTGAAAAATGGCATGGGGTAGGGTACATGGAGATTCACAAAATGGCCGTTGACCAATGCAAGCAACGATTCGCCACCGTTGGCGGAGGCGATCGGCACGTCTTCGCCCAGGCCAAGCGTGTTGAAGCGATCTACCCAGATGTAATAGGCATGCTCTGCACTCCCTTTGGGGTCGAGGCCTGTAAACTGGGGGCCCGGGAACCGGTAGAGGCTCCAGCCTTCCGGACACTGCTTGCCTTCGTCTGTGGTGGGGCCACTGAGGGGGCCCTCGCATTTGCTGCGGTCAAAGCTCGCCATCTGCCCGCTTGAAAGAACGGTCCAAACGACCCCTTTGGAATCGATATCCAACCCTCGTGGGCCAAAGCTGCCTTCTGGTGGTTGGTAGATCTCTGCCAGTGCAGTGCGGGCGGGGTCGCTGCCCGGATTCAGCCTGATCAGATAGCCTGGCTGGTCCTGGCGTGAGAACCCCACATCCATGGACTGCCCCCATACCGTATCATCTACCGGACTGGGCTGAACACCATAGAATGCTGCCATCACGCGCTTGTCCTTCTTCGGGTTGGTAGGCTGGTCGGCCTCCACATAGTCATCGCGCCGGCCGTTTCCGTTGGTGTCTATGATGAGTGGTGTCCATCCTTGTGCATCCTGTTCATTTCCGGTCTCGAGGTAACGTCGGGTATTGAACCAGCCCACCACGCCGCTTGTCGGCGGTCCCGCACTAGTCCATAAGGTATCGTCGTGGTCGTGGGCAAAGTAGAGGTGATGGGTGCTAAAGCAGGTGTCGATCAAGTGCCATATTTTCCTCTCGGGGTCGTACATGCTGAGCTGGCGCAGGGATTCGTCCAAAGGCAGGACTTGGGCAGAAGGATGCGGTGACCCCTGCTTGCAGAAGGCAGGATTGGGCGCAGGGCGAATACGCGATGCAAACCATATCCTGCCGCGTTCATCAAGGATAAGATTGTGGATGCTGGTGTGCCCGTCCCAGATCAAGTCATCCCCCCAATAGGCCGATGTGCCCTTGCCAACCTCAAGCTGGGAGGGGGTGGTCGGGTCCTTGTAGGGCATGCGGATTTCGGAGGCCTCATGGTGCACCGGATCGAGGATGGGGACGAGATCAGTGCTTTCTTCAGGAGCACCCCAAATCAGGCCGTTGGCATTGACCGTCGGTTGGCGCTTGTCGGTGGAAATGGCATCATGCAGGTAATGCTTGGGAGAAGACCAGTCCCACAGGGTGTAGACCGCGTTGCGCTCGATGCCTTGAGGGCGAGGAGGTTCTTCTGAAGGTACCGCACCCCGGGCGATGCGATCGGTCCATTGCGAAAAGAGTTCCAGACCCTTCTCGGGGCCAAGTCGCGCCAACACAGTGGCCATGTACCCCATGGCCTGACCCGCCTGGGTGCGGTAGGCCCAGGCGGCAAAGGAATTGCCGTGGGCCATGTCCATGAAAAATTCTGGAATTTCGCGCACACCGCGTGATCCCAGGGCGTGGCAGGACTGGCAGCCGTTTTTGAGGGTGTCCACCCAGTAATACTGGGATTTCATGGTGGATGGTATGCCGTTGCCTTGCTCTCCAGTGCCTGGGAACTCGTTCGACTTCGGAATCTCCAGCATTGAGTACCAGTAGACGCCAGGATAGTAGGCAGCCGCGGCCCTCTTGTCAGGGGCCAGGACGGCACCGAGCGTCAGAATCTGTCCTGGCGTAGCAGCCACCCTGGGAGAATCCACCAGTCCATATCCTCTGACCCAGACCTGATAGTGTGCCTTGGGTAATCCCGGGATCAGGAATCTGCCCTGTTCGTCTGTAACCACGATCTTGGCAAACCGGGTGGGCAGGTCCCTGGTTTCGGCGATGACCCAAACCCCGGCTTCTGGGCCTTTGGGGCTTTTAACGACACCGCCGATGTCCCGGTTTGAAACCGTCACCCCAGGTGCTGCCCTGGCTGCCGAAAAACAAAGTAGGCAAGCCAGAATGCCCAGGAGGGCCGACAGTGGTTTACTCATGACTTATCCCCATTAAAACTGCAAGGAAAAGCGATTGCAGATCAGGCTACATGGGCCGATGCGTGTGTCGATATTACGGCGAATGGATCGCGTGCAAGTCCATGCTGGCCACTGCAAGTAAAAATTCACGAATCACCCTGTACGGTAACCTGTCGCGCCATTCACAGGCAAAGACCTTTCGAAATTTTTATGAAAATTGACCAGGATCAATGGCCTTTCGGAATTGTTCCGAAGTCTTGACCGCGGTCAATGGTGCAAGGGCATGTTTCCTGTAATACTCCGTCGCTGTCAGTAACGTGCCTCGGGGTTTTGAGTGTGGGGCAAAAGCTCTGCGAAATTGTCCTGTGCAGGCTGTCACCCTCTGGTCACGCTACCTAATTTTGTTATTTTACTCTGCTTCAAACTGAAGAGAAATCTCACCATGACCAACAACGCTGAATCGCAAGTGCAGACCGATGGTTTCCATCTAATCCTCGATGCCCTGAAACTCAATGGCATCAACACCATCTACGGCCTTCCGGGCATTCCGGTCACCGACTTCACCCGCATGGCTCAAGGCGAAGGTCTGCGCGTCATTTCCTTCCGCCATGAACAGAATGCCGGTAACGCAGCAGCCATTGCCGGCTTCATGACCGGCAAGCCCGGTATCTGCGTTACTGTGTCGGCGCCCGGTTTCCTCAATGGGCTGACCGCTCTGGCCAACGCCACCACCAATTGTTTTCCGATGATCCTGATCTCCGGTTCATCCGAGCGCGAAATTGTTGACTTGCAGCAGGGTGATTACGAAGAGATGGATCAGTTGGCCATTGCCAAGCCCCTGTGTAAGGCTGCCTTTCGCGTGCTGAACGCTGAAGACATCGGCGTAGGCATCGCACGAGCCATTCGGGCCGCCGTCTCGGGCCGCCCTGGAGGCGTTTACCTGGACCTGCCGGCCAAGCTGTTTGCGCAGACCATGGACGCCGAAGTGGGCAAGAGCACGCTGATCAAAGTGGTTGATCCAGCCCCGCGCCAGATCCCCGCACCGGATGCGATCAAACGCGCACTCGATTTGCTCAAAGGTGCCAAGAAGCCTCTGATTCTGTTGGGCAAGGGTGCCGCCTACGCTCAGGCTGATGCGGACATCCGTACCCTCGTCGAGAAGACCGGCATTCCCTATCTGCCTATGTCCATGGCCAAGGGTATTTTGCCCGACACGCACGAGCAATCGGCCTCTGCAGCCCGTTCTTACGTATTGCCGGAAGCAGACGTGGTGTTACTGATTGGTGCACGTCTGAACTGGCTGCTCTCGCATGGCAAGGGCAAGACTTGGGGTGGCAAGAGCCACAAGGACTGGGGCGGTCAGAAGTTCATTCAGATCGACATAGCTGCCACCGAAATGGACAGCAACGTGCGCATTGACGCGCCTGTCGTCGGCGACATCGGCTCCTGTGTTGCTGCACTGCTGGCTGGTATTGGCAACAGCTGGGCCAAGCCTCCGGTTGAGTGGCTGAGCGCCGTGGCTGAACGCAAGAACAAGAACGTGGCGAAGATGGCAGAGACCCTCGCCAAGGATCCGAAGCCGATGAACTTCCACAGCGCGCTTAATGTGGTGCGTGACATCGTCAAGGCCAATCCGGATGCCATGCTAGTCAACGAAGGTGCCAATGCGCTGGACTTTACCCGTTCCATCGTCGATATGTACAAACCACGCAAGCGTCTGGACGTGGGTACATGGGGCGTGATGGGCATCGGTATGGGCTTTGCCGTGGCAGCTGCCGTTGAGAGCGGTGAGCCTGTGATCGCCATTGAAGGCGACAGCGCCTTTGGTTTCAGTGGCATGGAAGTTGAGACCATCTGCCGTTATAACTTGCCGGTATGCGTGGTGATCCTCAACAACAACGGTGTCTATCGCGGCACTGACAAGAACCTGGGTGGCGGTGCTGACGTGGCACCAACAGTGTTCGTGAAGGATTCGCGCTACGAGAAGCTGATGGAAGCATTCGGTGGTGTGGGCGTTTATGCCACAACCCCAGCCGAACTGCGCAAGGGCATCGAAGAGGCTCTCAAGTCACGCAAGCCGACTTTGATCAATGCCATCATTGATGAAACCGCTGGTACCGAGAGCGGCCGCATCACCAGCCTGAACCCGGCCGCTGCACTCAAGAAGTAATTTCATACGCAAGACCCGCTTGGGGTAACTCAGAATTTCTGGGTTACCCCAAGTTATTTCTGGCAGTTCCTCTTGTTCCCCCCTTTGAGCCGTATGAAAATGCTGCCTACGATCCTGTTCCCGGGATAGTGGAAGGCGGCTTCCATTTCAAGATGAAGGTGATGGGTCCGATATTCCAGCGCCCTGTTTGTTGCTGACTTCTAGCCATTCCTGAAATAAATGCTTATGCCACGAGAATCATCGGTTCAGAAAAATTCAGATGCGGGACGTTCGCTTCCCATTTTTGCCCTGCTCATCAGCGCCACACTCTGGGGAAGCAGCTGGTATCCCTTTCGCCTACTGGCAGAGAATGGGTTTTCTGGTCTTTGGGGGGTAATGAGTACGCAATTGATTGCGGCCCTGGTTTGCCTGATTTACTTCGGACGTCAATTATTCATGTTGCGCTGGACAAGGCATGCACTGGCTATCGGTCTATTTGGGGGCATTTGCAATACGAGTTATGTGATGGGTACGATCGAAGGCGAGGTCATGAGAACGACATTGCTGCTTTATCTGTCGCCCTTGTGGACGATATTTGTTGCAAGATGGCTGCTTCACGAGCCCTTGCATCGAAAGGGAATGGGGGTTGTGGCGCTGTCGTTATCGGGGGCGATGTTAATACTGTGGCCATGGGGTGTTGGCGTAACAGGTTTTGGTTTTGGTGATCTGTGGGGGTTGGTCGCGGGCATCTCATTTGCGGTTTACAACGTACTTATTCGCCGACATCTTGAAATTTCGATTCCTCATAAGACATTCGTGGTGATGTTCGGAACTGCACTAGTGGCGATGGCGGCAATGTTGCTTGTGGACTACCGCCCCATGCACAAAATCACGGGGTTCAACGCGGCAATCATCGTCGGTATTGCGCTGATGTTGGTACTCAATGTCACGATACAGCAATATGGCCTTGAGCGATTGAGCGCCATTCGGGCCAGCGTAATCATGATGTCGGAACTGGTTTTTGCAACGCTTTTTGCTTGGTGGTGGGCTCATGAAGTACCGGGCATGCGCGAATTAAGTGGGGGATTATTCATCGTTGTAGCGGGGCTTCTCTCGTCCGTCATTGTTCCCGGCCGCACACCATTGCAGCATGACAATCTTTCAAAGTGGCCACGGCGCTCCGCCTGAGTTCAATAAAACAGCTCCGAGCCTGCTACATGATGAAGCCGTGCATTCAGCGCGCCCCCGAACTTGATATTCAATTGAATTTGCAGCACGATGCCCTGATGGAAGCGCACTCGCAACGTGATCACGCTGGATTTCCTCATTCCCATGGCCATCACCATGATGCCCAGAATGGCCATGGTCGCTCCTTTGCCATTGCCATTGCCCTGAACACGGTCTTCGTTGTGGTTGAGATGACTTACGGTTTTATTGCCAACTCGACAGCGCTCATGGCTGACGCTGGTCATAACCTATCTGATGTCCTGGGTCTGGTTCTGGCATGGGGCGCATCTATCCTTGCTAGAAAAGCACCAAGTCAACGATTTACCTACGGTTTTCGCAATACCTCAATACTGGCGGCGATGGCCAATGCCGTACTTCTATTCGTGGCATGTGGAGCGATCGCAGTGGAGGCCATTGAACGCATAAACGTGCCTCCGGTGGTTGCCGGGTTGACGGTTATGGTGGTAGCTGGCATTGGCATTGTCGTCAATGGCCTCTCCGCCCTGCTCTTCGTCAGGGGAAGCAAGGGGGACTTAAACGTTCGCGGGGCCTATTTGCATATGGCAGCCGATGCATTTGTCTCTCTGGGGGTTGTCGTTGCCGGGGCAACCATGCTGTTCTCAGGCTGGTATTGGCTCGATCCGGGGATCAGCCTTGTGATCGTGGCAGTTATTTTGATAGGTACTTGGGGCTTGCTCCGAGGTTCGATAAACCTTGCACTGAACGCCGTTCCGGCACACATTGATGCGCTTGCGGTGGAAAATTATCTGCGCCAGTGTGCTGGGGTTGCCGACGTTCATGATCTGCACATCTGGGGATTGAGTACGACTGAAAGTGCCATGACTGTCCATTTGGTGATGCCTGGAGGTTATCCGGGTGATGGATTCATGGACGAGGTTGCCAGCACTCTGGAAAAACGTTTTTTCCTTCAGCACAGCACGCTGCAAGTGGAGCAGGGAACCACCGATCATTACTGCCCATTGCATATAGTTGCCTAGGCTTATGCCAATAAAGGTGTCTTGCCGTAACCTGGGTTTCTATTGAGCGGGTGGGCTTACCTCCTTCAATCGCTTTTGATAAGCATCGTAGGTCTCTCCCTTCGGACAATCTGCCGTAGGATTTTTCTGGCATTGCAGTTGATTATAGTTCTGCATGGCATCATAGGCGCTCTCCTTCGCAGACTCGGTGCTACAGCCTGCGGTCACGAGCAGGGATATCGGGACAAAGGCCTTGCAGAAATGGAGCAATCTCTTAGTTTTCATTGTTGCCCAGCAAAATCACTGAAAGTGCCCACGAAAGAATGCTGTAGAGAACGGCGCCACCTACGGCAGACCAGAAGCCACCGACATGGAACCCGTCTACAAATGATCCAACAAACCAGAACAGCAATCCATTGATCACAAAAATGAACAGGCCGAGAGTCAGCAGTGTTGCTGGTAGCGTGAATAAAATGAGCAGTGGCCGGATGAAGGTGTTGATGAGCCCCAACACCAGTGCGGCAATCAACGCAACGACGAACGAATCAACCTTGATGGAAGACATCAGGTAGGGCAGGGCGAACAGAGCGATCGCATTGATGAGCCACACAAGTAACAGTCGCATTCAGATCCCCATGCACGAAAGGTTGCAGAGCATTTCAAGAGCGCGGAGTTCGCGCCCTTGCGCCTGTTGCCTAAAATTAGCGGCCTGGCCCGCCACCAGGACCCATGCCGCCACCAGGACCCATGCCGCCGCCAGGACCCATGCCACCACCAGGACCCATGCCACCACCTCTTGTTGGCGGCGTGTCGGGTAATTTGAGGCCTCGTGCCTGTGCCCGCTCAGTCATGCGGTTATGATGTTCCTGACGGATTTGCTCACGTTCCTGGGCAGTTTTTGCTGAACGGATTCTGTTGCGATACTCGGTGCGCTCCTGGGGTGTCATGAGCTGGCTACCGTAGATTTGCTCTCGTTTTTGGGTTTGAGTGCGTTCTTGTGTCGTAGCTTGGTCTGCTGCCAGACAATGACCGACAGAAAGCAGTAGTGCACTGACCAAAGCGGATATCATCAAAGGCCGTTTTATCATAATGGACTCCTTGTGAATGTGGGTAGAACGATTTCAGAGAAGAATCTCTGAAATCCACCCTTGATTATCGTCCCTGCGGGCGTTCCATGGCAACTTTTGCACTTTGTGGCCACGGCTGATGTCTCCTGGATTTTGACGCGCGCACCAAGCCTCTACCTTGTTGCCACAATGGATTTGAGGACGCCTTTCTGCCCGTGTTGCGAGATGATCAGCCGGGTCAGACTCGCCAGGCTCTCCACGCTACCGACAACCAGCCCGCCATCATGAGTAAACCGCCAATTGGGGTGATCATGCCCAACCAGTGTAGCTCCGTCAGTGCCAGGAGGTAGAGCGTTCCGGAAAATATCAAGGTGCCTGTGGTGAGCAGCGTGACGGACAAGGTTAGCCGTTCCATACGGCTTGCACCCAGGCCAATCAAGCCGAGAGCATGCCACATCTGGTACTGCACCGCGGTATGCCACCACTCCAGTTGAGCGGGGTCAAGAATATGGCGCAGCCCATGGCTGCCAAACGCGCCCAGGGCAATCCCGAGTGCTGCCAGAAAGCTGCCGATGATCAGGGTGGTTGAGCGGGTCATTGCAGTCAATGGAACCCGTAAAACGGGCCCACACCTTCGGTGACTTGCTTGCCGGAAATGAGAAGGGCGATGGATTGTCCATAGAAAAATGGCATGCCGAGGTCGGCTGTGCCTGGCGAACCCGGGTCAATGATGTCATTGAATGCCGTGAATGAAGCAAAATTCAGCGAGGTGGTATCGATCATGCCTAACTGTACAGGGATTGCCGGGTTGGTTGGTGCGCTATTGGAAGTCAGCGTACCTGCGAGCGTGGTGTAGGTTGTCGGAGCATAATCTCCGTAGACATTGGTGTTGTAGCCCGAAAGCGTCATGAAGCTATAGTTTGAACCGCTGTCGATGAAGGATTGATTGTAAATCTGCCCGGCAATGGTGGCCGTGAAGTTACCCTGGTAGTCTGCGGGAAGGATCTTGTAGCCCGCCACGGAATTATTGGCTTGGGTATCAATGCCGAAAGTCAGGGTTCCTGTTGCGCTTGATTGCCCGAATATGGATATGGCGGGCATCTGCAGGATGACGCCATTATTGTTCACGGCAAAGTAGGGCACGGGGTTACTCACTTGGTTGGTGGGGGCAACCAAAGTAGGGGTGCAGGTACCGCTGGGTCCGCCAGCACATGAAAAGTAGCTGCCCTGGTCTTCAACGAACTGACCCACACCCAGTAATCCGTTGCCGCCAATGCCGTTCAGGTTTCCAATATCGCCCCCCACGTTCTGGCACTGAGTTGGCGCTGTACTGGGCAGGCTGGGGTCTCCCATCAATTGGACGGGGATGTTGGAAGCAATTTCCTCGGCAATCTTGACGGTGGTGCTGTGAACGCCACCCCACATGAAGCCGCCCAGGAATGTAGCGCATTCAGCCAGAACCCCTCCACCCACTGTCGTCGAGATGGGCAGGCTAAGAGAAGTGACGGCACTGGCCAGTACGCGCAGGCCATAAGAGCCGGTGTCCACCACGATGTGATCGATGACCTGGCAACGTCCCGTTTTGTCGCACAGCGTCACGCTCACATAGGGCAGATTAACCGTTGCATAGGTATTGATGGCAGGCTCCTGTTGCACCGTCATGGCCACCTGATTGGCGATGCCGGGTGGGGTTGGACTGATCGTGGTACTGCCCCCACCGCCACCGCAACCACAAAGGGAAAGGGTTACGATCAAAAAAGTCAGGTGAATTCGCGAATCAAAAACGCTCAAGGGTCTACTCCGAGGATGGCCAGGTTAAGCCCTGCGGGGACAAGGTCGGGGGCATAGGCAGAACCGGAAAAGGCGCGCATGTGACCGCTGGCGTGGGCTACAAGATTCGGAGTGACGATGGCGATGGGCTTGTTGCGGTTGGCTGCCGTTGGGCTTGGGATTTTGGCAGCGTACTGCGAGAAATAGGTTCCCAGCAAATGTGAAAGATCTGGCATCACTGGACCCGACCAGCGGATGGCAAAAACCACGCCACCTGCAGAGTATTCGGTGACTGTCACGTTTTGCGCCGTCACTATGGATTGTTGTTGAAGGCCCTGGCTTTGTTGGGCAAGCTCACGTCCATTGGGTGCTACGGGCTGACCGTCTTGCGCCACAGTGGCGGTACTTCCGCCGAGAACGGCCCAGGCGACAAGGGGTTGCAACAGGAGCAGCGCCAGGAGGCTTGAAGTTCGACAGCAGGAACAAAGTTGCATCAGCCTGTACTCCACGCCCTGGGGCGTTTCATGCCCGCGATTTTGCAGGCCTGTTTGACGTAACCATAGGGAAATAACTGGAACAGGGCATTACGGTCAGCTCCATGTTCTGCGCCAAGAAATCGGATCACAAAACGTGCATCAGGGGCAATTTGGTGTTCAGCGTAATAGTCACGCATGAAGCGAATGGCGCCCCAATGCATGTCAGTCAGTTCGATACCCTCCTGGCGGGCCAGCTCTGTTGCAATTTCTTCCGTCCATTCATTGGGTTCGATCAGGTACCCTTCTTCATCCATCTTCACAGTGAGGGATTCGGTTCCCATGGGTTCCTCCATGATTGTTTTCACCGGGATCGCTGATACTTGTACCATAAACGGTTTAGGCGTGCGGGGTCAACGACCTGCCCCGTCAGGCCGTTAAACGGGCATTGGCAAAGGAGAACTTTTCATGAAACAGATGTTGGTCATGGTGCTGTTGGCGTTTGCAGCGCTACCAGAAGCTTTTGCGGATGTGGGGGTGTCTGTCGGCGTGGGGCAGCCCGGATTTTACGGCATGATTGAATTGGGTAATGCCCCGATGCCGCAATTGATCTATCCTCAACCGATCATCATGCAGCCCGCACCTTACGGCGTCGTTCTGCCTCCACCCATGTACTTGCGCGTTCCACCAGGTTATGCCCAGCGTTGGCGCTGGCATTGTCACGAATTCAATGCTTGCGGTCGTCCGGTTTATTTCGTCCAGGATGGATGGTACAACCGCGTCTATGTCCCCTTTTACAGACACCATGGAGAAGGTTGGGCACCTGGTGGGGAGCGGGGTGGGTTTCGTGGTGAAGGGGAGCACCGCGGTGAAGGCAATCGCCGGGGTCACGACGGACGTGACTAGGACTTGACACCCTCCGGTGACCAGTCGCCGGAGGGTGGGCCCACGAAGGGTTAGAAGCGGTAACCTACACCGAGGAAGGTGATCGTGTTGCCCAGTCTGAGGTTGGTGGAGGAGGAGGGCCCCACTGGCGCAGGATCGACCAAATTGTTGACGTGCATGGTGGTCTTGGTGTCTATATAGGTCAGTGAGCCTGTCACAAAATAGTGGGTGTCCTTGATGTCATAATTGAATCCGGTGCTGGCCACCCAGCCCCAGGCAGAATCGATGCTGGCTCCGTTGGGCGCAAGCGTTTGCCCTACGCTGTTGAGGGACAGGCTTTTGAAGGCTGTATAAGTGACGCCCGCGCCCAGGTAGGGCCGAAAGGCCGAGGCGGCGTCCATGAAATAGTAGCGTCCTACCAACATGGGGCTCCACAGCTTGACAGAGCCTATTTCCTGAACAGCGCCGTGTGTCAGTATCGTTTGGCCCATGGAGATGTTGGTTTTGGGCGGAATGCCAACGTCCAGTACCAAACCCAGGTTGTCGGTGTACATATGTCCCAGAATGAGTGCTCCCGTCGTTGAACCGGAGGCTGAGGCCGATTGGATGGCAAGTGGGCCTGGAACGGGCGTGGGCAGATAGACATTGCCCGCATAGGACAGGTTGTCGGCGCTGATATCTGGGCTGACGTAGGCCGCACCGACTGCAACGAAATTATCCCCCGATTTCAATGCCCACGCTGAAGATGTGGATAGCAATGAAATTCCAAGAACAGTCGAAGCAACAATCCGGGATTGAACCATGTCATCTCCTCATTATAATTGTATGGGTAATAATTGGTCCAGGAACCAATACCTTTCACAGACATGGCGTAGCATCCTTCAATTACAGTGGAATTTCAAGCCCCGCAAGTCATTTCTTCAGGGCGTTGTTGGCGTGTGACCACGGCTCCAAAGGCATAGCCGCCGCCGCGGATGGTGCAAACGGGGTCGGTGCCGGCAACAGCGCGCAATTTGCGACGAATGTTGGAGATCAATGTATCAATAGTGCGATCCGTCGTACAAGGATCGCGGTCATGGATAGTGCGCAGCAGGACTTTTCTGCTCAGGGGTTGGTTGCCCGATCTTGCAAGACAATGCAGCACGTCAAATTCCTTGCCGGTCAACGGCACAGGACCGGAATTGGGGTGGTTCAGGACCCGGGCTAGGGGGTCGAGAGAAAAGCCCTGAAATTTCAAAAGGCTGCCGTTAGTTAGTCGCATCATGATGCGCGCCCTTGCAGCAAGGCGACGTGCCCGAATCACGACTTCGCGGGGATCCACCGGTTTGGATAAATAATCGTCTGCGCCCGATTCGAGGCCGACAATGCGGTCGATGGTTTGGGTTTTTCCGCTGAGTACGATAATGCCGATGGCCGGGTAATGGATGCGGGCATAACGCACCAATTCCAGTCCGTCTTCCAGGCCCAACATTCTGTCTACCAGAAGCAGTTCGAAATGCTCATTGCTCAGCAGACGATAAGCGCTTTCCAGGGTTTTGCAATGGGACACCTGAAGCCCCTCGCTGGACAGAGGGCTCTGCAGCAGCTTTGCGATCAGTATGTCATCATCCAGCAAAAGAGCACGTGTGAACATGTCAGCGCCGCTCAATGAACCGAAAGTAGTAGACTAACGCCAGTTGATGACCCTCGCAACCATGTCCTTCGGCAACGAACCGCTTATTGACCGGCAAGTACATTCCTACCTGTCGGATCTTTTGGGACCTTCAGACTATCGCGATCTGTTGAGAGGAGCCGTTGCCCGGCTCATCGATGCGTCCGAATATCTGCAACGCATCCCGGGAGAGACAGAACTGGGCGCGCTTGCGCACGGCATCAAGGGTTCACTGGGCTCAATGGGTTTGGTGCGTTTGGCGTTGGTTGCGACGCAAATTGAAGGCCGCTGCCGGCAGGGGAAGGGCGATACACAGGACAGCCCTTTGTTTCGTGAAGTTATTGCGCAGACCCAGCGGGCATTGGAAAACCTGCTGGAAATTTCCATTCCCCTGCGTCCATGACAGTGACGTTTCTATTGATGTTCTGCCTGGGCCTGGCGTTTGCGACGGTGCAAGCACGCATGAAATTGCGTGCCGTGCGCCAGCAGGTGGCTGTACTGCAAGTCAATCGCCAAGTTGCGGAACGCAACGAAGCACGCTTCAGGGCAATGTGTCAACAATCTTCGGTGGGCATTTTTCAAAGTGATGCTGCCGGATTGCTGGTGGACGTCAACCCCAGGACTTGCGAGATCCTGGGCTATGCCCCCGGGGAGCTGTTGGGCAAAGGCATGCCGGACATCACCCATCCAGACGATGTGCCAGCAGACCAGCAGTTGATCAGGCAATTGACGAAGGGAACAATGCCCTTCCTGATTCGCTTGAAGCGTTATGTCCACAAAGACGGCACGGTGATTTGGGCCCATGCTTCGTTGTCCCTGATTCGCTCGAATGACAGCTCTCCCCATCAGTATTTTGGGGTCATTGAAGACATTTCTGTGCGTAAGTACGCCGAAGAGAGCCTGGTTCAAAGTCAATTGTTGCTCGATCAGGCACGCCACGCGGACGAAGCCAAGTCAAAATTTCTGGCCAACATGAGCCATGAAATCCGCACGCCTCTCAATGGGATGCTGGGGTTTTCCAGCTTGCTCGAACAAAGTTTGCCAGCCGGAGAGAATCAGCGCCATGCACGCTGGCTGAGGGAATCCACCGAAGCGCTCAATAAGATACTGAGTGACATCCTTGATTTTTCGAGCATCGAATCAGGCAAGATCAAACTTGATGCCGTGCCATTTTATCTTGGCGATTCCATTGCGCAATGTACGCATATGTACGCGCTGCTGGCCCGCCAAAATGGGTTGGAATTGAAGGAGGACATTGCGATAGAAGGGCTGCCGCCGCTTCTGGGGGACCCCCATCGACTCCGACAAATCCTGCAGAATCTGCTCTCAAATGCAGTGAAGTATACGGACCATGGGCAAATCACCCTCCGGGTGAAACGCCAGGATGGTCTGGAAGATGGGGTGGAGCAGATCACCTTCCATGTGGAGGACACCGGGATCGGCATACCGCAAGAGAAGCAACAGGCCCTGTTCAAACGATTTTCCCAGTTGGAAACCGATCCTGCACGCCGCAGATCGGGAACGGGTCTGGGTCTTGTAATCGTCAAGGGACTGGTACAGGCGCTGCAGGGTCACTTGAGTCTGGAGTCAGGGCAGGGTGGAGGAACACGGGTGAGCGTGACGATACCTTTCAGGCGCGCAACTACATCTGGCCTTGAGGCCAGCGTGACGCATTTCGGGCCTCGTAAGGCCTTGCGTGTACTGGTGGCCGATGACGAACCCATCAACCGGTTATTGCTGCGCGAGATTCTAAAGCGCGGTGGGCACGATGTGCATGAAGCAGCGCAGGGCGCCGAGGCGTTGGAGCAGGCGCTGGCCCAGCGCTACGACCTGATTCTGCTGGATATCAGCATGCCGGTACTGGATGGCTACGGATGTGCCCGTCGAATCAGGTCGCTTCCGGGTCCGAATCGGCAAACGCCCATCATTGCCGTGACAGGCCATGCCTTTGAAGAAGACAGATCCTGCGCCGCACGGATGGGCATGAATGGGCATCTTGCCAAACCCCTCCAGTTTGCCGAGTTGCATCGCCTGGTTGAAGGGATTCAGTTTGGGGTTGTATAGACGGCCTCCGGCTCCGTGATGCACAATGCAGCATGCCAACGCCCGTAATGACCATTGCCTTGGTTGTATATAACGTGATGGTGTTCTTGATCATGGCGCTCTCTCTGGGAGTGTGGGATTTCACGCCAGGGATGTTGCTGCGCTGGGGTGGTAATGCCGAACTGCTCACCTTGGGGATGGGGCAGTATTATCGGCTGGAGACAGCGGCATTTGTTCATGTCAGTCCGGCGCATCTTTTCTTGAACATGTTTGCGCTCTACCAGTTGGGATTCATCGTAGAGCGCATTGTCGGACCCTGGAGGGTGCTCAGCCTTTACCTCTTTACTGCGCTTACGGGGTCTTTGATGAGTCTTGGGCTCAACCCGCCAAATGTGGTCAGCGTGGGGGCTTCCACCGCCATCCTGGGTTTTGAAGGCTTTTTCCTGGTGCATTTGCATCAGTTCCGCCATGTTTATCCGCGCGGGGTCATGGTGCAAACGCTGTTTTGGGTGGCGCTGGCCATTTTGCCCACAACCCTCAATGCAGCCTTGAACGTGGACCTGTGGGGGCATCTGGGAGGATTGCTGGGTGGCATGGCGTTCGCGCTGCTTCAGGGTCGCCCGCGTCACCAATAATGCCATGACAAGCGCCATCGATCCTGACCTCCTGTCCATCTACCAAAAAAGCGATTACCGGGTGCTGGGTGGGGGCGAAAACTCCTTTGTGATGCATATTGGCATCCCTTGTGAACCGCTACGCAACCTGCTGCTTCGCACTGGTGTTTCCACCTCTTGCTTTGTCAGCGCCTACAATCCTCGCAGCGAACCGTGCACCGATGAAGAAAACGCGCGTGCTCAAGCACAATTGACCCAGGATGTTCGCCAGATGGGATTGTCGTATCTGGAGGGCGTGGGCGAAGATCCCGATGGTGAATGTGCGGGAGAACCCTGCCTGCTGGTGTTGGGAATATCGTACGAAAACACGGTTACGCTGGGAAAAAGATATGGTCAGAATGCCGTACTGTGGTCCGAGGTGGACGGCATGCCGCAGTTGCTACTGCTGCGCTGACGTCCGACCCCGCCAGATATGGAACGCATGCAGTAATCCCCATATGCCCAGGCACCCACAGGCCAGCAGCCAGGCCGATGCATGGTCCTGACCTCCGCAGAGGTCGAGGATGAAACCAATACACAGCGGGGCCAGCAGACCGGCTCCGAATCCTCCCAGGGAGTAGACGGCCATGGCAGCACCGCGTTCATGGGTGCTGGTACTCGCCACCAACCCCGCGGTGAGAGCGGCGGAATCTGCCATGACTGCCCCAAAGTAGAAGGGTAGGATCAGAATGAGCAGCCAGGGGCTGGATGCGGCAAACCCTGAAGCCCAAGCCAGAATTCCTGACAACAGCATGACGCGGATGATGTGTCGTTGACGATCGCCGCGTGTGGCTGATTCGTTTCCCAGAATGCTGGCTGGTATGCCCACAAGGTTGACCAGTGCTGCAAGGGTCGGGGCGCTGAGGGGCAGGTGCCCTTGGGTGCCGGAATAGGTCAGGAGCGCCACAATCCAGGCACGAAAACCGAACAGCTCCCAGCAATGGGCTGCGTAGCCCAGGATATATTGTCTGATTTTGCTGTCTTTGAGCGCCAGCCATTGGGCATGGAGCAGTGAGCGTCTGGGACGGATTGCAGGATGTTTTTCCCCAATGAACCGCCATATCAATGCTCCCGCCAGGAGGGGTTGCAATCCGCCAATCCAGAAGGCGGTCTGCCAGCTCCATTGGGATGCAATCCAGCCGGCGCTTGCGTAGGAAAGGCTGGCACCGATGCCAAAGGTTGAGGTGTAAAAGGCAATGAAGCGTGGCTGCAGTCCCGTTTCGACGCGGTCTGTCAGGGCCCGCAGGCCAGGCATGTAAGTTCCTGCCAGACCGGCGCCCACTACGGCCTGGAACAGGCAAGCGGACCAAAGGCCATGGGACAGGAAAGCGAAACACAGGCTTCCGGCACCGCTGATCATCGTGCCCAGAATGAATACTTTGCGGGCATCGATGCGGTCGGTCAGGCTGGACAACCACGAGATCGTCAGAATGTATCCGGCAAAATAGCTGCCACCCAAGGCGCCAGCTTGGCCCGCCGAGAGGCGCCATTCTGTCTGGAGCGCAGGCAGCAGGGCTGGGACGGTTGAGAACCCGGCCATGCTGAAAGCTTCAGCCACGCAGAACAGCAGGAGTATGCGGGTTGGGGGCATCGGTGGGTTAGGTTGATGGTGGTGCTAGAATCATGACTCAGAATTCTGGTGAGCGATAGCCTACCATGCCGAATGCAATGGTCGAAATCCCGGCAGTCCATACACACAGGCCTCCCAGCGTGGCTCAGATCGTTGCGCGCGCTTTGCTGGAAGGATTTGACCGGCACTACCGGCTGTTTCGAGAGGCCAGCAGAAAGGCTTCAGATCTGTTCGACATGGCGGATTGGGCTGCGCTTCAGCAGGTCACCACCGAACGCATCAAATTCTATGATTTGCGCGTAAATGAAGCGGTTAGGCGGCTCATCACTGAATTTTCGGCAGACTCGCTTGACGACGATGTCTGGCAGCAGATCAAGCTGGAATACATCTTGCTGCTCACTCAGCACAAACAACCCGAACTGGCCGAGAGCTTCTTCAATTCTGTGTGCTGCCAGATTTTGCACCGTTCGTATTATCACAACGCATTTATTTTCGTGCGTCCCGGAGTTTCCACCGAACACATCGACGCCGACCCGCCTTCCTATCGCTGTTATTACCCGTTGCGCGATGGTCTGCGCACAATCATCGGCAGGATTATTGACGACATGGGCTTCAGGCGACCGTTTTCAGACTTGCGGCTGGATGTCCGGCGCACGCTCAAGGCGTGGCGCATGCATCTGCCTTATCCCCTGGTACTGGAAGCCAATCATCAGATTCAGGTGCTGAGTGCCGTGTTCTACAGAAATACTTCTGCCTACATCGTTGGCAGGATGATCAATGGCGGGCAGCAATACCCCTTTGTCGCGGCGGTGATGCACGACGAGCAGCGTTGTCTGGTTGTCGATACGGTACTTCTGACCACGGAACAATTGGCCATCCTGGTCAATTCAAGCCGCGCCTACTTTCTGGTGGACATGGAGGTGCCCTCGGCGTATGTGGAGTTTTTGCATAGCATGTTGCCGCATAAGCCCAAAGCGGAGCTCTATAGCATTCTGGGATTACATAAACAGGGGAAGACCCTGTTTTACCGCGATTTCCTGCATCACCTCAAATATTCCAGCGACGAGTTCATCATTGCTCCGGGGATTCGCGGGCTCGTCATGGCCGTGTTTACCCTGCCCTCCTACCCTTATGTATTCAAGGTGATCAAGGACGTGATCTCACCGCCCAAGCAAATCAACCGGGACCAGGTCAAGGAGAAGTATCTGCTGGTCAAACACCATGATCGGGTAGGCCGCATGGCGGACACGATGGAATATTCGGGTGTGGCGTTTCCCAAAAAGCGCTTCACGCGCGAGCTTCTGGAGGAGTTGCGCTCATTGGCAGCCTCCTCTATTGAGGAGACGGACGACACCCTGATTGTGCGCCACCTCTACATTGAGCGCCGCATGGTGCCGCTCAATATCTATATGGACAAGGCCAACGACGAACAATTGGCCCATGTGGTGACAGAGTTCGGGAACGCGCTCAAGGAACTTGCCGCCGTTAATATTTTTGCAGGCGACCTGCTCTACAAGAACTTTGGTGTGACGCGCTACGGCCGCGTGGTCTTTTACGACTACGATGAAATCGACTACCTTACCCACTGCCACTTCAGGAAGATTCCTGAGCCGCGCAATCAGGAGGATGAAATGGCGGCAGAGCCCTGGTATTCGGTGGATCCCAACGACGTCTTTCCGGAGGAGTTTGCCCATTTTCTGCTCACGGACCCTCGCGTCCTGAAAACCTTCATGGAAAAGCATCGCGATTTGCTGGACTACACCTGGTGGCAGGGGGTCCAAAACCGGATTGCCGCGGGACAGGTGGGAGATGTCATTCCCTATCCACAGTCGCAACGTTTCTCCAATCTCTTTGCAGACGGAGTCACGCACCCGCGCCAGGAGCGGCGACAAGCCGTGCCGAACGTTCTTGCCAGCCACCCGCGAGCCATGGCGGCAGGTCGTCGCAGACCTTTGGGTCGATTTTCGTTTGACAGTGACTGAGTATCGCTGCTATAGTTGCTGACTCTACTCGACGGACGCGGGGTGGAGCAGTCTGGCAGCTCGTCGGGCTCATAACCCGAAGGTCGTAGGTTCAAATCCTACCCCCGCAACCAGACAGTTTGTTCTTTAAAAAATAGTTAACCGATAGGTGTGGGTGCTGCGGGTACAAGAAGTTTAGCAGCACTCACGAGAAGTAAATTTCCGTCTAGGAACACTTTGAGTGAGGCCCTGAGAGGGGCACAAATGCATAGAGATTGAACTGAAGAGTTTGATCCTGGC
>DAIBBI010000058.1:0-28129 GCA_027442615.1 Ferrovaceae bacterium | reverse complement strand
GCCTTGTCCAGGGTAATGCTCACCCCCCAGGCCAAGGGCACGCCCACGGCGAGCCACGCCAACCACAGCGTGATGGGACTGCTTTTTCCGGTAGCCACCACGGCTCCGGAAATCTCACCCGCGGCAGCCGAAGCGCGCTCATGCGCCAGGCGCTTTTCAGCTTCCAGTTCGGCATCGGTCATGAAGTATTTATCCGCCACCGGGCGCACCAGGGCATTGCAGATCAACCCGATCACCAGCATGACCACAAGGTAGGTCATGGTCTTGTCGTAGAGCTGGTCGCGCGGCACACCAGCAGCAAGGTTGGCTTCGCGGATATAGTTGACCACCACCGGACCCAGAATCCCTGCAGTGGACCAGGCGGTGAGCAAGCGGCCATGAATGGCGCCCACCATCTGGGTACCGAACATGTCTGCCAGATAAGCCGGCACCGTGGCAAAGCCACCGCCGTACATGGACAGGATGATGCAGAACCCCAGTACGAACATGGCAAGATTGCCCGAATGCCCCAGCGCCGTGGCGCTGCTATAAAGCCCGATGCCCAGGATGAAGAACACGTAGTAGGTGTTCTTGCGCCCCATCCAGTCCGACAGCGAGGCCCAGAAAAAGCGGCCGGCGATGTTGAACAGCGACAGCAATCCGGTAAAGCCCCCGGCGATGATGGCAATGGCCTTCTTCTGGTCGGGGCTTAATTCATTGAAACCCAGATTGAGCCCGATCAGCTTGCCGGCAAAGATTTCCTGCAGCATGGGCGAGGACATGCCAATGATGCCAATCCCGGCGGACACGTTCATGGTCAGCACCATCCAGATCAGCCAGAACTGCGGTGTCTTCCAGGCCACCGATACATGCACGTGGCGTTGCGTGATCATGGCCTTGGCACTGGGGGCTGGCGGCATCCAACCTTCCGGCTTCCAGTCGCTGGTAGGCACGCGATACCCGAAAGCCCCACCCAGCATGAAGATGAAGTAGAGCACGCCCATGACGAGGAAGGTCTGCCACACCCCGGGGCTGGTGGGGCCCGCAGAAAACTTGTTCATCAGGATGACAGCGAGCGGAGAACCGATCATGGCACCGCCACCGAAGCCCATGATGGCCATCCCGGTGGCCATGCCGCGCCGATCCGGAAACCATTTCACCAGGGTGGAGACGGGCGAGATGTAACCCAGACCCAGTCCGATGCCGCCGATGAAGCCGGAGCCCACCCAGAGCATCCACAACTGATGCACAAAGACCCCGTAGGCCGAGATCAGCAAGCCGCCGCACCAGCACAGGGCGGCCACCACACCAGCCTTGCGCGGACCCGCATGCTCGAGCCAGCCGCCAAAGATGGCCGCAGACGAACCCAGAAAGACGAAGAACATGGTGAACATCCAGCCCAGACTGGAGACTTTCCAGTCGCAACTGGTGGTGAACAATTCAGACCATAAGGACATGTCAGCAGGACAGGCCGCGCCGACCGATTTTGAAAGTGGCAGCCAGAACACCGAAAAACCGTAGGCCATGCCAATACACAGATGAATGGCCAATGCCGCAGGGGGAACCAGCCAGCGATTGAAACCGGGACCTGCAACAGTGTGATCCTTTGCCAGGATGTCTAAACTCATGAGAGCTGCCTCCGCAAGCGTTGTTTTAACTTCAAACTTTTATTTAATTATGATTTTAAGCATTTATAGCAAATGCCAATGGTAAGCATAGGGGAAGGTCCCCTCATGCGTCAAACCGGTGCGCCATTCGGGATTTAAGGCAGTCTCAAGGCTGAGGAGGTACGGGGGCGCCGGAAGGCAGGAAGGGATCGGCGTGGATTTCAGCGCTGGCAGCACCCGCCAGAAAAACCTGAAGCCTGGCCTCCCTCACCATGTCGGGATGGCCGCAGAGGAACACCCGCCAAGCGGTAAAGTCGGGCCGATCGGCCAGCGCCACCTCCAGGACGTTGCCCTGGCGCATGTCTGCGGGAACGACCTCTGCCGAAATGCAGGGCACATAGTGAAAATTGGGATGTGCCTCGGCCAGCGCGTGCAGCTCGACGGTCCGATAGAGCCCGGCGGGCGAAGGACTGCCGTGATACAGCCACACCGGCCCCTGATGCCCTTGCGAGAGAGCGTCGCGCGCGATGCCGTAGAGCGGGGCAAGCCCAGAGCCCGTGCCCAGCAGCAGCAATGGCTGCTCCGGCACCCCCGGCACATAAAAGCATTGGCCTGCAGAGTCCGCAATTTCCACCGCATCCCCCGCACGCAGTTTCTGGTGCACCCAGCTGCTCACGCTGCCGCCGGGAATGTGCCGCACATGGATTTCCAGGACGTCCTCTTCCAGTTGCGGCACACTCGCCAGGGAATAACAGCGCGACTGCTGCGCGTCGCGAAACAACCGGATGAACTGTCCCGCCCGGTAATCCAGCACCCGCTCGGGGCGCAGGCGCACCGCCACGATGTCCGGATTGAGCGGCTCGATGCTGAGCACCGATGCGGCAAGCTTCATGCCCGCGGCATCGGGCAGCGCCACACGGAGGTCCCCGGTGGGCGTGCAACTGCAGGCCTTGAAATAGCCCTGCGCCACCAGCGTGGGTTTCAGCCCCGCCTGGGCCGCCTCCGGCACGCCACCCTCCTGCGCACGCATCAGGCAGGACTGGCAGATGCCGGAACGGCAGGACGAGGGGATCGTAATGCCCTGGGCCGTCAGGCAATCCAGGACGGTCTGTCCCGTGCCGCATTCATAGGCGACCCCCTCGTAGATGACGCGCGGCATGGCCGTGACGATGCGTTATTTGCCCAGCACGTCGTTGCGGGTGGTCTCCGCAATGGCAGCCACCTGCGCAATCAGGGCATCGGCAACGCCCAGTTCCTTCAGGGTGGCCCCCAGGTTTTCCACCACGGCATCGAAATGCGCATCGTTGAGCCCCTGGGCCACCAGATGGGCATGACCGCGGCGCATGTCGAGCCCCGAATAATTGTTGGGGCCGCCGAAGGCCATGGTCAGAAACGCCTTCTGTTTTGCAGCCTGCCGGTCCATGTCCACGCCGGTGAAGAAACGGTTGATGCGGGCGTCCTTCAACACCTTGCGATAAAAGATGTCCACTGCGGCATTCACGGCGGCGTCGCCGCCAATTTGTTGGTACAGGCTCATGGTGGGTTCCTCGGGAGATGAAATCAAAAGTGACGGCCGCATCATGTCATGCGCCCGTGGCGCGGAACAATACGCCAAGAGGAGGGGGTTCTACCTATTCGTAGGTATTCTGGCGCCACCCCGCCTCGTGGAGAATGGCGTGTTTTCATATACCCTATGGGCCATGTCCCCTTTCAGACTTTTGCGTGAGCAGCCCATTCTCCTTCGCCTGGTGCTTGCCATTGGCGCCATCACCCTGCTGGCGCTGCTGTCCGTGCTGACGGCCGCAACCGTGGCCAAAACCAGCGCGGGCGAGGCCAATGCCATCAACGGCGCAGGGTCGCTGCGCATGCTGGCATGGCGCGTGGTTTCGGAAGCTGACGGGCACCAGGCGGCGCAGTGGAACGCAACCCTTGACGCCTTTGACCAACGCCTTTCGGCATTGCAGGATTCCGGGCTGCGACTCGCCACCCACGAGACGGAGCTCAGCGACGCCACTCGGCAAATCCGTGCCGAATGGCATGCACTCACCCAGCCCTCCACGCCGCAGCAGCACCTTCAGGAACAGATGCCGCAGTTCGTCGCGCACGTGGATCAGCTGGTGCACCTGCTCGAAACCGACCTTGAAACCAAGATTCTCTGGTTGCGCCGGATTCAGGGCGGCCTGCTGTTCCTGATCGTGGCCCTCGCCATTGCCACCCTGATGATGATGAAGCACCAGTACGGACGACTGGAGACCCTGGTGGGCGAAAAGACCCGCGAACTCCAGCACAGCAACCGCTCGCTGGAATTGCTCTATCGCTCGACCACGCGCCTGTCCGGGGGGGATCTTACCCAGGACAAACTGCTGGACCTGCTGCAGGACGTGGAAGATGAACTGGGCCTCGGCCAGGGCATCATCTGCGTCCGGCAAAATGACGACGAACGCGCCTACCCGCTGGCCACCCACATTCCCGAAACGGAGCGCGCCGAACTGTGCGACACCCTGGGCTGTTCCATCTGTTTTGGCACCAGCGCTTCCACCGTACCCAACGTGCATCAGCTGGGCGAGCGGCGTCTCGTGAGCGTACCGCTCACGGGGGGTGGCCAATGGCAGGGGGTGATGCCCTTCCAGTTGCGGCCCGGCACCACGCTCGAGCCTTGGCAAACCCATGTACTGGAAACGCTGGGGCGCCATGTGGCCACGGCGCTGGCCAACACCCGGCGCGCGGAAGAACGGCACCGGCTGGCGGTCTACGAGGAACGCTCGGTGATTGCGCGTGAACTGCACGATTCCATTGCCCAATCCCTGTCCTACCTCAAAATCCAGATTGCCTTGCTGCAATCGCGCATCCGCGACTCCCAGCATACGGAACTGCTGCCCACGGTGGAAGAACTCAAGGTGGGGCTCGGCATGGCCTACAGCGAGTTGCGCGAACTGCTCACCACCTTCCGCCTCTCGCCCGGACAAACCCCCTTCACGGAAGAACTGGACCTGATGATCCACGAGCTTTCGCGACGCTGCGGCTTTGCCATCCAGCTTGATCAGCACATGGGCAACATGGAGTTGTCCGCCAACGAGGAAGTCCACCTCACCAGCATCATCCGTGAAGCCCTCATCAACATCTCGCGCCATGCGCAAGCCAGTTGGGCACGGGTTACCCTGAGCGCCGACACGCTGCGCCAGGTGGCGGTCACCATCGAGGACAACGGCATTGGCATGGCCCCACAGCCCCCCAACCGCGACCACTACGGCCTCACCATCATGCGTGACAGGGCCGCCATACTGGAGGGCCAGTTGCATTTCGAAACACGCGCCGAAGGCGGCACCCGGGTGCGGCTTAACTTTGTCGCCCAAACCCCCTACGCCCGCGATTCCCAAACCTCCTGAGCCCGCCCATGTCCCAACCTGCCCCCACACCCAACGCCACCGTGCTGGTGATCGACGATCACCCCCTGTTTCGCAAAGGCGTTCTGGAGTTGCTGTCCTCCACCGCCCACCTGCAGCCCGTGGGGGAGGCCGAAAATGGCGACGAAGGCATCGCCAAGGCGCTTGCCCTGGATCCCGACTTGATCCTGCTCGACCTCAACATGAAAGGGGGAAAGGACGGCATCAGCACCTTGCAGCACATGCGCGCCCAGGGCATCGAAAGCCGCATCATCATCCTCACGGTGTCGGACGATTCGCACGACCTGATCTCTGCCATTCGCGCCGGGGCCGACGGCTACCTCCTGAAGGACACCGAGCCCGAAGACATGCTGCGCCACCTGGAAGAAGCGCTGTTCGGCAAGACCGTCATCAGCGAAGGACTGACCACCCTGCTGGCTACCGCACTGCGCCAGGAAACCCTGATGCGCTCGCCTAATCCTGCCGAACTGACCGAACGCGAACAGACCATTTTGCGCTACCTGGCCCAGGGACTGTCCAACAAACTCATCGCACGCGAACTGGACATCATGGAAAGTACCGTCAAGGTGCACATTCGCAACCTGCTCAAAAAGCTGAAGTTCCACTCCCGGCTGGAGGCGGCGGTGTGGGCCGTCACCAACGGACTGTCGTCGCGCTGATCATGATGATGAATGATTTCAAAAGCGCCCTGCGCGCATTTTTTGACATTGACGCGCAGCCCCTGTCCGCCGCCGAGCGCTGGCGCTCCACGCTGGGCGCCCTGATCTTCGTGGCTGCCGCGGGCTTCCTGCTGCACGGGTTTCCGCTGGGGCCGCATTGGCTGGTGGCCCCTGTGGGTGCCAGCACCGTCATCCTCTTTGCGTTGCCACACAGTCCCGTGGCGGCCCCCTGGTCCGTGCTGGGCAGCTACCTGTTTGGCACCCTGAGCGGTTTTGTTGCGCTCATCCTGGTTCCATCTCCACCGCTTGCAGCCGCGTTCGCCGTGGCCGCCACCATCTGGCTGATGGCCCGCTTCAACTGCATCCATCCCCCCGGTGGGGCCGTTCCCCTGATGATGGTGCTGGCCGCACCCCAGACCCCGGACGCGTTGCATCGCCTGTCGCTGGCCGTGGTCGCAAACGTGCTGCTGATGTTGCTCCTGGCCCTGCTCATCAACAACCTGCTGCTGCGCCGGCGCTACCCCTGGCACGCGGCGGCCGCGGCCAAAAATCCGCACCTCACCCAGGACGCCCTGCCCGAGCAGCGCATGGGACTGACCCACGAGGATCTGGAATACGCCTTCAAGGCGCGCGATGCCTTCGTGGACGTGCAGGAAGGCGAACTGGTGGAGCTGTATAACCTGGCGGTGGACCATGCCTTCCGGCGCCATGTGGGTCTGACTTGCGGCGACATCATGTCGCGCGACCTCATCACCGTGGCATTCAGCACCGGGCTCGATGAAGCCTGGGCCGAGTTGAGCCTGCACCGGATCCGCGCCCTGCCCGTGGTGGATCCCTTCGGACGCCTGCTGGGCATCGTCACCCTCACGGACTTTCTGAAGGCCATGGACCATCCGCCGCTTCCCGCACTGGGCGTGCGCCTGCGCGACCTTTTGCGGCGCACCCCCGGCACCCATTCGGACAAGGCGGAAGTGGTGGGTCAGATCATGACGGAGGCCGTTTTCACGGCACGGGCGGACACGCCCATCCTCGAACTGGTGCATGTGCTCGCAGAAAAGGCCGTGCACCACATCCCGGTGGTGGACGAGGGCCGGCGCGTGGTGGGCATCGTGACCCCCTCGGACATCAATGCCGCACTCTATAAACAGATGGCACTGGGAGTCCCCCAGGCGCCTCTTTCCCCTCGTTTTTGATCTAGATCAAAACAAAATCCGGCAAAAAAGCGCAACCTCCACCGGTCCTGGAGAGGGGAAGTTGATGATGCAATTGCTGCAAACCAGTGGGCTGCGACCTTTGATCCTGAAGGGCCGCACGCTGCTACCCATCGCGCAGGGCGGCATGGGCGTGGGCGTCTCGGCACATCGCCTGGCGGGCACCGTGGCGGCACAAGGCGGGTTGGGCACCATTTCTTCCATTGACCTGCGCCATCATCACCCCGACCTCCTGGAGCGCACCCGCGGCCTGCGCAACTCGCCCGAAGCGCGCGCCATCGTGGATGCCGCCAATCGCGAGGCGCTGCACCGCGAAATCGAGGCCGCGCGCGTCCTGTCCCAGGGGCGGGGCATGCTGGCCGTCAACATCATGCGCGCGGTGAGCGAATACGCGCACTATGTGGAACAATCCCTGCAATCCGGCATCGATGCCCTGGTGGTGGGGGCGGGGTTGCCACTCGACCTGCCCGACCTCGCGCAGGATCATCCCCAGGTGGCCCTGATCCCCATCCTGTCCGATGCGCGCGGCATTCAACTCATCGTCAAGAAATGGGAGCGCAAGAAACGCCTGCCCGACGCCATCGTGATCGAACATCCCAATCATGCCGGCGGACATCTGGGGGCGGCGCGGGTAGACGATTTGGGCAACGCGCGTTTTGACTTTGAACAGGTCATCCCGGAGACCCTGGCGTTCTTCAGGACGGCAGGGCTCGAGGGGCAGATTCCGCTCATCGCAGCAGGCGGCATCCGCACCCATGAAGACATCCTGCGGCTGCAGGCCCTGGGGGCCGACGGCGTGCAGCTGGGCACCCCCTTTGCGGTGACGGAAGAGTGCGACGCCCACCCCAACTTCAAGAAAGTACTGGCCGAGGCGAAAGCCGAGGACCTGGTCACCTTTACCAGCGTGGCGGGATTGCCGGCACGCGCAGTGGCCACCCCCTGGCTCCGGAATTACCTCAAGTTTGAGGACAAGCTCAAATCCGTGGCCCGGCACAAATCACGCTGCACCATGCTGTTCGATTGCCTGGCCCAATGCGGCCTGCGCGACGGCAAAAGCGAGTGGGGCCAGTTCTGCATTGATACGCAATTGGCTGCGGCCCTGCGCGGCGACGTCAAGAAGGGCTTGTTTTTCTCGGGGTCGGGCACGCTTCCGTTTGGCGACCAGATTCGCAGCGTGCGCGAGCTGCTGGAACGACTGCTGGGAGGCGCAATGCCGCTTGGTGTACATTAACAGGCTTTCGCCTGTGAGTACGCCACCATGCTCGACCTCTACTACTGGACCACCCCCAACGGTCACAAGATCACGATGTTTCTGGAGGAGGCAGGGCTGCCCTACCGCCTCATTCCCGTCAACATCGGCATCGGCGATCAATTCAAGCCCGAGTTTCTGGCCATCGCCCCCAACAACCGCATTCCCGCCCTGGTGGACCATGAACCGGCGGATGGCGGCGCCCCGCTCTCGCTCTTCGAGTCCGGCGCCATCCTGCTCTATCTTGCCGAAAAGACCGGCCGCTTCATCCCCACCGACCTGCGCGGCCGCGCGGAAGTGCTGCAGTGGCTGTTCTGGCAGATGGGAGGGCTGGGACCCATGCTGGGGCAAAACCACCACTTCAAACAGTACGCACCCGAAGTCATTCCCTATGCCATCAACCGCTACGTCAACGAAACCAACCGGCTTTACGGCGTGCTCGACCGACGCCTTGCCGATCGCCCCTTTGTGGCTGGCGCGCAATACTCCATTGCCGACATGGCGGCGTATCCCTGGATCGTGCCGCACCAACGGCAGGGTCAGGACCTCAACGATTTTCCCCACCTGAAGCGCTGGTTTGAAACCATCGCCGCACGACCGGGAACGGTACGGGCTTATGAGAAGGCCAAGGCCGTCAACACCGCGCCCACCGTCAGCGAAGACGCCAAAAAGATCCTGTTTGGACAGACCGCGGCGGTCCTCTCGCCCTCCAGGGAAGGGAGCGCCTCATGAAAGACACCCTGCGCCCCGGCATTCGCGCCACCCATACCTTTACCGTGCCTTCCAGCAAGACGGTGCCGGCCCTCTACCCGGAAGCACCGGAATTTGTGGTCATGCCCGAAGTGTTTGCCACCGGGTTCATGGTGGGATTTCTGGAATGGGCCTGCATCAGGGCCATCAACCCGCATCTGGACTGGCCCCACGAGATGACGCTGGGCACCCACATCGACGTCAGCCACGAGGCGGCGACACCGCCCGGGCGGGAAGTCACGGCCACGGTGGAACTGGTGGAGGTGGATGGAAAACGCCTGGTGTTCACGGTGGAAGCCCATGACGGGGTGGCCGTCATTTCGCGGGGACGGCATCAGCGCCATGTCATCCAGCGCGACAAATTCCTGGCGCGCCTACACGCTCCCCGTTGAGTCGCCAGCCTCCAGGCGATAAGGGGCATGCTCTTCGAGCTCCTGGCGGTAGTGCTCGATGCCCAGCGCCTCGCGCTTTAAAAACCGGTTGATGGCCTCGGCAAATCCTTCATCCGCCATGCGATGCAGCGACACCGTGCGCACCGGCATCAAGCCCCGCGCGAGCTTATGCTCTCCCTGCGCACCACCCTCGAATACCGCGATGCCCCGCGCAATACAAAAGGCAATGGACTGGTAATAGCAGGTTTCAAAGTGCAGGCCCGGCACATATTCCAGCGCCCCCCAGTAGCGCCCGTAGGCGCGACCGCCCCCCCACAGGTTAAGTGCACTGGCGATAGGACGGCCGTCGCGCAGCGCCACGATCAGGCAAACCTGCCCACCCATGTCGCGCCCCAGGCGGAAAAAGAAATCGCGGTTGAGGTAGGGCGTCGAGCGGTGTTCACGATAGGTGTTGCGGTAGCAGCGCTCAAAGAACAGCCAGTCCTCCTCGCGGATATCCTCCCCCACGCGCCATTCAAAGGTCACGCCTGCTTCTGCAATGCGGCGGCGTTCCTGCTTGATCTTTTTGCGCTTGTCGTGATTGAGGGTGGCGAGGAACGCGTCGAAGTCGGCATAGCCCGCGTTATGCCAATGAAACTGCACGCCTTCGCGCAGGTGCAAGCCTGCCGCAAGAAAATCAGGCCAATCGACTTCCAGGGGAAAAAGTACGTGCACCGAGGAGGCATCGAGTGCCTCGCGCAGGGCCTCGAGTCCCCGCACCAGGGCGCGCCGCACCTCGGGGTCGCCTGCCAGGATGCGCGGCCCTGGAATGGGGGTGAAGGGAATGGCCACCAACAGCTTGGGATAGTAGCGCCGCCCCGCGCGCTGGTAGGCCTCGGCCCAGGCCCAGTCGAACACGAACTCGCCATAGGAGTGGTTTTTTTCGTAGGCGGGCAATGCACCCACCAGCACCCCCTCCTCCCATGCAGTGAGGTAGCGCGGGGTCCATCCGGTTTCGGGCGCAGCGGCGCCGCTTTCGTGCAGGGCGTGCAGAAATGCATGCTGCAGGGCGGGTGAGCTTCCCGCCAGGCGGTTCCACTGGGCGGGAGCCACCTCCGCCAACGATTCCAGTACCTGCAACCGCATGGATCAGTGCACCTTGAAAGCATGGTGCTGCAGATCCTCCAGGGCAATGACCTCAAGCGCCTTGTGATGGGTGGACTCCAGGACGACATAAGGGGCCATGCCAAATTCCAGGGCCTCCTGCCACCGTGCCGCGCACAGGCACCAGCGCTCGCCCTCCTTCAATCCCGGAAACCCAAAGGCCGGCTGCGGGGTACTCAGGTCGTTGCCGCGCGCCTTGCTGAAGACCAGAAATTCTCTGGTCAGCACCACGCACACCGTATGCCGCCCCACGTCCTCCGGGCCCGTGCGACAACAGCCGTCGCGGTAAAACCCGGTCTTGGGGTTCATGGAGCAGGGAATGAGGGGGCTGCCCAATACGTTGAAATCCATGTGCTTACACGCTCCCGAAAGGAAAGGCCTCTGCCACGGTCTGGATCAGGCCGGTATTGGTGGCATCATAGCCTGCAACCGTATCCACCTCGCTATGAAACACCGAGGACTGCAGAATTTCCAGGATCGGCATGAAGCGCGCATCCGTCAGCAGGGACTCCCGGCACACGAAAAAATACCGCTCGGTCAGGATCGGCACGAAGTCGAGGTCGAACTTGCGCGCCCCCGTCTCCACCCCCATGCCCACGTCCGCCTTGCCGCTGGCGATGTAGGCGCCGATGGCCGCATGGGTGAACTCCACGTTGTCGTAACCATTGATGTGCTTGGGCTCGATGTTCTGCTGGGCGAACAGCATTTCCAGGATGCTGCGCGTGCCCGAACCCGGCTGGCGGTTGACGAAGAGGATTTCCGGGCGCAAGAGGTCAGGCAGGGCCCAGATGTTCTTGGGGTTGCCCTTGGCCACCATCAATCCCTGGCGTCGCGTGGCGAGGTTGATGAGGCGGGAATCGGGAGAAAACAATTTCTGGATCCTGCCGAACACGGTCTTTTCCAGGGCGCCGATGGGCACGTGAAACCCCGCCACGTCGCACACCTGGCGATGAAAGGATTCCAGCGACTCGGCGCTGCCGCGATAGTTCAGGTCCAGCGGAATCCCTTCGCGCTGCAGGCGCTCGTACAGGGTGGCCACCGCAAAGCCGTGGCTGGCGTACATGCGCACCACGCGCCGGGCCCGGCTCATGATGGCCTCGATGTCTTCGCTGATTTCCGAACTGATGCTGTCCAGCAGGGGCCCCAGGCGCGCTCGCGTGCGCTTTTCCGCCCATACCAGCCGCTGGCCCAACTCGGTCAGGCGCGAGCCCCGGCCCGGAGCCGTTTCCAGGACCGCCCCCCCCAGGGCCTTTTGCAGCTCCTCGATGAGGTTCCAGGCATGGCGATAGGACAGCCCTTCGGCCGCACTCGCCTCCTTCATGTTGCGCGAGGACTCGATGGCAAGCAGCAGGCGCAGGGCACGCGAGAAGGGAACGAACTGACTGGAGGCCGGACTCCCGGCCAAAAGGTATTCCGGCTCGATGGTGATCTTCATGGTTAATTGTAATAAGTTGCAATTAGATTACGGAATTCGGGATTGACTTTACTGTGCAATTGGCATAACTTTGTGAAAACAAACCACTATATTGCTTTCAGTCTCAATTTATAGTTGCAATTGGTTGCATGATACAGCCGTCCGTCCCTCAAGACAACAGACGGCCCGACCCAGTCCGGAGGAGAAACGCTTTGAATTCAATGACCACCCGGGAAGCGCAAGCCGTTGAGGCCGCCCTCACCCGTTTTCAGGATGAGCAGGGCGCGCTGTTGCCGCTGTTGCACGCCGTTCAGGACAGCCTGGGCTACATCCCCAAAAATGCCACGCCCACCATCGCCAGCGCCTTCAATCTGTCGCGTGCCGAAGTGCATGGTGTGATTACCTACTATCACCATTTTCGCCAGACCGAACCGGCGCAGCACAAGCTGGCCATTTGCCAGGCTGAAGCCTGCCAGGCGCGCGGTTGCCGCTCGCTCACCGAAAAGGCCGAGGCCGCGGTGGGTTGCGAACTGGGCCGGCACACCGACGACAATCGCTGGGAACTGGAAGCCGTGTACTGCCTGGGGCTTTGCGCCAGCGGCCCGGCCGTGGAACTGGACGGTAAATTGTACGCCCGCATCACCCCTGAAAGACTGGAATCGCTGATTCGCAAGAAGGAGCTGTCATGAGCGTCAAGATTTTTGTTCCGCGCGATTCGGCCGCCCTTGCCGTCGGCGCGGATGAAGTAGCCGAAGCCATCGTGCAGCAGGCCGCCAATCGCGGCCAGGGCATCGAGCTGGTGCGCAATGGTTCCCGCGGCCTGTTGTGGCTGGAGCCGATGGTGGAAGTGGTAGTGGGAGGCGAACGCGTGGCCTATGGTCCCGTCACCCCCGAAGACGTGTCCAACCTGTTCGACGCCGGCTTCCTCAACGGCAGGCCCCACGCCCTGGCACTGGGACCGACGGAAGCCCTGCCCTACCTCAAGAACCAGGAGCGCCTGACCTTTGCCCGCATGGGCATTACGGATCCGCTCTCCCTGGAAGACTACCAGGCCCATGAAGGCTTTGCCGGGCTGCGTGCGGCACTCGCCCTCCCAGGCGCCGACATCGTCCAGCAGGTGCTGGATTCAGGCCTGCGCGGCCGGGGCGGCGCAGGTTTTCCGGCAGGCATCAAATGGAAGACCGTGATGCAGGCCAGCGCCGACCAGAAGTACATCGTGGTCAATGCCGATGAAGGCGACTCCGGCACCTTTGCCGATCGCATGGTCATGGAAGGCGATCCCTACATGCTCATCGAAGGCATGGCCATTGCGGGCCTCGCCGTGGGCGCCACTCGCGGCTACGTGTACATCCGCTCCGAATATCCAGATGCCGTGTCCGTCATGGAAGAGGCCGTGGCGCGTGCCACTGCCGCAGGGTTCCTGGGCAAGAACCTGATGGGTTCGGGCAAGGCCTTCGACATCACGATCCGCAAGGCTGCCGGTGCCTATGTGTGCGGCGAGGAAACCGCCCTCCTGGAAAGCCTGGAAGGCAAGCGCGGCATCGTGCGCGCCAAGCCGCCCCTGCCCGCCCTGGTGGGTCTGTTTGGAAAGCCCACGGTCATCAACAACGTGTTGACCCTTGCGGCCGTACCCTACATCCTCTGCCGCGGCCCCAAGGCCTACGCCGACTTTGGCATGGGCCGCTCGCGCGGTACCCTGCCGTTCCAGCTGGCAGGCAACATCCGCCGCGGTGGCCTGGTGGAAAAAGCCTTTGGCGTCACAGCCCGGCAGCTGATCGAGGATTTTGGCGGCGGCACCGACAGCGGTCGCCCCCTGCGTTCCGTGCAGATCGGTGGCCCGCTGGGTGCCTACCTGCCCGATGCGCTGCTCGACACCCCCATGGACTATGAAGCCCTGGCCGCCAAAGGTGGTGTCCTGGGCCACGGCGGCATCGTGGTATTCGACGACACCGTGGATATGGCCGAACAGGCCCGCTATGCCATGGAGTTCTGCGCCATCGAGTCCTGCGGCAAATGCACGCCCTGCCGCATCGGCTCCACCCGCGGCATGGAAGTCATCGAACGCATGAAAGCCAGGCCTGCCGAAGCTGCACCCCAAGAAAAATTGCTGCGCGACCTGTGCAGCACGATGCTGAATGGTTCGCTGTGCGCCATGGGTGGGATGACCCCATACCCCGTGCTCTCCGCTCTGGACCACTTCCCCGAAGACTTTAATCTGGCTGCGGAAACGCACAAGGCCGCCTGAGGAGCAATCAATGGACACCACCCCCAACCTGCACGATGTGGATTACGGCACCCCTGTCAGCGTTTCCGAAAAAATGGTGACGCTCGAGATTGACGGGTTTGAAGTGACTGTGCCTGAGGGCACCTCGCTGATGCGTGCGGCCGTCGAAGCCGGCACGCAGATCCCCAAACTTTGCGCCACCGACAGCCTGGAACCCTTCGGTTCCTGTCGCCTGTGCCTGGTGGAAATCGAGGGCCGCAAGGGCTTTCCCGCCTCCTGCACCACCCCGGCCGAAGCCGGCATGAAAGTGCGCACCCAGTCGCCCAAGCTTGCCGACCTGCGCCGTGGCGTCATGGAACTGTACATCTCCGACCACCCCCTGGACTGCCTGACCTGCTCCGCCAACGGCGATTGCGAGCTGCAGGACATGGCGGGCACGGTGGGTCTGCGCGACGTGCGCTACGGCTACGAGGGCCTCAACCACCTCAAGGATCAGGCCGATACGTCCAACCCCTATTTCACTTACGATCCTTCCAAGTGCATCGTGTGCAACCGCTGCGTGCGCGCCTGTGAAGAAACCCAGGGCACCTTTGCCCTGACCATTTCCGGACGCGGCTTCGAGTCGCGCGTCTCGGCCGGCGAAAGCCAGGCTTTCATGGACTCGGAATGCGTGTCCTGCGGCGCCTGCGTCAATGCCTGCCCCACCGCCACCCTGATGGAAAAAACCGTCATCGACGCGGGTCAACCCGACCATAGCGTACTCACCACCTGCGCCTATTGCGGCGTGGGTTGCAGTTTCAAGGCCGACATGAAGGGCTCGGAAGTGGTGCGCATGACCCCCTGGAAGGATGGCAAGGCCAACGAAGGGCACGCCTGCATCAAGGGCCGGTTTGCCTGGGGCTACACCACCCACAAGGATCGCATCCTGAAACCGATGATCCGCAGCAAGATCACCGACCCCTGGCAGGAAGTCAGCTGGGAAACCGCCATCGGCCATGCGGCGAGCGAGTTCCGTCGCATCCAGGGCAAGTTCGGCGTGGATTCCATCGGCGGCATCACCTCCTCGCGCTGCACCAACGAAGAAACCTACCTGGTGCAGAAGCTGATCCGTGCGGGCTTTGGGAACAACAACGTGGATACCTGCGCCCGAGTCTGCCACTCCCCCACCGGTTACGGCCTGGGGCAAACCTACGGCACTTCGGCAGGCACCCAGACCTTCAAGTCGGTGGAAAAGGCCGACGTGATCCTGGTCATCGGCGCCAACCCCACGGACGCCCACCCGGTGTTCGGCTCACGCATGAAGAAGCGCCTGCGCGAAGGCGCACGCCTGATCGTGATCGACCCACGCCAGATCGAGCTGGTCAGCAGCGCGCACATCAAGGCGGATTACCACCTGCAACTGCGTCCGGGCACCAACGTGGCCATCATCAATTCGCTGGCCCACGTCATCGTGACGGAAGGCCTGCTGGATCAGAAGTTCATCGATGAGCGTTGCGATGCAGAAGCCTTCAACTACTGGCGCGACTTTGTGGCGAACGCCAACAACAGCCCCGAGGCGCTGGAGGGCATGACCGGCGTTCCCGCCCAGCTGGTGCGCGAAGCTGCGCGCCTGTACGCCAACGCCGGCAACGGCGCCATCTATTACGGCCTGGGAGTCACCGAGCATTCGCAAGGTTCCACCATGGTCATCGGCATTGCCAACCTTGCCATGGCCACCGGCAACATCGGTCGCGAAGGCGTGGGCGTCAACCCGCTGCGCGGCCAGAACAACGTGCAGGGTTCATGCGACATGGGCTCGTTCCCGCACGAGTTCCCCGGCTACCGCCACGTGTCGGACGATGCCACGCGCTCGCTGTTTGAAAAGGACTGGGGGGTGAGCCTGAGGAAGGAGCCGGGCCTGCGCATTCCCAACATGTTTGAAGCAGCCATGGATGGCACCTTCAAGGGACTTTATTGCCAGGGCGAGGACATCGTCCAGTCCGACCCCAACACCCAGCACGTGATAGCCGCCATGGAAGCCATGGAATGCATCGTGGTGCAGGACCTGTTCCTGAACGAAACCGCCAAGTACGCCCATGTGTTCCTGCCAGGTTCGAGCTTCCTGGAAAAAGATGGCACCTTCACCAACGCCGAACGCCGCATTTCCCGCGTGCGCAAGGTCATGGCCCCCAAGGCAGGACTTGCCGACTGGGAAGCCACCGTGGCCTTGTCCAATGCATTGGGCTACCCCATGCATTACAAAGACCCCTCGGAAATCATGGCAGAAATTGCGCGCCTCACCCCCACCTTCGCCGGCGTCAACTACGAGAAGCTGGATCAGCTGGGCAGCGTGCAGTGGCCTTGCAACGACGGCATGCCCGAAGGCACCCCGCTGATGCACATCGACCACTTCGTGCGCGGCAAGGGACGCTTCCTCATCACCCAGTACGTACCCACCCATGAGAAGATCACGCCGAAGTTCCCGCTACTGCTGACGACGGGTCGCATCCTGTCGCAGTACAACGTGGGAGCACAGACACGTCGCACCGAAAACGTGCAGTTCCATGAGGAAGACCGTCTGGACATTCATCCCCAGGACGCTGCAGAACGCGGCATCCAGGAAGATGATTGGGTCGGCATCACTTCGCGCGCGGGCGAAACCGTCCTGCGTGCCCGGGTGACCGAGCGCATGCAGCCTGGCGTGGTGTACACCACCTTCCACTTCCCTGAATCGGGTGCCAATGTGATCACCACCGACAATTCGGACTGGGCCACCAATTGCCCGGAATACAAGGTGACCGCGGTACAGGTGGTGAAGGTGAAGCATACCTCCGAGTGGCAGGAAAGCTTCCACGAGTTCAACGAGACTCAATTGCGCTTGTTGAAGGAGAAGGTGGTGACCGAGGCCGCGGCGGGCACCCGCTGATTGCCCGTGCCCATGGATACCCCGTTGCCTCTGGTCACCCCCACCCTGCAAGCGCTCACCGTAGCGCGCTGGAAGGGCAGTTATGCCCCTTCACAGGATCAGGTGGCCGAGGAAACGCCCATCGGCATCGAGTACAACGGCCTGCCCCACGTGGTGATGCTGGCCACGCCCTCCGACCTGGAGGATTTTGCCATCGGGTTTTCGCTGACGGAGGGAATCATCTCCAGCGTCAGCGACATCCGGGACATCGCTGTGGAAGAGTACAGCGCCGGCATACGGGTGCAGCTCACCATTGACGAGGCGCGTTTTTCGCGCCTTGACCTCAAACGGCAAAATCTGGCCGGACGCACGGGCTGCGGCCTGTGCGGCACGGAACGCCTGGCCCAGGTATTCCGTCCCATGCGTGACGTGGAATCTCGCCAGACCCTGTCCGTGAAGGCCTTGCACGCCGCACTGTCCCACCTGCCGCAGCACCAGTCCTTGCAGCAGGCCACGGGGGCCACGCACGCCGCCTTCTGGCTGGACGCAGAGGGATGCATCGTGGCTGCGCGCGAAGATGTGGGCCGCCACAACGCGCTGGACAAGCTCATCGGGACGCTTGCCCGCAAGCAAACCGATTTCACGCAAGGGGCCTTGCTGATCACGAGCCGTGCCAGCTACGAGATGGTGCAGAAGTCCATTCAAATGGGCATTGGCATCCTCGTGGCCATTTCTGCGCCCACGGCCCTGGCCGTGCGCATGGCCGAACAATTCAACCTGACGCTGGTGGGATTTGCCCGCAACGGTCACCATGTGGCCTATGCCCACCCCGAACGACTGACCGACTTCTGAAAGAGACGCTTGTTATGAACGCAGAAAACCTGATCAAGATGGCCAACGACATCGGTACCTTCTTTGAAGCCATGCCCAACCGCGAGCAGGCCACCCAGGATGTTGCCTCGCACATCAAGAAATTCTGGGAGCCGCGCATGCAGAAATCCCTGATCGCCTACCTCGGTGCCCACGGCGAAGAAGCCGGCCTCAAGCCCATCGTGCGCGACGCCCTGCGCGAGATCCACCCCGCCTGATTCACCGCCGTCGCCCGTGGCGAAAGGGGGCGCCGGCCGGCTTGCCTGCCCACCCCTTTGTACGTAGTATGAGCGATGACCGTTTCAGTTCGGTAATCTGGAGCATCTCGCCATGTTTGGTACGTTCAACGTCGTCTTCGCCCTCCTGGCCGTTCTGGCGCTCAACCTCACCATGTTCGCCATAGCCCTGCAGATGGACCTCCTGATCATTCAGTCGGACCTGGCCAAAGTCCTGGCCTGGGCCTTCGCCGTGGGCTCATGGCACATGACGTACAAATTTCGCAATCGCTAGGATGCCCCGTCATGACGACCCCACCCACCCCACCCGAACACCTTGAAGCCGCGCTCAAGCACCTGGATCACGCCGTATCCTCTGGCGACATTGCGGCGGGTGCGGCCAAGGGACTGATCTACAGCGTCGTTGAAACCCTGGGCGTGCTGGTGGGCGACCCCGACCTGCCGGAACATGTGCGGGCGGGTTATGAAGGACTGCTTGAAACGGCGCGCGAGCTTCGGGCCAGGATTGAACACCACGACCACTGAACCGCCTTTCCCGTCACCATTTCCAATCGCGAATCTCCGGCATGTCCTGACCATGCCGCCTGATGTATTGCCCATGCTCGACGAGCTTGTCCTTGAGCTGTTGTTTCAGGTAATGACCCTTGTCGCCGGTCTGCGGCAGGCGGTCAATGGCGTCCATCGCAAGGTGAAAGCGATCCAGGTCGTTGAGCACCGTCATGTCGAATGAAGTGGTGATGGTGCCTTCCTCCTTGTAGCCGCGCACATGGAAGTTGTCATGGTTGGTGCGGCGATAGGTCAACCGGTGGATCAGCCATGGGTAGGCATGGAAGGCAAAAATGACCGGCTTGTCCCGGGTGAATAACTCGTCGAAATCCGTGTCACCCAACCCATGGGGATGCTCGTTTTGCGGTTGCAGCTTCATGAGGTCCACCACGTTGACCACGCGGATTTTCAATTCGGGCAGATGCTCGCGCAGGATGGATACGGCAGCGAGCGTTTCCAGCGTGGGCACATCGCCACAACAGGCCATGACGAGGTCTGGAGCCACACCCTGATCATTGCTGGCCCACTGCCAGATGCCAATGCCCTCGGCGCAATGCTTGACGGCCTCGTCCATGGTCAACCACTGCGGTGCCGGATGCTTGCCCGCAATCACCACATTGACATAGTGGCGACTGCGCAGGCAGTGGTCCATCACGGATAACAGGCAATTGGCGTCAGGCGGCAGGTATACCCTCACGACCCCGGCTTTCTTGTTGACGACAAGGTCGATGAAACCGGGGTCCTGGTGAGTGAATCCATTATGGTCCTGGCGCCACACATGCGAGGCCAGCAGATAGTTGAGCGAGGCAATCTCCCTCCGCCAATGCAGCCGGGAGGTGACCTCCAGCCATTTGGCATGCTGGTTGAACATGGAATCCACGATGTGGATGAACGCCTCATAGCAGTTGAACAATCCGTGCCGTCCGGTCAGCAGGTAACCTTCCAGCCAGCCCTCGCACTGGTGCTCGCTCAACATTTCCATCACCCGTCCGGCAGGCGCAAGAAATTCATCGCTGGGCAAGGTGGCGGCATCCCATTGGCGTAGGGTGGCCTCAAAAAGGGCTTCCAGACCGTTGGAGAGCGTCTCGTCGGGACCAAACACCCGAAAATTGCGCTGCGCACTGTTGAACCTCACCACATCGCGCAGAAAACGCCCCAGCATGTGAGTGTCTCCCATGCCGGGGGCGCCGGGAACGGGCACCTTGGCTGCATAGTCGCGCAAATCCGGCATTCGCAGATCGCGCAGCAACAGACCGCCGTTGGCGTGGGGATTGGCCCCCATGCGTCGATTACCCTGGGGAGCAAGTTCGGCCAGTTCCTGCTTCAGGCGGCCCTCTGCGTCAAACAGTTCCTCCGGCTTGTAGCTCTTGAGCCACGCTTCCAGCAACTTGAGATGTTCGGGATGCGTTGCAGGATCGGAGAGTGGTACCTGATGGGCATGAAAGGTGCCTTCAATCTGCATGCCATCCACCCACTTGGGTCCAGTCCAACCCTTGGGCGAACTGAGGACGATCATGGGCCAGCGCGGACGCGCCCCGTTGCCGTGGATCCGGGCCGCCTCCTGGATTTTGTGGATCTGGGCCACTACCGTATCCAGCGTCGCTGCCATGGCCTCATGCATCAAGGCGGGCTCGTCCCCCTCCACGAAGTAAGGCGTCCATCCGTAGCCGCACAGCAGCTGTTCCAGCTCCTCGCGGGTGATGCGGGCCAGCACGGTGGGATTGGAAATCTTGTAGCCATTCAGATGCAGGATGGGCAGTACCGCACCATCGGTGACCGGATCGAGGAACTTGTTCGAATGCCAGGCGGTGGCAAGCGGCCCCGTTTCTGCTTCGCCGTCTCCGATGACGCAGGCCACGATGAGTTCCGGATTATCGAACGCCGCGCCAAACGAGTGACTGAGCGAGTACCCCAATTCGCCGCCCTCGTGAATCGAACCCGGGCACTCCGGCGATGCGTGGCTGGGAATGCCTCCGGGAAAGGAAAACTGGGTAAAGAGCTTCTTGAGGCCCGCTTCATCCTGGCTGATGTCAGGGTAGATCTCGCTGTAGGTGCCTTCGAGATAGGTGTTGCCCACTACCGCAGGGCCTCCATGCCCCGGACCTGACACGTAGATCATGTTGAGATCGTACTGTTTGATGACCCGGTTTAAATGCACGTAGATAAAGTTCTGCCCCGGGGTCGTGCCCCAGTGCCCCAGCAGCATGCGCTTGATGTCCGTGAGCGCAAGCGGCCGCTTGAGCAGCGGATTGTCACAGAGATAAATCTGGCCGACCGACAGGTAGTTGGCAGCACGCCAGTAGGCGTCCATGTGATCGAGCGGGGTAAGCTTGCTCATGAACCCTCCTCCAAAAGTGCGGCACTGACGATGGTCTGCGCTTCCGCCAAGATGCGCGCAAGATGGTCTGCCCCCAGAAAGCTTTCTGCATAGATCTTGTAGATGTCTTCGGTGCCGGAAGGGCGCGCCGCAAACCATCCGTTTTCGGTCGTGACCTTCAAGCCCCCAATGGCTGCGTTGTTTCCGGGTGCCTGCGTGAGAATGCCCTGGATTTTTTCGCCTGCCAGCATTTCAGACCGGATCTGCTGCGGCGAGAGCTTTGCCAGCATGCGCTTTTGTTGCGGTGTGGCAGGCGCTTCAAGTCTGTCGTAGACAGGGTCGCCAAATTCGCGCGCCAGTTCACGATAGAGTTCTTCTGGATCGCGCCCCATGCGTGCGGTCATTTCCGCCGAGAGCAATGCCGGAACCATGCCATCCTTGTCTGTGGTCCAGACGCTGCCATCCAGGCGAACAAAGGAGGCGCCCGCGCTCTCCTCTCCGCCAAAACCCAGCGAACCGTCACGCAGGCCCGCAACAAACCACTTGAAGCCGACCGGCACCTCGCACAGCCGGCGCCCAAGTTTTGCCGTGACGCGATCGATCATCCGGCTGCTGACCACCGTCTTTCCCACTGCCGCATCGGCGCGCCATTGAGGCCGGTGCTGGAAGAGATAGAAAATGGCAACCGAAAGATAATGGTTGGGGGGCATCAACCCCGCCATCCTGGTGACGATGCCATGCCGATCATGGTCTGTGTCGCAGGCGAAGGCGATGTCAAAGCGGTCCTTCAGTCCAATCAGGCTCTGCATGGCATAGGACGAGGAGGGATCCATGCGGATCCGGCCGTCCCAATCCACGGTCATGAAGCGGAAAGTGGGGTCTACCTCCTCGCTCACCACCGTAAGATTCAAACTGTAGCGCTCGCCGATGGCGTGCCAATAATGCACCCCGGCGCCCCCCAATGGGTCCACGCCCATGCTGATGTTTGCGCCGCGAATGGCCTCCATGTCGAGCACGTGGCCCAGATCGCCGACGTAGGCATTGAGGTAATCGTGGCGGTGCGTTGTGGCGGCACGCAGGGCCTTTGCGAAGGACAGTCGTTTCACGCCCTTGAGGGCGCCTTTCAGGAATTCATTGGCTCTCGTTTCAACCCAACCGGTCACGACTGCGTCCGCCGGTCCTCCATGGGGTGGGTTGTACTTGAAGCCGCCGCTGTCGGGCGGGTTATGCGAAGGGGTGATGATGATCCCATCGGCAAAGCCTGCGGTGCGACCACGGTTATGGGTGATGATGGCGTGGGAGATTGCCGGGGTGGGGGTGAATTCGTCATGCTTCGCGAGCATCACATCCACACCGTTGGCCGCCAGCACTTCGAGAGCGCTGGAAAAAGCCGGCGTGGACAGGGCATGCGTATCCGTACCAAGAAACAACGGGCCGTTGATGCCCTGCCACCTGCGGTAATCGCAGATGGCTTGGGTGATGGCCAGCACATGCCATTGATTAAAGGTATTTTCGAAGGAGGAGCCGCGATGTCCCGAGGTGCCAAACGCAACCCGTTGTTCGGGGATTGAAAAATCAGGCGAGTCCGTGAAATAGGACGAAATCAGCTTGGGCACGTCCACCAGCATGGCCGGCGTGGCCAGGAGGCCTGCCAGTGGGCTCACTTTTGCAGAAGCTTCCGTACTCATGAACGCATGACCTCCGTTGCATCATTATCCGATCTTATCGACCATTAAAGAACAGAGCGGCGTTGAGCAACACGGGGAAATTGTAAATAATGTAATCGGTTCGGCAGCGTGCCTGGAGCCCGTTTGGCAATCTGATGGGAGCGATGGAATGGAGCGACGCATTTAACGCAGTGACGGACTGGCCTTTACTGCCACTGCTCCTGCAGAAGCATCAGGCAATTTCCGTATCGTCGTCAGAGGGCATCGTCGTCAGTGCCAGCTCGAGATTTGAAGCGAGACTGCCTGCGTATCTGGCTGCCTCATATAACTGGAGCGACTCGTAGTATTTTGCTTTTGACCGAAAATTATCGATGTCGGCCAACAACATACTTCTTGTTTCGTCCTTTTTCATCTCACCACCCTTTGGTTAGGTTGAAAAGGAAATCAAATGAAGGCAACGAGTTCAGCCTTAAACCACCTTAGAGCGCTGGCGGAGACTGTGAGATTCGAACTCACGGACGGTTGCCCGTCGGCAGTTTTCAAGACTGCTGGTTTAAACCACTCACCCAAGTCTCCGAGAGGGTGTATTCTACACGAACCCCTATGGGCGGACCCGCTCCCACGGGTTGACCCCCTTGAAATTGCCGCCCATGCGCCCCACCTTGCAACTTAAGGGTCCCTGTCGTAGTCTTACACCCATCAGTTGCCGCAATATTGCGGTATTACATTGAGGAGCTCCTTGATATGCAACAAGATTTTAACGTCTACACCCAGTCCGGCGCGCTCGATTCCCTGCAGCACCGTGTGCTGCGCAACACCTACTGGCTGCTGGGGCTCTCGCTTATCCCCACCGCCATTGGCGCGCTGGTAGGCATCAACCTCAGCTTTGGTTTCATGGCCGCCAGCCCGATCCTGTCCAGCCTGCTGTTCCTGGGCGTGATCTACGGGTTGTTCTTTGCCATCGAGGCCAACAAGCACAGCACTACCGGCGTTTACCTGCTGCTGGTACTGACCTTCGTGCTGGGCGTGATGTTGGGACCATTGCTGCAATACACGCTGGCGTTCCGTAACGGCGCCCAACTGATTTCCCTGGCAGCCGGCGGCACGGCCGTGGTGTTTTTCAGCCTTGCCGGGATTGCCAGTTCCACCAAGCGCAACTTCAGCGGCATGGCCAACTTCCTGATGGTGGGTGCCATTGTGTTGATGGTGGCCGTGGTGGCCAACATCTTCCTGCAGTTGCCCGTCATGCAGCTGGTGCTCTGCGCCGGATTCATGTTGTTTTCATCGCTGATGATCCTGTTCAACGTCAGCCAGATCGTGCACGGGGGTGAAACCAACTACATCACCGCTACGCTGAGCCTGTACATGAACATCTACAACATCTTCATCAGCCTGCTGCAGCTGCTGGGCGCCTTCGGCGGCGACCGTCGCTAATCCGCGTCACGATCCATCGCGCTCAAAGAGCGCGATGGATTCCACATGTGCCGTGTGGGGGAACATGTTGGCCACCCCCGCAGCGCGCAAACGATATCCCTGTTGATGGACCAGTATCTGCGCATCCCGGGCCAGCGTGGCCGGACTGCAGGAGACGTACACGATGCGCTGCGGCAACAGGCGTCCCAGTGACTTGACCACTTCCACCGCCCCATCGCGCGGCGGATCAATCAGCATCTTGTCCACCGGACCCAGCGCCCCGAGGCTTTCCTCCGTGGCGGTAAAGAGGTTGGCTGCCACAAACGAGGTATTGCCGGACAGTCCGTTGGTGGCCGCATTCTGTCTGGCGCGCTCCACCAGTGCAGGGCTGCCTTCCACGCCAGTGACTCTGGCCCCGCTGCGCGCCAGGGCCAGGGTAAAATTGCCCAGCCCGCAAAACAGGTCCGCCACATGCTCACCCGGCTGGGGATCAAGCATGCGCACGGCACGCCCCACCAGCACCCGGTTGACCGCGGCATTGACCTGGGTAAATTCCGTGGGACCAAAGGGCATCACCACGCCAAACTCCGGCAGGGTGTAGTTCAGCGCCGGCATCTCCGGGGGATGAAAGGGGCGTGCCGAATCCGGCCCCTTGGGCTGAAACCACACCTGCACCTGCCATTGCTCGGCAAAAGCGCGGATGTGTGCCTCGTCCTCTGGTGTTGGGGTCTCCAGCACCCGGAACACCAGCACGGTCACTCCCTCGCCCACGGCCACTTCCACTTGCGGCATGCGCTCGCGGATGGACAAGGCCATCACCAGATGACGCAGGGGAACAAGCAGCGCCGAGACGTGGGAAGGCAGGATTTCGCAGCGCTGCATGTCCGCCACGAAGCTGGAGGCCTTTTCGTGAAAACCCACCAGCACGCCACCCTTCTTGACTACGTAACGCACCGACACGCGTGCCCGCTGGCGGTAGCCCCAGGCTGGCCCCTGAATGGTGGGCAGCAGGGCTTCCGGCTTGACGCGCCCGATGCGCGCCAGGTTGTCCTCGAGAATGCGCTGCTTGAAGGCCACCTGTGCGGCCGGATCGGCATGCTGCATATTGCAGCCGCCGCACACGCCAAAGTGCGGGCAGCGCGGCACCACCCGGCTGGGCCCGGGATGCAGCACCGCAAGCGTGACGGCCTGGTCGAACTGGGCCTTGCGACGCGTGACATGGGCGTGCACCGTTTCGCCGGGCAGAGCCCCTTCCACAAACACCACCTTACCCTCGTGGCGCGCGATGCCCTGCGCTTCATGATCGAGGGATTCAATCTGGAGCTCCAGTTCCGCCGGCTGGGATGCGCGTGTCATGCTTTCATTCATGCTGCAAACTCACCCAGATCGATGACGTGTGGTCCGCGCATGCCCTGCCTGCGATCTTCCAGATAATGGCGCAGGGTCTGCACTACCGTGCGAAAAGCAAGTTCATCCCATGGAATTTCCTCTTCGGCAAACAGCCGCACGGCGCTGCTTTCGGAAGTGGGACCATGGGCTTCGCTGAGCATGCGGCCGCTGAACATGAGGTGCACCTGATTGATGCTGGGAATGCTGATGACGGAAATCAGCGATTCCACCTCCACCTCGGATTGCGACTCTTCGAAGGTTTCGCGGGCCGCCCCGGCGCGCGCGGTTTCACCGTTTTCCATGAATCCGGCGGGCATGGTCCAAAACCCCAGGCGCGGCTCAATGGCCCGACGGCACAGCAGGATGCGCCCCTGCCACTCGGGGACGCACCCCACCACCACCTTGGGATTGCTGTAATGGATGGCCTCGCATGTGGTACACACGTGGCGCGGCAGGTTGTCGCCCTCGGGGACCCGTAACGCCACTGGCGCACCGCAGTCTGAGCAGAATTTCATGGAGGCCGAACCTTGTAAAAAATGATAGGATGCGCGGCTAATGTGGAATTTTAAACCATTTTATCGGCACCCCTGTTGAAAATGCCGGGAGTGCCCCCATCTCCTGGCACAGTCCCTTTTCGTTCAACCTGATAACAAGCTACGGTGTTCGTCCATGAGCCAAAAAGAATCCATGCAGTTCCAGACGGAGGTGAAGCAGCTGCTCCAGCTGATGATCCACTCCCTGTACAGCAACAAGGAAATTTTTCTGCGCGAGCTGATCTCCAATGCCTCGGATGCCTGTGACAAGCTGCGCTTCGAGGCACTGCAAAACAGCGCACTGCTCGACGCCGATCCCGACCTCAAGGTCCGCATCAGCCTCGACAAGGCTGCGCGCACCCTGACCCTGACCGATAACGGCATCGGCATGTCGCGCGATGAAGTGATTGCCAACATCGGCACCATCGCGCGCTCCGGCACGCGCGAGTTCCTCAACCGCCTGTCCGGCGACGAGGCGCGCGACTCGGCCCTGATTGGCCAGTTCGGGGTGGGCTTCTACTCCGCTTTCATCGTGGCCGACCGCGTCACCCTCACCACCCGCCGTGCTGGCATGGAGCCCGGCCAGGGTGTGCGTTGGGAATCCACCGGCGATGGCTCCTTTACCCTGGAGGAAGCGATGGACGCCCCGCGTGGCACCAGCGTCACCCTCCACCTCAAGGAAGGCGAAGACAGCTTCCTTGAGCCCTGGCAGATCAAATCCATCGTCCATCGGTACTCCGACCACATCCAGCTGCCCATCGTCATGCAGCGCGAGGCGGAGGAAGGCAAGCCGGCCGAGGACGAAACCCTCAACCAAGCCAGCGCGCTGTGGGCCCGCCCCAAGGGCGAAATCACGGACGAGCAGTACCAGGAGTTCTACAAGCACGTGGGGCACGATTTCGAGGCGCCGCTCGCCTGGAGCCATGCCCGTGTGGAGGGCAGGCAGGAATACACCGAGCTGCTGTACATCCCGGCGCGAGCGCCTTTCGACCTGTGGGACCGCGAGCCACGTCATGGCATCAAGCTGTACGTGCGGCGCGTGTTCATCATGGAAGACGCCAAAAAACTGCTGCCCCATTACCTGCGATTCGTGCGCGGGGTGATCGACTCGGCTGACCTGCCGCTCAATGTCTCGCGGGAAATCCTGCAGGAATCAAAAGACATCGACGCCATCCGCGCCGGCTGCACCAAGAAGATCCTGGGACTGCTGGAGGACCTCGCAGAAAACCAGAAGGACAAGTACAGCACCTTCTGGAAGGAATTTGGCAGCGTGTTCAAGGAAGGCGCCGGCGACGAATTTGCCAATCGCGACAAGTGGGCAGGACTGCTGCGCTTTTCCACCACCCATACGGACCAGGAAGCACAGACCGAATCCCTTAAAGACGTCATCGGCCGCATGAAGGAAGGCCAGGAAGCCCTCTACTTCGTGACGGCGGATACTTTTGCCGCAGCCAAAAACAGCCCCCACCTTGAAATCTTCCGCAAGCGGGGCATCGAGGTACTGCTGCTGTCGGACCGGGTGGATGAATGGGTGGTCTCCCACCTGGAAGAATACGAAGGCAAAAAACTGCGGTCTGTGGCCAAGGGCGACCTCGACCTCGAAAAGCTGGGTGGCGAAACGCCCAGGATCGAAACACCCGACGGCGAAGCACTGAAGCCCCTGCTGGAAGCCATGGAAAAGGCGCTGGGAGAGCGCGTCAAGGAAGTGCGCGTAAGCCACCGCCTGACCGAATCACCGGCTTGCCTCGTGGTGGATGAAGGCGCGCTTTCGGGCAACCTGGAGCGGATGCTGAAAGCGGCAGGTCAGAACGTGCCGTCATCCAGGCCGATTCTTGAAATCAATCCAGACCATCGCCTGGTGCTGCGCCTCAAGCTCGAAACCGATGCGCAACGCATTGCCGACTGGAGCACACTGTTGTTCGAACAATCGTTGCTGGCGGAGGGTGGACAGCTTGAGGATCCGGCGAGCTTTGTAAAACGGCTCAACCAGTTGATGCTGCAATAGTCTCAGGGTGCGGGCGCATGGCCTTGAGCCAGAGCAGACCCGCCACCGTCTTGGCATCGTTGATGATGCCCTCCTCGATCCAGCGATAAGCCTGCTTGAGCGGAACAGGAAGCGTTTCCAGAAACTCTTCCTCGTCCCGGCGGTGGGCATTGAAAGTCAGCCCGCGCGCCAGAAAGAACGCGATGCGTTCGGTGGAATAGGCAATGCACAGGTGCAGGGTGGCCAACTGCTGCCAGT
>DAIBBI010000039.1:0-2417 GCA_027442615.1 Ferrovaceae bacterium | reverse complement strand
GGGCACGGCCGTTGCAGGCGCCTATCTGGGTGTGCCGCTGATTCACATTCAGGGCGGCGAGATCACCGGCAACATCGATGAAAAAGTACGACATGCAGTGACCAAGCTGGCTGATGTCCATCTGGTCTCCAATTCCAATGCAGCGCGGCGCGTCCAGCAGATGGGCGAGGCACCCACCTCGATCCATGTCACAGGATGCCCTTCCATCGATCTGGCGCGCGAAGCCCTCAGACTGCCCATAGAGGAGGTGGAACAGTCCATCAGAAGTCAAGGATCGGGGCCTGCAATCGCACTGGACAAGGAATTCATCGTAGTCCTTCAGCATCCTGAAACGGATTGCCATGAACAAAGTTTTGCGCACATGTCCCTGACCCTGGAGGCCGTCGCCCAAACCGGCTTACCCGCATTGGTGTTCTGGCCAAATATCGATGCGGGTGCCGATGGGGCAGCCCAGGCCATCCGGACCTTTCGTGACCGAGGCAACGGGGCGTCGATCCAGGTTGTCCAGAATCTGGAGGGACATCTCTTCCTTCGCCTGCTCCAGCAATGCACCTGTCTCGTCGGCAATTCCAGCGTGGGCATCCGCGAAAGCGCGTTTCTGGGTACGCCGGTCGTCAACATCGGGCGCAGGCAATCCGGCAGGGAACGCGCCTCGAATGTGATGGATTGCGACTGGGATGCCCAACAGGTCAGGGCAGCCCTGCGTCATCAACTGGGGCAAGGACACTACCCCTCCTCAACGATCTATGGCGACGGCTTTGCGGTCAGCGAAATTGCCCGCGTGGTGGGTGAGCTGGCGTGCAATCTGTAGGATCAGCATGGATGCTGGTGGCCAGTGCCTGTTTTGCCATCATGGGCCTGCTGGTCAAGTTGTGCGCGCCCTTTTTTTCGGCTGAAGAACTGGTGTTCTATCGGTCGCTCTTTGGCCTGCTTCTGGTGGGGGCCTTGCCTTTATCCCGGAGGGGTTCGCTCAAAACCCGCTACTGGACCCTGCATCTGATGCGCAGCATGTGCGGGCTGGCCTCCCTCTGGCTTTTTTTCTTTACGCTGTCGCGGGCGCCCCTGGCCACGGCGGTCACACTCAACTACACCTCTCCGCTGTTCTTTGCGCTGTTGTTGACGATCTCGGGGCGGGAACCCGTTGCACGGCCGCTGCTCTTTACTCTGGCTGCAGGATTTGCCGGCATCTTGCTGGTATTGCGGCCTCAAGTGGATGCCGCCCAATGGCTCCCTGGCGTTACGGGGCTGCTATCCGGACTCACTGCAGGGGCGTCCTATCTTTATGTGCGTCATCTGGGGCAGGTGGATGAACCGGAATGGCGCGTCGTATTCTATTTCTCCGGGCTCTCCACGCTGGTGCTGGGGGGCGTGGTACTCAGGCAACCCCATCACGCGCTCTCGCCCACTCACCTGGGGCTGCTCATCGCCCTGGGAGCGGTCGCCTCACTGGGACAGTGGGCCATGGCCCGGGCCTATCGCACGGGAAAGAGCCTGCTGGTGGCCAATCTTGCGTTCAGCACCGTGGTATTTTCCTGTCTGCTGGGGGCCGTGTTCCTCAAGGAGCAACTCGATGCCAGCACCTGGTGGGGCATTATTGCGGTCATTCTGGCGGGGCTTGCATCCACCCGGTCCTGGATCTGAACCATTGTTCCAGCATCATCATGATCCAGACCATCTCTCCATAGTAGCCCGGATGGGCGGGAAGTTGCCGGGTCAGCAGCGTATCGATGATTTCGTGCCGTACCAAACCCCGATCCGCCAGACCGCGCACCGAAGATTCGGCAAGACGGCGCAACCCTTCGTGACGGGTTACCCAAACGCCAAAAGGCAGTCCGAAGCCATGCTTCTTTTTGACGAGGATTTCGTCAGGAAGAAAACCGCGCAAGGCCTCCTTGAAAAACCAGCGCAGTTTGAAGCCCTTCACCTTGTAGCTGGAGGGCAGCTTCAGTGAAAAATCCAGCAGGCGCTCGTCCAGCAACGGAAAGCCCACCGTAACCCCGGCCAGGGCTGCCGTACCGCACACCTTGGGGAGGTCGTTGTCGGCCAGGGTATAGCGCCAGTCAAATGCCAGCATGTGGTTGACGAGACTGGAACTCCCTGCTTCATTCCAGACGGCCTGTTCCTGCCGCTGCGGGGCGCCTGGGTCGAAAGATGCCAGAAGCGCGGGTGGAAAAACCGCTTCCACTCCAAGGCGGTCCAGCAGGCCATGCAGTCTCAGTCGTTGCGGCATGGGCACCCGGGCCTGGGTGACGTAGCTTCCGGCTTTGCCCAATCCGGGAATACGGTTGAACACCGGCACCAGGGGTTCCAGCACCCCCGTGCGCAACATTGATGGAAGGGCGCCATAGGCATCAAAAATTTTCTGCTTGGCATAACGGCTGTTGCCCCCGAACAGCTCATCCCCCCCGTCGCCAGCC
>DAIBBI010000010.1:0-57818 GCA_027442615.1 Ferrovaceae bacterium | reverse complement strand
TGCTGAAAAGTCGTGTCCGGTGCAGTAACCTGCAACATAATTTAGCGCATCGGCTTCGGATACGTTCCGTGCCGCTTTTCCCATAACTACCAGCAACTCGGTTTCATAATCCAGTTTGTATGAGATATCACGAGGAGGTACAGGAATATTGCAACGATGAGCCGCAAGCGCATTGTTATATTTGTTGAAGAGTGGCGGGACTCTGGGAAACTGCATTCCAATTTCCTTGGCATGGTTGCGATAGTTCAGGCCCACGCAGACGATTTTCCCCGGCTTCTGGAATAACCGACCGTAAGCGATGTGGGATTCATCCACAAGAAACCTGGACCCCTTCCCCCTGGCCCCCGCAATCAGAATATTCAACTCGGCGGCTTTGCCCCCCTGAAGCAGGTCATCCAGCGTTATGGGCGCTGATTTTTTGAGAGCCTTCGAGGCTGCACGAACATCCAGAATGCCGTCGGGGGTTTTAACGCCCAATGTCTCCGCCCCATCCTTCTGAAGTATGGAAAGCAGCGTCAACCCCTTCACCATTTCATGAGGCCCCTGAGTCTTTTGGCCAGAGTCCTGAAGCTCGGCCATTGTGACACCGGAAGTCAGGCTCATCATGCCTGCAGCTGCAATCGAGGACTTCTGAAAGAAATGCCGACGGCTGTTATCCATGAAATTCTCCTCACATTATCATTGTCGGTTGGCAATCTGGAAAAATCGTCACTACTGTACACCGGTTGAAGTTTTACACAAAGTGCCAGCATCCACCAACTTGAGATGAGCGATAATGAGACCGCTTCCGAATGGAAAAAACTGCGTACTCATGTTCGATATATCGCTTACATCCAGCCTGCTCTTGCCCCTGGTATCGGCTGTTGCCGGGTTCATTGATACCCTTGCTGGTGGCGGCGGGCTTCTGACCGTCCCTGCCCTTCTGCTGGCAGGCCTGCCTCCAATCAATGCCCTGGCCACCAACAAGGTACAGGGCAGCGTGGGAACCTTGACGGCTACTCTGGTGCTAATGCGCAAGGGAGTTCTCAAACCAATCGAAATCCGGAACCCGCTATTACTCTCCTTCTTCGCGGCAGGATGTGGAACTGCCTTGATACATTTCCTGCCATCGCAACTGTTGAGTTATGCCATTCCATTTGTTCTGATGCTCATCGCAGCCTACTTCCTGTTTGTGCCTGCAGCCGGTCAGGTGGAGTCATGCCCCCGTTTGGGGCTACGCCTCTATCAATCCGCAGTGATCCCCATAATCGCGTTTTATGATGGCCTGATCGGTCCTGGAACAGGGTCATTTTTCACCCTGGCAGGTGTCACATTACGCGGACAAACCTTGCTTCAAGCCACAGTGCGCGCAAAGGCCTTCAACTTCATGAGCAATCTGGCATCAGTAGCAGTATTTGTTTTTGGAGGTCATGTACTGTGGCTGACGGGGCTTACCATGATGGTGGGACAGATGCTTGGGGCCACTTTGGCATCTCACGTCATGTTGCGGGGTGGGGCCCGCATGATTCGGCCCATGATCGTTGTTACGAGTCTGGCCATGCTTTTGCGCTTCTGGCTGACCCGGTAATCAGGCTGGCTTCAATGCCTTGCGATTCGCTACCAGTGATCCGCCAATCATACCTGCCAAGCTTGCAATCAACCCTGCCAGTTGCGGGGGGATAAGGGCATCGGGCGTGGTCAGTTCGCAAATGATCCATAATCCAGCCCCAAAAACCACGGAGAGTAGCCCACCCAACGGAGTAGCCCGCTTCCAATAAAGGCCAAAAACCAGGGGAACAAAGGCCGCCACCAAGGTAACCTTATAAGCACTTTCAACCATTTTGAAAATTGACATTTCTGAGCGAATGGCAATGAAGGTGACCAATCCAGTAAAGACCAGTACGACAATGCGCATGACCTTGAGCAGCTGATCATCGGACATGTGCCTGTAGAAACCACGCACCACATTCTCCGCGAAGGTTACTGAAGGTGCAAGCAAGGTGGCTGAAGCACAACTCTTGATGGCAGAAAGTAATGCTCCAAAGAACATGACCTGTGCGAATAGCGGTGCGTGCGTCAGTATCAACTTGGGCAGAATCAACTGAGAATCTGAATCCAGATACTGGCGAACCAGGTCAGGATCGATCAGGGTTGCGGAGTATGCAAGAAACATCGGAATGAAGGCAAATACGAAGTACAGACTCCCTCCCAGCAGGGATGCATTCCGCGCTGTCTTTTCATTATTGGATGAAGTTACGCGCTGAAAAACATCCTGCTGCGGAATGGAACCCAGCATCATGGTGATCCAGGCTGCAAAGAACCCGATCACCTCGCTCAAACGCCATTCAGGCCAGAAATTGAACTTGCCTGATGCGGCCGCATGCTGAATTACAACTCCAGCACCACCCGCAGTTCCACTAAGATCCCAGGCAATATAGACCATCCCCAACATGATGATGATCATCTGGATGAAATCGGTAATTGCCACGGAGAGCATGCCGCCAAACAAAGTGTAAACCATGACGGTGCCTGCCCCCACCAGCATCCCCGTTTCCTTTGAAATCATGTCGTCGGATACCACATTGAAAACCAGGCCCAATGCCTTGATCTGGGCAGCAACCCATCCCAAATAGGAGATGACGATGCAAATGGTGACCAAAATTTCCACGGTACGCCCATACTGATGCCGGTAGAAATCACCGATCGTCAGCAATTTCCTGCGGTACAGAGGCACAGCAAAAAACAACCCCACCAGAATCAGGCAGAGCGATGAGCCAAAGGGGTCCGCTACAACGCCATGAAGGCCTTCCTTTAGAAAGGTTGCAGGAATGCCAAGGACTGTTTCAGAGCCAAACCAGGTTGCAAATACAGTTGCCGTGACCACATACAGCGGCATGCTATGACCGGCTGCTGCGTAATCAGAAGTGTTGTGTACACGCAGAGCTACCCACAGGCCGATGGCCACGGAAATGATCCAGTAGGTGATGACGAACCATAACAGCATGGTGGATATCCTGCTTGAAGATGAAGGATTCTAACGGGTTACCCTTGTCATTGGCTACAGAATATCCCTGATCACCAGCTGTATCTCATTGATTATCAGAGGTTCTTGAAACGGAACGACGCCCAGACAGGGCGCCGGAATTTGCGCTTTCAACAATGACAGGTTGGATTCGAAAGCCGGCATGTGTGGATCAATCTGATTGGCTACCCACCCAGCCAGAACCAAATGACGCGCCAGGATGGCCTCCACGGTCAGGAGTGCGTGATTCATGCAGCCCAAGCGCATTCCAACAACCAGGATCACCGGTACACCAAGCGCCTGGCAAAGGTCGGCCATGTCTCCATCCGGTCCCAGGGGTACTCGAAAACCTCCAGCACCTTCAATCACCACATCTGCATAGGCACGGAGTTCACTTAGGGCATCTCTAATCACCTCGAACCGGATTTCAACTCCTGCTTGAGCTGCTGCGATATGAGGTGCAATAGCGGGCTCAAACGCATAAGGATTGATGATTTGCCAAGGGATCGCTCCTAACTCGCGCGCAGTGCTACCCAGGCCGCGTACCACAGGAAGCGAGGACTGACGGACCAACTGTTGAACATCCTCATTGATCCAAAACCCGTTTTCGGAATGGCAGCCACTGGCCACTGGTTTCATCCCGACTGCGGGCCTGCCCATGCGGCGTAAACCACCCAGCAATGCCGATGAAATCACGGTTTTTCCAATGCCCGTGTCAGTACCTGTAACAAACCAGGCAAGGGTCACGACAACACCTGACCAGGACAAATCTCACCATGCCATGCTTCCATCACAACCCACTGAATATGGTGCATAAGAGGAACCGCTCAGAAGTTTTTGCTGATTTCAAGCCATGCATGCGCTGACCCGCTACTTGACGCCAGCAGAGGGAGTGGTCCGATGCGCGCAGCAACGTAGCTCTTGGCCGTCCATTGATCGGGGCCGGCCCAGTTCAGCCCCACGCCAGCGCCACTGAGTACGGCACTGTTAATGCCTGAAACCCAAGTCGACTTGTTGACGGTAATATGCTCGCTGTCAATGAAGGTCACGGCTTGCCACTGCCCATCCCATGCTGTGCCCAGATCACGCCGATACTCGGCAGTTCCTGAATAACCCATATCACCGGACACTGCACCCATGTCATAGGCACGAACCGTATAGGGACCACCGGCAATCATTTTCTGCGACTGGTCCAGATTAGTGTTGGCCCATTGACCAGAAAAAGCAATATAGAGGCTGTTTTTGGAATTCAGCCTTTGCAGGCGGGAAAAGTTTACATTCACCTTTGAGAAATCGCCTTGCGTTCTGGCAGTTGTGGCATCAGCCATTTGAGCCGCATCATTTACAAAATCCACATGACCTGCAGTCCACCCAAGATACCAGTTATTAACGCCGCCTGATAAATAGGTGTCTCGCCCATCTCCAGCAATGCTCACGGTACCGTTTGCAAGATTGCGATCTGTTCGTATGGCACTGGAATCAATCCGGTCGCTCAACTGCAGTGCATCAAATTGCATTTGACCATAAAGATTGAAATCGAGGCTACGCACAAGGGGATGTCTTATCCACAGGCTACCCACCTCAGCGAGGCCGTGTGCATCAAGAGGTGCAAAGGCATCGCCCAGCACGTAATGTAATGCGGAATATGACGCACCCAAGCGGGTACCCTGCCCATTGAGCAGGGACTCGTAAGAAAACCGGCCATAATTCATTCCACTCCCGGAATCCAGTCCACTGGCGCTCAATATATCGCCATGATGAAGGGGTTCAATCAGATTTACGGATCCACCGATGCGCATGAGTCCTGTATAACGGTAGCCATAGTTATCCAGTGATATGTTCCCTGTTACCGACGGGCCTGACGCTGTCTCCACAAGAAGATCTGATGACCCCGCAGTCTCACCAGGCTTCAAAGTTGCATTTACAATGATCCCTGGCATATCTGAAAGCAGCAATAGCGTGCTATCAAGAGCGCCCTGATTGATATTTTGGCCGCTAACTAATAGTGAAAGCGTCGCATCAAGTAACTGTACGTTTATTTGGCTACCGTTATTGAGATTGATTTTGCCATAGCGTGCTTCGATAATTTCCAACACAACCACACCGTCCTGGATTACTTGTGCCGGAATGATGGCCCGCGCAAGTGGATACCCATGGCTGCGGTAGTAATCCGTAATGCGACTGGCCAGTTCAAGCAACTGGGAAAGATCCAGATTATTGCCCTCCGCATCGATTACCAATGCATGCAAGGTTTCTGAATCGAATAAGGTGTTTCCTGATATATGGATGGACCTAACCAGAAAGGGTTTGCTTGGTAGAGATTTTCCTCTAAGCTCCTGTTCGATCGTCAGTCCCGTTCCGCCGGATGGCTGGGGAGGTGCCGGAGCCGACTGAATCTGCTGCAGTATCGTTCCGCCTCCAGGCGCCGCAGCCCCGGATGAGTATGCAGCACTTGGAGCGAGGAAAACAATCAGCCCTAACGGTTTCCACCAAAACCCCATGGGCTCAGCGACTTGTTCCTGTCACAACGTCATAGCCAATCTGTGGACCGACATTGGTGCCATTGGTCGCAGTTACGGTTATCGATGTTGCAGCCGTACTGCTGCTATCAATCCATACGACATTTGTGTTGCTATTGTTACCTACGAGCCCGCCGACAAAATCATTCCCTGTCACCGAATTATGGGTGGCTGAGCTGGTACTGATTGTGCCGCTATTGCTGTTATATCCAACCAAGCCCCCAACATAGTTGCCGCTACCGGAGACTGTGGTAGTGGCGGTTCCGGCAAAACTGTTGCTCACTGCCCCAGAATTGTAGCCAATTAGTCCACCAATGTAGGAGCCTCCTACAACATTTCCAATACTTCCCGAGTTGCTGTTATTGCAACTTCCGTATTGACTGTCATCTTCTGATCGATTGCTGCTCGATTTGGTGACGACAATACTGGCACCGGTGCCCGCTACGCTGCCGGTTGCAATGCCGTTTGTCACTGAACCAGTGTTGTAACCAATCAATCCGCCAATATACGAGTTCCCGTTAATGTTGCCTGAAGCAAAGCTGTTAGTGCCTATCGATCCTCCGTTATACCCCACCAGACCACCAATGTTGTTACCAGAGGAACCGCCACCCTGGCTTCTACCGGAATCACTGGAATCACCTGAATCAGTGGAATCACCATAATGCTGCTGGCTGCCACTATGATCTGATCTGCTGTTACTGGAAGAAGCACTGCCACTTGTAGATGCGATTCCCGTACCGGTGACATTGCCCGAAGCAAAGCTGTTACTGCCAATCGATCCGCTGTTGTACCCCACCAGTCCGCCAACGTTATTGGCTGAACCGGTCACATTACCTGAGGTGTAGCTATTGTCTCCAACCGATCCGCTGTTGAATCCCACCATGCCACCAACATTGTTACCCGAACCGGTGACGTTACCAGAAGCATAACTGTTACTTCCGATCGTTCCCTTGTTGTAACCCACCACTCCCCCAATGCTGCTTCCAGTACCATATACATTGCCAGAAGTGAAACCATTATTCCCGATCGAGCCGCTGTTATAGCCTACCAGCCCGCCAACGTTGCTGCCTGCCGTATTGCCTGCATTACCATGTTGTCCGCTGCCATCTTCAGATTCATTGCCGCTGCTCATCCTGCTGCTGGAGGCAGCATTGGCGCTGGAACTGCTTACGTTTCCTGAAGCAAAACTGTTATTGCCAATCGTTCCGCTGTTGTACCCCACCAGCCCGCCGATGTTGCTGCCGGAGCCAGAGACATTCCCTGAGGCGAAATTGTTGTCACCAATCATTCCGCCATTGAAGCCTACCAGGCCTCCGATGTAAGAACCGGCGGACACATCGTGTGAATCGGTGCTGCCACAACTGCCGGGTTGGCCGTTGCCCTGAACCAGGGCACTACTGCCGCCTGTTACATCACTGGTAACAACGACATTGCTCAGCAACCCACGGTTGTAACCCACCAATGCGCCGACATATGAACCCCCGGCAACACTGCCTCCGATAAGGCTTACATTCTGCACTACTGAATTCTTACCGGTATAGCCAAAAAGGCCAACATAAGCAGCCGATGGCCTATTGATGGTGAGATTGGTGATGGTGTTTCCCAGCCCATTGAATTCGCCATTAAAGCCGTTGTTCGAATTGCCTATAGGCGAGAATCCTGCACCACCAAACCAACTGGACGTTGCAGTAGCATCAATATTGCTACCAAGTGCATAATGCCCCGAGAGATTGGCCTCCATTCCTTGCAAATCCGTCCCGGTAGTACTATTAGCAATACCCAGACTGTTAATCACGGTATAAATTGCGCCGCCTATGGAAAGGCTGGGATTTGTCCCCGACAAGGTGATGCTGGAGCCATTACCAAGCATAAATTTTCCTACACCGCTTGCGGCTTCCGTACCATTTGCAGTGTTGGGATTGATCATGAGGCCAGCCGTATTGCCCGTTGCCGCAATATTGGCATTGACGTTGACATTATTTGAGGCAACGAGTGTCAAGACAGTATTGGCGCTCCACGAGACTGGGTCATTAACATTCACGTTTCCAGCCCCCGCACTGCTCCCGCTGCTGCTTTGCAGTATGACGCTGGTTGTTCCGAGATTGGCAGAAAGTGTAGCCCCAGTGGTGTCGCCACCGGTTGCTGCAACCGTGTAATCCTGGGGATCAACCAACCAAGTACCCGTTTTACCTTCGGCGGCCTGGGTAGTGACCTTGGCATCGTTCATCACCTTGACGCTGGCAGCCGAAGTTTCGATAAACCCTCCGTTTCCACCCCTGGGCGCACCCGAATCCAGCGTGCCACCGACAATGACTGTCCCCGCAGTCATTCCGCCTAGCAAGGTAATCGTACCGTTGTGATTTTCAACAGTATGCGCTTCGATTACGCCCGTATTGTTGACGACACTATTCAGTAATGCATCCTTGGCTCCAGCAGTCATGATGACCTGCCCGCCATCGGCGCGGAGAAGCATATGGTTCTCGGCGAGATTGTTTAGTGTGCTTTGATCCACCTGCAAATGGACAAGACTGCTCCCATTGAACGTCAGTGTAACGGCGCTCCCAGCACCAAGCGCTACCGTGCCTAGCTGGGCAGTAATCAAGCCCTGGTTGCTGACATGGTTTCCAACCAGCGCCACGTACCCACCGCTTGCCGCATTGAGGATTCCCTGGTTGACGATGCTACCCGTGCCACTGCCGCCAAATATTTTAGCCGCTCCGTTCACAGTTGCCTCGTTGAATTCCAGGGTTGACGCCACCAACCCCCCCACATTCACCTGGGCACCTTGTCCAAACAGGATGCCGTTTGGATTGATCAGATAGACCTGGCCATTGGCATTGATCTGTCCCAGTATCTGAGTTCCATTCGTATCGAAGATACGGTTGACAGCAACCGCACTGGTGGAAGGCTGGAGGAAATTCACTGACTCCTGTGGTGCAATGTTAAAACCCTGCCAGTTCAGGGACAGATTCGAACTTGATTGGTGAATGGTGGTCGTGGAACCGGACTGTGAAATGCTGCCTGCGCCGGCAACGATTTGCCCTCCGATTGGCGCTGCCTGTACGGCGGATGCGGAAGCAACCAAAACTGCCATAATCCAGACATTCAATGCGCCGTCAGGTTTGGCACGGACTACGCGCTTCGTCAGTGAGATAGTTTTCATGATCAATCCCCTAAGTACTACTCATAGTTGAATCGGTACCAAACGGCACCACGATTTTTAGAAGAGTAGTGTCATTCTGATACCTCGCACATGTCAACAGTATTAAAGGAAACTTCCGGATATTTTTACGCATGGTGTCGTATGACCAACCGTAGATTTCAGCCTTGTCGCCGCAACCTGACAGACAAACTCGTATTTTCCATGTAAGCGCTTTTATTACGGACGGTTTTGCTTCAGGGCTCCTGCAGGCAAATGCTCAAGCTCGCCAGCGTGGCGTCCACCAAATGCTTAAATTCGGCATCACTGATGGTATAGGGGGGCATGAAATACACTGTCGAGCCTATGGGTCGAAGCAGCAGCTCGTGTCGCAATGCGGTGCGATGAAAGACCCTGGAAAAATCGGCGCGCTCACAAGCCACATCAAAGGCCCAGATCATGCCACGCTGGCGAAAGTTTCGAACCCCAGGATGCGCACGCAACGCCGCAGTCATGGAGGCAAACTGCGCCTGACGGGACTGATTGACCTCAATGACCCGATCCTCTTCAAAAATGTCCAGCACTGCCAATGCAGCGCGGCAGGCCAGCGCATTGCCGGTATAAGAATGGGAATGCAGAAAACCTCGACCCATCTGGTCATCATAAAAAGCCTGGTAAATCTCATCGGTGGTCATCACTACCGAAAGGGGCAGGAAGCCACCCGTAATGCCCTTTGACAGGCACAGGAAATCTGGTGTAAAGCCTGATTGTTCATGTGCAAAAAATGTTCCCGTACGGCCAAAGCCCACGGCAATTTCGTCCGCAATCAAGTGAACGCGATATTCCTGACACACCTGATAGACCTGGCGCAGGAATTCGGAATCATGGAAAACCATCCCTGCTGCAGCCTGGATCAAGGGCTCAACAATAAGCGCCGCAGTCTGCTCATGGTGCCGTTCCAGATGGTGCCTGAGTGCCTCCAGGCTGCGACGCCCTGCCTCCGGACCCAGGCGCGAATCCGGGCTGGGCAGGATGACGCTATTCCTGATGAGTGGCGCATAGGCCTCGCGAAACAGGGGAACATCCGTGACACCCAAGGCGCCCAGTGTTTCGCCATGGTAGCTGTTTGCCAGGGCGATGAATCCGGTTTTGGTAGGGCGCCCCTGATTACGCCAGAAATGCGCGCTCATCTTAAGCGCCATTTCGGTGGCGGAGGCGCCATCCGAACCATAAAAACAGTGGCCCAGCTGGTGCTTTGTCAGCGCCGACAGACGCTCTGAGAGTTGCACCACGGGCTCATGTGTAAATCCGGCCAACATCACATGCTCCAACTGGCCCAACTGAGCCTGAAGGGCTGCGACAATGCGGGGATTCAGGTGGCCGAACAGGTTGACCCACCAGGAACTGACGCCATCCAGATAACGCCGACCGTCGTAGTCATACAACCATACCCCTTCACCACGCCGAATGGGAATGATTGGAAACGACTCGTGCCATTTCATCTGGGTGCAGGGGTGCCAGACTGCGGCCTGGCTGCGCTGGAGCAAATCCTGATTGTTCATGCCAGGGACCTCAATGCTGACAGCAGCTCATCCACATGTTCCACACCATGATTGGCCGAAAGTGAAATTCGCAAGCGCGCGGCACCCTCCGGTACCGTCGGCGGGCGAATGGCAGGCACCCAGATGCCACGGTCACGCAGCGCATCGGCAATTCTCGTCACTGTAAAGTTGTCGCCCAAGACAAGGGGGTGAATCGCGGTCACTGATGGCAGGGCTGTCCAGGGCAAACCCTTCAAGCCATTCTGCAAGCGCGCCCCCAACACGCGCAGGCAGTCACGCCGGAACTCATCCTGACGGATGCGATTGAGGCTGGCAAGACAAGCCGCTGCCAGAACGGGCGGTGTGCCCGTGGTAAAAATGTAGGTTCGTGCGCGCTGCATCAGCCATTCGATGACGTCGGCCGAGGCTGCAACAAAGGCGCCATAAACACCGGCAGCCTTACCCAACGTAGCCATGTAGATCACCCGCGTGGAGCGAATGCCAAGATGAGACAGGGTCCCTTGCCCTTCCTTGCCCAGAACGCCAAACCCATGTGCATCATCCACCAGAACGCGGGCATCATACTGCTCGGCCAACGCGACAATGGTTTTCAGAGGGGCCACATCGCCATCCATGCTGAACACGGCATCCGTGATGATCCATTTTTCAAAGGCTTTGGATTGCTTCAGGGCACCTTCCAGCGCTGTCATGTCTCCATGCGCGTAGATGTTGACGTCACCCGCCCGCGAGAGGCGAATGCCGTCAATCAGACAGGCATGGTTCAACGCATCGGAAAACACGGCAGCGCCTGCATCCACCAACGCAGGGATTATGCCAAGGTTGGCCATGTAACCGGTAGAGAAATGCAGTACACGTTCATACCCCAGCCACTGCGCCAACTCGGTTTCCAGGGTGGCCACAGGCTCGCTATGGCCGCTGATCAAGGCTGAAGCCCCAGAGCCAAGGCCAAAGCGATCCAGGGCCCGATGGGCCGCCAAGGCGAGATCGGGGTGGTTGGCAAGCCCCAGGTAATCATTGGACGCAAAGGCCAGTAATTTCTGTCCGTTCACTGTCAAGACGGCCTCCTGGGACCCTTCAACAGTGCGGCGCTGGCGTAACAGCCCCTGTTCGCGAAGGTCGCGCAATTTGTCATCAAAGGAGTTCATTACAAGATTATAACCATGCGGTCTTTTGCGGCAGGGCAGCAAAGACTATAATTCAACAATTTGGATCACTAGCGGTTGATACGACACCATGGCAGCCATCGGTACGGAGAAAGTGCTTTCAGTTCATCACTGGAATGAAACCCTGTTTAGCTTCACCACCACGCGCGATCCTGGTTTGCGCTTCGAAAACGGTCATTTTGTCATGATTGGACTTGAGGCAGAGGGCAAGCCGTTGATGCGCGCTTACAGCATTGCCAGCGCCAATTACGAGGAACACCTGGAGTTTCTCAGTATCAAGGTCCAGAACGGTCCGCTCACGTCCCGACTTCAGCACATCCAGGTGGGCGATGACATTCTTGTCAGCCGCAAGCCCGTAGGTACGCTGGTTACCCATGATCTACTGCCGGGAAAGCATGTGTACCTGTTTGCCACCGGCACAGGACTTGCCCCTTTCATGAGCATCATCAAGGATCCCGAAACCTACGAAAAGTTTGAAAAAGTGATCCTGGTGCATGGCGTGAGGCAAGTCTCTGAACTAGCCTACCGGGAATTCATCCAGCATGAATTGCCCAACAACGAATATTTTGGCGATGAAGTTCGCCAAAAGCTGATTTATTATCCCACGGTGACCCGCGAGGAATTCGAAACCACCGGACGAATCACCACGCTGATCGAGACCGGGCAGTTGTTTTCCGACATCGGACTGAAGCCCCTGGATCCGGCTGTGGACCGCGCCATGATCTGCGGCAGTCCGGGTATGCTCAAGGACATCTCCGCCCTGCTCGATGCGCGCGGTTTTGAGATTTCAGGCGGCGTTGGAGAGCCTGGCGACTACGTCATCGAACGCGCCTTCGTCGAGAAATAGCGCCAGCATTACGCAGTTTCCTCGTGTGGCGTCGGTGACGGCGCTGTCGAGCGATTTCCACCCATGGCGGCATACATGGCCGGCACCACGAACAGGGTAAACAGGGTGCCGATGGACAGTCCGGTAAAGATGACCAAACCCATGGACCGCCGACCCGCCGCTCCCGCGCCCGATGCCAGGACCAGGGGCAACACGCCAAGTACCATGGCCGCAGTGGTCATCAGAATGGGCCGCAGACGCACTGAAGCCGCTTCCACCACCGCCTCAAGCCTGCTCTTGCCGGCAAGCTGCAGCTGATTGGCAAATTGCACGATCAGGATGCCATGCTTGCTGATCAGCCCCATCAGGGTGACGAGCCCAACCTGAGTGTAGATATTGAGTGTCGCTACACCCAGGTTGATGAAGATCAGCGCGCCAAAAAGCGCCATGGGCACTGACACCAGAATCACCACGGGATCTCGAAAGCTTTCGAACAGCGCAGCAAGCACCAGGAACACCATCAGTACTGCAAACAGCAGGGTCACCACAAAGCCACCCGACTCCTTCATGTATTGGCGCGAAGCTCCGGAGTAGTCTATACCATAGCCCACTGGCGCAACTTCTTGCGTGGTCTTCTTCAGAAACTCCAGGACATCCGCCTGGGAAACCAGGGGCGTTGCCACCCCGGCTATGGTCGTGGCATTAAGTTGTTGGAAATGGCTCACGGTCTCGGGCACTATACGCCGCTCCAGGGTGCTGACCGTGCCTGCCGTCATGAGCGCGCCTGATGCGGTTTTGAGATGGTAATCCAGCACCTGATCCGGATTAAGGCGGTCCACCTGCTGCACCTGAGGAATGACCTTATAGGATCGGCCACCCATGGAAAAATAATTGACGTAACCGCCGCCCAGAGCCCCACTGAGCGTGGAGCCAATGTCCTGTTGGGTCATCCCCATGGCGCTTGCCATATCGCGATCCACCTTGACGGTGGTCTGTGGCTTGTCGATCTTGAGGTCGGCATCCACAAAAAAGAACATACCACTATGCCGGGCCTTGTCCAGAATCTTCTGGGTCACCTCATTGAGGTTTTGAAAGGGCTCAGTTGTATTGATGACAAACTGCACCGGAAGTCCCTGCGTCCCCGGCAATGGTGGAAACTGGAAGGCTGCCACACGCGCACCGGGCAAAGCGGCCCATTTATTCTGAAGGTCCTTCTGCAACTCATCCGCCGAGCGGTGACGCTGGTCCCAGGGTTTGAAAACGGTGCCACCCAAACCCTGATTCAGGACGGGTGAACCGGTAATCTGGAACATCTGTGCGTATTCCGGTTCTGATTTGGCTATGGAGTACAGCGTTTGCGCATAGGTTTGCATTTCATCCGCGGTTGCATTGGCAGGCCCCGTCATGGAATACAGCACAATACCCTGGTCCTCTGGTGGGGCAAGCTCTTTCGCAGAGGTCATGAACAGGTAAACGGTGGTGAGCAACAGCAAGCCACCCATCGCCACCAGCACCGTTCCGGTTTGCAAGGCGCTGGTCAGGGTCTTTTGATAGCGTCGATGCAGCGCATCGAAAGTGCGGTCCAGAAACGCCACAAAGGCGTGTTCGTGCTCATCGGTCTTGAAAAAACGCGCGCACATCATGGGAGAGAGGGTGAGCGCAACGATGCCAGAGACCGTAACGGCACCGGCCAGGGTAAAGGCAAACTCGGTGAACAGCGCGCCTGTCAGGCCCCCTTGAAACCCGATGGGGATGTAAACGGCGATCAGAACGACGGTCATGGCAAGGATCGGCCCGCCCAATTCGCGTGCTGCCAGGAGTGCCGCCTCCAGGGGAGATTTGCCCTCCTCCTTCATATGGCGATCCACGTTTTCAACCACAATGATGGCATCGTCCACAACCAGGCCAATCGCAAGCACCAGGGCCAGCAAGGTGAGCAAGTTGATGGAATAACCCAGCATCAGCATGATGAGGAAAGTGCCGATCAGCGACAACGGCATCGCGATCACAGGAACCACAACTGCACGCAGGCTGCCCAGGAAGAGAAAAATCACCGCGGTGACGATGAGCAGCGCTTCCAGCAGCGTCTTGGCCACTTCCTTGATGGAGGAATTGATGTACTCCGTGGAATCGTAGACAATTTGCCCCGTCAACCCCGTCGGCAATTTTGCCTGCAGGGATGGAAAGGCGGCGCGTACCCGATCGGCCACTTCCAGCACGTTGGCTCCCGGAGCCACCTTGATTCCAATGAATACGGATTTCTGGCCGTCAAAGGCCACGTTGAAATCGTAACTTTCTGCACCCAGCGTCACGTTGGCCACATCCTCCAGGCGCACCAGCGTGTTGCCCTTCTGACGGACTACCAACTGCTTGAATTCTTCAACGCTATGCAGATCGGTTCCCGAGGTGAGGTCCACACTGACCGCCTGGCCCTTGCTGGAACCTATCCCTGCGAGATAGTTATTGGCAGCCAGGGCATTGCTCACGTCCGCCGCCGTCACGCCGAACGCTGCCATCCGGGCTTCATCCAGCCAGGCACGAAGTGCAAAATTGCGCGCACCCAGAATTTCGGCTGTCTGTACACCGTCCAGGGAATCCAGCTTGGGCTTGACTTCACGCAGGAGAAAATCGGTCACATTGTTGGTGGGCAAGACCTTGCTGTAGAACCCCATGTACATGGAGTCGATGGTCTGGCCAATCTGAACGGTCAACACGGGCTGCTGCGCCTGGGCAGGCAGCTGGTTGCGAACCGAACTGACCTGGGTGTTGATCTCCGTCAGTGCCTTGTTGGCATCATAGTTAAGACGGAGAGTGGCCGTAATGATGGAAACGCCCATCAGGCTATTGGAGGATAGATAATCGATCCCCTGCGCCTGAGCAATGGCGGACTCCAGTGGCTGCGTAATAAACCCGGCCACTGTCTGGGCATCTGCGCCGTAGTAATTGGTGGTGATGGTGACTACGGCGTTCTGGGTGCGCGGGTATTGGTTGACGGGCAAACCGAATACGGCGCGCAGCCCCAATACCAGGATCAGCAAGCTGATGACGACCGACAATACCGGCCGGCGAATGAAAATATCAGTAAAGTTCATGGGTAGACCCGGCTCACTTTTCCTGCGGCGTCGGTGCCGGATCGTTGGGGGGAGACTGCTGATTGTTGACGATGAGCGGCGTTCCCGTTGTCAACTTGATCTGCCCGCTTGTCACCACCGTCGCGCCAGCCTCGAGACCGGACATGATGGCCACCTGATCGCCGCGTGTTGCCCCGGTGGTCACAAAGACCTGTTCCGCGACCAATCCCGTGCCGGCAGGCTTGGATGCGGTCTTGACCACAAAAACGGTGGCACCGTAGGGATTAAAGGTTACGGCTGATTGCGGCAAGGTGATGAGGGACTGCTTCTCGCCGTGAACCAGGCGAATCTTTCCGAACATGCCGGGCAAAAGCTCCTGACGCGGATTTTCCAGCTGCGCTTCGACGGCGATGTTGCGCGTACCGGCATCGACCAGCGGACTGATCGCGGAAATTTTCCCACCAAAGACCTTGTCAGGCCAGGCATCGGCGCTTAGCGACACTTTCCTTCCCACGCCGAGTTGACTGATCTGCTGCTGGGGGACGGTAAAATCCACCAGGATGGGGGTGATTTCCTGCAAGGTCACTATTTTGTCGCCTGGGTTGAGAAACTGCCCGGGATTGATGGTGGAAATGCCCAGCTTTCCGCCGAATGGCGCAACCAGGGATTTCTTCGCCAGCAGCGCACCCTGTTGTGCCCATTGCGCCTCCTTGCTTTGCAGATCGGCGGTATCGGTGTCAACTTGTGCCTGGCTGATGGCTTGTGCAGCCAATTGTGCGCGATCCCGATCAAGGGTGATTCGCGCCAGCTGCACGCTGGCCTCGAGCGACTTCAATTGTGCCTTTTCAGCATCGTTCACAAATTCCACCAGGACATCGCCCGCCTTGACGCTTTGCCCTGAGGTAAAGGCGAGGCGGCGAACCGTACCTGCCACTTCAGGGCTGATGTCCACGCCCCTGACTGCGCGTAGCGTCCCTACGGCCTGCAATTCCGGAATCCATTCCGAGCGACTGGCCACCATGGTGGTCACCGTTTGCGGAGGTTCTCCGGAGGAGGCCATGAACTTGCGGATCATGCTGCCTTTGAAGAGGTTGAACGCAACGACCCCGCCGACCAGCACGGCCACAAGGATCAGCATGATGATCATTCGCTTTTTAAAGGATGGGGCTGATTGCATTTTTTCGCTCATTGGACAGATCGCTTTCTGCAGCTATGGATTTAAGGAATCACGCTACCTTCGTTCCACCAGCCCCCGCCCATGGCGAGAAAAAGTGCAGCCGAGTCGGCCAGGCGCGCCGCCTTGGCCTGAATCAATGCCAGCTGGGTTTGGTTATCGCGTTCTTCAGCACTCAACAACGTCAAAAAGCTGATGCCGCCGCTTGCATACTGTGCCTGGGCCAAGGTCAAACTGCGCCGCGTTGCCCCAGCTGCGTCAGCCTGTGCTGACAAGGCGGCAGCGTCGGATTCAAGCGCACGCAACACGTCGGCCACATTCTGGAATGCATTGAGAACCGTCTGTCGGTATTGGGCTGCCGCTTGATCCAGTGCTGCCTGGGCGGCGCGTTGTTCGGCCTGAAGGGCGCCCCCACGAAACAGGGGCTGGACCAGATTCCCGCCAAGGCTCCAGATCGTGGAGCCCGTGTTGAACAGGTCACCGGGGCGTGTTGCGATGGATCCAAAACTGGCAGAGAGTGTGACGTTGGGATAGGCTCCGGCGATGGTCAACCCCAGATTGGCCGTGGCCTGATGCAGTTGCGCTTCGCTGACCAGGATATCCGGGCGTTGTCTCACCAGCGCCGATGGTACGGAAACCGGGAGTTGCTGGGGTAGCGTGAGGTCCTTGAGTTCGAAACGGGGCAAACCGCCTTCACCAGGAAATTTACCCACATATACTGCCAGCTGATGGCGCGTTTGGGCCAATTGCTTTTGCAGGCCCGGTATCGTGGCATGCGTCTGTGCCAGAGTGGCGCGCTGGATCTGGACTTCGGTTTGTGAAATGGCGCCCAGCCTTTCCCGGGTCTCGAGAATGCCCAAGGTCCTGCTTTCAAGCTGTTCCACGGCCTCCATCGCGTGCAATTGTTCACGCAAGGCAGCCTCGCGAATTGCCGTCGTGACGATGTTCGCCGCAAGTGTCACACGCGCAGCCTGAAGCAGGTAGCGCTCGGCATCCACCTGCGCTTCCATGCTTTCCACCTGACGACGATTGGCACCAAAAAAATCCAGGGTATAAGAAACATCCACCGATGCATTGGTCAGACTGAAGGTGTTCGGACTTCCGGGAAATCCAAAAGCCTCCGGCGACAACCGTTGACGGGTTTCTCCGGCTTGCGCACTGATTGCGGGCACCATCAGGTTGCTGCGTTCCGCGTTGGTTGATTCGCGGGCACTGTTCAACGCGGCTTCGGCTGCAGCAATCGAGGGATTGTTTTTCAGACCGGCTTCAATCAGTTCGTTGAGCGCCGTGGAATGAAAGAGCTTCCACCAGTCGGCTTGCACCACCTGATCGGAGTTCAAAGTCTGAAGCTTGTCCTGATTCGCTGCCACTGCAGGCTGATCGCCTTCAGTGTACCGGGCCACGCCAGGTGCAGCCGGCATGCTGAAATCCGGGCCTACCATGGTGCAGCCGGCAAGCAGCATCACAAGCAGGATCGAAAGCGCAGATGAATAGTCAGAGCGTTTCATTCGATATCTTCCACCGAGCCAGTGCTTCATTGTCGGATTCACGCGCATCCACCCAACGATCTCCTGCAGGCGTCGTCTCCTTTTTCCAGAATGGCGCTCGCGTTTTCAAGGCGTCCATCAAATATTGGCAGGCATCGAAAGCGTCACTCCGATGCGAACTGGTGACGGCCACCAAAACAATGGGGTCACCAGGAAGAAGCTTTCCCACGCGATGTATGATCAAAGCGTCAATAATCTGCCAACGCTGGCGCGCCTCGCTTTCAAGCGATGATAGCGCCTTTTCAGTCATGCCCGGGTAATGCTCCAGGGTCATCTGGCTTACGGCCTGGTTGTCGTTCAGGTCGCGCACCATTCCGACAAAACTGGCCAGAGCGCCAACTTGTGCGTCATTGCCACGCAGCTTCAGAATTTCGTGGCCCATGTCAAACGGTTCCTGTTGCACGCGAACGGTCATCTCGCCTTATCCCCCAGTGACCGGCGGAAAAAATGCCACTTCGTCCTCATTGTGCAACACGGTATCAAAAGTGACCAATTGTTGATTGACGGCTACCTTGAGGGTGCGCTGTTCAGAAAGGGCCTCGGCCCAGACTCCTCCGCGAGCGCGCAACCTGGCCGCGAGGTCTGAAACCGTGGCTGTCGAATCGAGGAGCACGGTCTCCGATTCGCACTGAAGGGCTTCGCGAAGCCGGGCAAAATAGCGCACCTGAATGGCACAGGATGCGTGACGATGTTTCGGTGTGGCGAGATCGAAGCGACGCACGATGAAATGTGCGATGGCCTCTGGATTGTTGATGTCAAGACATGGAAGCAGGCCGGGCTGGTGCTCGTCGGTGACCAAAGCGATGATCCAGGGGTCGTCGCCATCCAGTCTGGGTGAACCTTGCGCACGACGCCATACCTCAAGTTTTGGAATGGGATCCTTCTTGAATCCTTCCACGATGACAAGGTCGCAAGGCGAAAGTCGCTCAATGAGGGTATCCAGAGAGGGTTCGGGAGCCCCTCGAAGTTCATGCATCAGGGCCCACCTCTGGTCGGACGCCACCATGACCTCGGTGGCGCCAGCCTGGCGGTGCCGCCAGGAATCCTTGCCTGGCACGTCCACGTCAAAGTGATGGTGCGCATGCTTGATCAATGACACCTTCACGTCCCATGAAACAAGCAATGCAATGACCTGTTCGATCAATGTGGTTTTTCCAGAGCCAGAGTACCCTGCAAACCCGATGACTGCGCTCATGATTTCTCCTGGTCAGAATCGCCTTCTTCCGCAAGTAGGCGCGCAGCGCTCAAGGTACCAGGCTGCAGCAAGTCATCCTGGGCCACGGTCTGCAGCTCAACCCTGTGGATCTGTCCAAAACGCCGGGAAATTTTCTGGCTGGAAATATGGACCTCATCCACGTCATTGGAAGCCTGCTTGATATGGTTGGCCAGCTTTTTCATGCGGTCTTCAAATCGGCCAAAATCAACGGCAAGGACTCCCAAGGCCTCCTGGATGATATGCACCTGTTTGCGCGTTTCAACGTTTTTCAGGACAGCATGAACGGTATTCAAGATGGCCATCAGCGTCGTGGGGGACACGATCCAGACCCGACGCTTCATTGCATATTCCACCACATCGGGATGGCTCCCGTGAATTTCCGCAAAAATCGCCTCGGCAGGGACAAACAACAGCGCGCCCTCACTGGTCTCCCCCGGGATGATGTATTTATCCGCGATGGCATCCACATGGGCTTTTACGTCATTGCGAAACTGACGCAGGGCCGCTTCACGCGCGGCAGGCTGTTGGTCGGACTGCACCAGCCGCGCATAATTTTCCAACGGGAACTTGGAGTCAACACCAATGTTTCCCGTAGGCTCTGGCAAGCGCAGCAGGCAATCCACGCGCACCCCTGTGGAGAGGACACTTTGGAATTGATAGGCGTTGGGCGGCAGGATGTTACGAACGATGTCCTCGAGTTGTACTTCGCCAATCGCGCCACGGGCGCGTTTGTCCCCCAGTAGCGACTGCAAGCTGACCACATTGGTTGCAAGACCGTCGATCTTCTTTTGGGCTTCGTCGATGGTGGATAGGCGTTGCATGACGGAGACAAAAGTTTCGTTGGTCTTCTTGAACCCCTCGTCCAGACGTTCTGTCACCTTGCCGGAAATCTGGTCCAGACGCTCATCCACGCGACGCAGCAGGGACTCGCTTTTCTCCATCAGGCGTTCCAGCATGTCCACCCGCAACTTCTCGATTTGCTCGCGGGTCATGGTCAGTTCACGCGTTATGGACTCGCGTAGCCGGTCAGCGGCCTCGGACTGGTTGCTGGACAAGCGGTCACCCTGCCTCACCAGTCCATCCTGCATTTCGGTCTGCAGTTCACGATGGCGCGTTTCAAGCAGACTGACCAGCCCGGGAGAATCTTCTCCCAATTGGTGCCCCAACTGATCCAGGCGCCGGTGCAGTGCATATAGCCCCCAAACCAGGACCAGAACGACAAAGAGGATCAGGAGCAGTTCAGGCAGCATCCACTACCTCAAACCAGCGAAACCACGTCACGCGCTGCGCGCTTGCGTTCATGCTCGAGAAGGTACCTCTTGCGGATGCGGATGTTTTTGGGAGTGATTTCCACCAGCTCGTCGTCGTTGATGAATTCAATCGCGGACTCCAGGGTCAGGGCCACGGGTGGCGTCAGCACTACGGCTTCGTCCTTTCCTGCAGCGCGCACGTTGGTGAGCTGCTTGCCCTTAATGGGGTTGACCACCAGATCGTTGTCACGGCTGTGGATGCCAATGATCATGCCTTCATAAACGCGATCACCCGGAACCACGAACATGCGTCCGCGTTCCTGCAGTTTCCAGAGGGCATAGGCGACAGCTTCGCCTGCTTCTGCGGAGATCAGCACGCCATTGCGACGGGAAGCGATTTCCGGTTTCATGGGGGCGTATTCGTCGAATACGTGACTGAGCAATCCGGTACCGCGGGTCAGCGTCAAAAACTCGGATTGAAAACCGATCAGTCCACGTGCAGGGATGCGATAGTCCAAGCGAACCCTGCCCCGACTATCCGACTGCATGTCCTGCAAATCGCCGCGACGCTCGCCCAGGGCCTGCATGACCGGCCCCTGATGCGACTCTTCCACGTCCACGGTCAGCATCTCGAAGGGCTCACACTTCTGGCCATTGACTTCCTTGAGCAGTACGCGCGGACGGGAAACCGCTAGCTCGTAGCCTTCACGGCGCATGTTTTCCAGCAGGATGGTGAGGTGCAGCTCGCCACGGCCAGAGACCAGGAAAACATCGGTGTCCTCGGTTTCCTGAACACGCAGGGCCACGTTGCTCATCAGTTCACGATCAAGCCGTTCGCGTACCTGGCGGCTGGTCACGAACTTGCCTTCCTGACCTGCAAAAGGCGAGGTATTGACCTGGAAATTCATGGTCAGGGTTGGTTCATCCACAGCCAGCATGGGGAGGGCTTCCGAACGTTCGGGGTCAGCAATCGTCACGCCGATGCCAATGTCCTCGATGCCATTGATCAATACAATGTCTCCTGCTTCGGCGCTTTCAAACTGAACGCGCTCCAGCCCCTTGAAGCCCAGAACCTGGTTGACCCGTGCCTTCTTGACGGCACTTCCCGGCCCGCGCAACACGGCCACTTCCTGGCCAGGATGCAGGCGCCCGCGACGAATGCGGCCGATGCCGATACGTCCCACGAAGCTTGAATAGTCGAGGGAGATGATCTGCAGTTGGAGCGGCCCCTCCGGGTCGCCGGCCCGTTCTGGCACGTGCTTGACGATGGCTTCAAAAAGCGGGCGCAAATTCTCGCCCGGCTGGGTCGGATCAAGAGAGGCATACCCTTGCAGCGCCGAGGCGTAAACCACTGGAAAATCCAGTTGCTCTTCAGTGGCACCCAGCTTGTCGAACAAATCGAAGGTGTGGTTGACCACCCAGTCCGGACGGGCGCCCGGCCGGTCGATTTTGTTCACGACCACGATGGGCTTGAGCCCCAGCGCCAATGCCTTGCGGGTGACGAAGCGGGTTTGCGGCATGGGGCCTTCCACGGCATCCACCAGCAAAAGAACGCCATCCACCATGGACAACACCCGTTCAACCTCGCCACCGAAATCGGCATGTCCCGGGGTATCCACGATGTTGATGTGCGTACCCTCATAGTTGACCGCGCAATTCTTGGCCAGAATGGTGATACCCCGCTCCTTTTCAAGATCGTTGCTGTCCATGATCCGTTCGGATACCTGCTGATGCGCGGCGAAAGTGCCGGATTGCTGCAAAAGCTTATCGACGAGCGTGGTTTTGCCGTGATCGACGTGGGCGATGATTGCGATGTTGCGAAGCTGACGGGCCATGGGGGATTAACCGGGTTAAATTCAAGCTCTCCATTCTATCATGCCAAAGGGGTTGCTTCGACTTAAAAAATTGGCGATAGTCGCTGGATGAAACAGCTTGCCCTGAAAATCGACGTGGATACCCTGCGCGGCACCCGAGAGGGCGTTCCGCGCCTGCTATCCCTGCTTCAAGCGCATACGGCCCATGCCACTTTTTTGTTCAGTCTGGGTCCAGACCACACGGGTCGTGCCATCAAGCGTGTGTTTCGCAAGGGGTTTTTGGGCAAAGTCCAGCGAACCTCCGTACTGGAACATTACGGTTTGAAGACATTGCTCTATGGCACCCTTCTGCCTGGACCAGACATTGGCCTTCGTGCCGTGACTATCATGCGGGCCGTCCAGCAAGCAGGATACGAGGTGGGTATCCACACCTGGGATCATGTGGCATGGCAGGATGGCGTTGCCCGGGCCTCGGCGCAGTGGACCAACGAACAGATGACACGGGCCGAACAGCGCTTTCTGGAAATCTTTGGCGCTCGCGCCCAGGTTCATGGTGCTGCAGGATGGCAAATGAACGACCAGGCCTTCCTGCATCTGGATCAAGCCGGAATCCGCTGGGCCTCTGATTGCCGCGGCACATCCCCCTTTTTTCCGGTCATCGCGGGTAGGCTGTTAACCTGTCCACAACTGCCCACCACTTTACCCACTCTTGACGAACTGATCGGACTGGATGGACTGGATGCAAACTCCGTTGCCGGACACCTGTTGCATTTGACCGAAGCAGCGCCAACCGCCGGACACGTCTTCACGTTGCACGCCGAACTGGAGGGGATGCGGCTTGCCCCGGTTCTGGACCAACTGATGCGGGGATGGCAACAACAGGGTTACCGTCTGGTATCGCTGGGAGAAATGGCCAGTACGCTGGACAACGCTGCCCTGCCCCACTGCCGCGTCATTCAGGGCATGGTACCAGGCCGTTCGGGAGAACTGGCGCTGCAAGGCGCGCCGGTTTAGCGCTTTCAACCCTTAACATAGGATCAGAATCATGCAACTTATGGAAATCGTTCCTGATTTCGAATTGCCCGCCACAGGCGAACAGCGATTTCATCTGTCCGCCATGCGTGGCGCACCACTCGTCCTTTATTTCTATCCCAAGGATGCCACCCCAGGTTGCACGGACGAGGGTTTGCAATTCAAGGGGCTCGATGAGCAATTTCGCGCGTTGAAATGCACCGTTCTCGGCATTTCGCGCGACAGCATAGGCTCACACGAACGGTTCAAGACCAAAATGGAATTTCCGTTCGAACTCCTGAGCGATGCGGACGAAGCGGTCTGCACCCTGTTTGGCGTGATGAAGCAAAAAAACATGTATGGCAAACAGGTGCGGGGCATCGAGCGCAGCACTTTCGTCATTGACGGTGAGGGCCGCCTGCGACGCGAATGGCGCGGCGTTTCCGTACCTGGCCACGCACAGGAAGTACTCGACTTCGTCAAGTCACTTTGATACTGTGGGCCTTGAGTTCAATCTGGAATCACTGCTAAATGGCTCGTAAATCTGCAGAATTGCCCAAGCTCTTCGTTCTTGATACCAACGTTTTGCTCCACGATCCCACCAGTCTGTTCCAGTTCGAGGAACATGACGTCTATTTGCCCATGGTGACGATCGAGGAACTCGACAACAACAAGAAGGGCATGACCGAAGTGGCGCGCAATGCGCGCCAGGTCAGTCGTTTTCTGGATGAAATCATCAGGCGAGCCAAAAAGGGCGATATCAGCGCAGGCATCCCGCTGGCTCGAGAGCACGACAAAACCCCTTCGGGCACCCTGTTTCTGCAAACGCTCAACGGTTCGGTCATACCCGCCTCGCTCTCGGGAGACAAGGCAGACAACCAGATTTTGGGCGTTGCCCTTGAACTCAAGCGCGCGCACACCACGCGCAGCGTCATCCTGGTCAGCAAGGACATCAACATGCGCATCAAGGCGCGTGCGCTGGGTGTCGATGCTGAAGATTATTTCAATGACAAGGTTCTCGAGGACTCTGATCTACTTTATACCGGCGCCAGCGAGCTGCCTCATGACTTCTGGGAAACCCATGGCAAGGACGTGCAATCCTGGCAGGAACACGGACGCACCCTATACCGGGTCAAGGGGCCTCTGGTACCGGGACTCCTGCTCAACGAGTTCGTTTATCAGGACCATGAGGACAAACCGTTTTATGCCATCGTCAAGGAACGCGACGGACAGTCTGCGGTACTGCAGACCGTCCGCGACTATGCGTCTCAGCGAAATAACACCTGGGGTATCGTCGCTGCCAATCGCGAACAGAACTTCGCGCTCAACCTGCTCATGGACCCCGAACTGGACTTCATCACACTGCTGGGCCAAGCCGGAACAGGCAAAACACTGCTGACACTGGCGGCCGGTTTGATGCAAACCCTGGAACACAAAACTTACTCTGAAATCATCATGACGCGGGTCACCGTTCCGGTGGGCGAAGACATCGGGTTTTTACCAGGGACCGAAGAAGAGAAAATGACGCCATGGATGGGTGCACTCGAGGACAATCTCGATGTCCTCAATAAAAGCGATGACGAAGCCGGAGACTGGGGAAGAGCCGCCACACGAGACCTGATTCGTTCACGGATCAAGATAAAATCCCTCAACTTCATGCGCGGCCGCACCTTCCTCAATAAATACCTGATCATTGACGAAGCACAGAATCTCACGCCCAAACAGATGAAGACCCTGATTACCCGTGCGGGGCCTGGAACCAAGGTGGTTTGCCTGGGCAACATCGCACAGATAGACACGCCCTACCTCACCGAAGGCAGCTCTGGGCTGACCTATGTGGTGGACCGGTTCAAGGGATGGCGTCACAGTGGACACGTGACGCTGCAACGTGGCGAACGTTCGCGCTTGGCCGACTATGCTGCCGAAGTGTTGTAAGCCCCGTTTCTGATGGCACTCGGCTTTTACACCATTCTGCTGGCACAGTTTCTCTCGGCACTGGCTGACAACTCGCTCTTGTTTGCAGCCATCGCCCTGCTCAAGGAACTGGCTGCTCCGCCGGAATACGTTCCCATCCTGCAACAATTCTTTGTAGTCTCCTACATCGTGTTGGCACCTTTCGTGGGCGCTTTCTCTGATGCGTTGCCCAAGGGACGCGTCATGTTCATCAGCAACCTCATCAAGCTGGCGGGCTGCCTGGCAATGTTGGGAGGGGTCAACCCGCTTTATGCCTATGCGCTGGTCGGGTTGGGTGCCGCCGCCTATTCGCCTGCCAAATACGGCATCCTGACCGAATACCTTCCCCCCAACCGACTCGTGGTCGCCAACAGCTGGATGGAGGGATTAACCGTGCTGGCCATCATTTTGGGTGCAGTGATGGGCGGTTTGATGCTCAAACCAGGACTGCCCCTCTATCTGCTGGCAAAAAATGGCATGGCTGCCCTTGGGTTTGTTCCCCTCACAGCGCCTCAATTTGCCATCCTGATGGTGCTGTTGTTGTACATCGCCGCAGCGGTCGCCAACCTGTACATTCCAAAAGTACACCGCGATCACAGCCTGCCGCGCAAAAACCCCTGGTACGTGGTCAAGGATTTTGCAGCTTCCTTCATGATGCTCTGGCGCGATCCGCTGGGCAAGGTTTCCCTTGCCGTGACCACTCTGTTCTGGGGCGTGGGCTCGACTTTACGTCTGATCGTTCTGGTCTGGGCCACCCTCCAGCTTCACTTCGATCTGGAAAAATCCACCCAGCTCACCGCAGTCTCGGCAGTGGGGATTGCCCTGGGTTCGATTGCGGCCGCCAAATGGGTCAAGCTGGAAAGTTCGCTCAAAGTGCTGCCGGTGGGAATTGCCATGGGTGCCGCCATACTGGGCATGCTGTTCGTAACCCAATGGCCCATCGCCGTAATCCTGCTCGTCATTGCAGGGGCCATGGGTGGGTTTTTCGTTGTCCCCATGAACGCATTACTGCAACATCGAGGACATCAACTGATGGGTGCGGGTCATAGCATTGCTGTCCAGAATTTCAATGAAAACATCAGCATACTTGCCATGCTGGGCGCCTACGCACTGGTGATCCGTACCGATTTGCCGCTAAGATCCATGATGCACAAAATCGGCCTTGAGACCCTGATGGGTCGTCCCCTGGTGGCAACGGAAGCCGCGTTTTATGCCAGTGTTGTGCTGCTGGGTCTGTTTATCAGCAGCCTCATGCTGCTGTTGTACCGTCGCTACCGTCACGTGGAATACACCGACTGAGCATCAGTTGCCGGGCCTGGCACAAATCCACCCAAGCCTTGGCTTTGTCGGCCGGGGTGCGCAACAGATAGGCAGGATGCCAGGTTACGACGAGCGGAATTTTTCCGAAATGATGCTGCTGAAGCCGCAAAGCGCCCAAGGTCCCATCCGTTTTCAGAAGTGCGTGCGCCGCAACCTTGCCCATGGCCACAATCACCGCCGGCTGGATCAAGGCAATTTGCCGGGCAAGGTAAGGCATGCAAGCAGCGCACTCCTCATCGGTGGGCGTGCGATTTTGCGGCGGTCGGCACTTCACCACATTGGCGATGTAGACATCTTCCCCTCGTTTTAACCCAAGGGCGCGAAGCATCTCGTCCAGCAATTTTCCTGCCGCGCCCACGAAGGGTTCGCCGCGCTGATCCTCTTCAGCGCCCGGACCCTCTCCAACAAACAGCCAGCGCGCCCGTTCGTCACCCACGCCAAATACAGCCTGCCGCCGGCCATGATGAAGGGAACAGCGCTGACAACCGGCGACCATTTCGCGTAATTCTGACCAACCCGCCTCGGCGGGCGTAGGGTCTGACGATGGAGCTGGGGCGGTGGGAAAGTCGGATACTTCAGCCTGTCCCGTGCCTTCACGGGCCTGTGAACGCATTACCCACTGCGGCCAAAGACCCAGTTCCCTCCATCGTGCTTCTTCCGGGTTCACAGCGGACTCCGCATCACGACAGCGTCTTCCCTGCCATGCAACGCGGGATAATATTGCTGGCGCACCCCGATTTGCTTGAACCCCGACTCTCGATACAGTTTGAGCGCGCGCGTATTGCCGTGTCGCACCTCCAGCAAGATCTGCGTGCAACCCAGCGCGCGCGCGCGACTCTTGGCCGCCTCGAGTAGCTGTTTTCCCCATCCTCGCCCCTGCCAGAGGGGATCGATCGTCAGGTTGAGCAGGTGCATTTCGTCCATGACCTGCATCATGAAGGCGTATCCCATCAATTGACCCTCCAGGCGGCAGGCAAGGCCCACATGACCCTGGCGCAGGGAATCGGACAAATTGCCGCGCGACCAGGGTATCGCGTAGGCACGCTGTTCGATGGCGAGCATGGCATCAATATCTTCCATACCCAGGTCCGTGATCACAGGGTGCTTCAGCGAGTCGAGTTTCATTTGGCGGCACGTTCCGCGCGCGTCAAAGCCACCTTGTCCCTCAAGTAGAGCGGTGCGGCCTGCTCTGGTGGCATCGCGAGGCCTGACTGAAATGCCTTGACCCCCAGAGTGGCCACATGGATCGCTTGCGGAATCAGGCCAGACTTTACCGGAAGCAGTTGTCCAGGCCAGGCCTGCGTCAAGGCTGACGAACACAATTCAGCCCCGCTGCCCACGGGCAGCCAAACCCCGTCAGGAAGTTGCGGCAACGGGTCCGGGTCACTCAGACAAGGCGTGATATGGGTGATCCATTGTCCGGCGATGAATTCGTAGGCCGCCACATAGATCTGATTCATGCGTGCATCCAGCGCAGCGACGACGCGCTCGTGCCCCGCTCCTTCTGCCAGCGCCAAAAGCGTTGAAACGGGCACGACCGGAATCTCCAGACCCAGCGCCAATCCCTGGGCCACACCACAGGCCATGCGCAGACCTGTGAATGCGCCTGGCCCCATGCCAAACGCGATGGCATCCAGTTGCAACGGGTCCACGCCTGCATCGGATAACAAATTTCGGATCATCGGCAACAGCGTTTCGGAGTGGGCCTGATGCGCCGGCCCCTGAAGACAGGACAGTACGCCATCCCGCCATAATGCTACGGAACAATGTTCAGTGGCCGATTCCAGTGCAAGCAGCTTCAATCTCACCCCATCCTGCGTTATCCTGCCCGGATGGGCAGGATAAAACCTGCATGATACATCCCTATGTGCCGCACTGTCGCCCATGCCGCCATCATGAGAAGTGTGCCGCCCATGGAACGGGATCGGTTAAAATGACCTTTTCCCCGTGGCCGCTGTAGTTACAAATTGAAACCGCACAGCCACCGAACACCGATAACATCACCAAGATGGAAAAACGACCTCAAAAAATACTGGTCCTGGACGACGACATGCGTCTTCGGGAACTTCTCAAACGCTATCTGACGGAACAGGGCTTTGCCGTCGATGCCGTACCTGATGCCGCCGCGTTGGGCCGACTCATGTCGCGCGAGCGTTTTGACCTGCTGGTGCTGGACCTGATGCTGCCTGGCGAGGATGGGTTGAGCATCTGTCGACGCATCCGTGCGGGCTCAAACAACATCCCCATCGTCATGCTCACGGCCATGGGCGATGACGTGGACCGTATCATGGGCCTCGAAATGGGTGCGGACGACTACATTTCAAAGCCCTTCAACCCACGCGAACTTCTGGCAAGGATTCATGCGGTACTGCGACGTCAGCCTGTATCCACCCTGCCCGGCGCACCAGGAACGCTTCACGATGGGCAGTCACTGATCCGCTTTGGCCCCTTTGAATTCAACCTTGCCAACCGCACGCTGGCAAAGAATGGAGAACCCATCAATTTAACCAGTGGCGAATACGCCTTGCTTCGAGTTTTGGTGAGCCACCCCAGAGACCCACTCTCGCGCGAAAAGCTCATGGATATGGCTAGGGGGCGGGAACATGAGGTTTTTGATCGCAGTATCGATGTGCAAATTTCCAGGCTGCGCCGCCTGATCGAGGAAGATTCCGGAAAGCCGCGCTATATCCAGACCGTCTGGGGTTTTGGATATGTGTTCGTCCCTGACGACGCTCCATGACTTTTTTTCCGAGATCGTTGCTGGGTCGCACGGTCCTGGTCATCGTTTTGACCGTGATCCTCACCCAGCTGGCGACCACTTTCGTCATTCGCCAGTTTTACGTAAAACCCCTGCTGGAACGCGCCCTGGATGACCGGGCAAACCACATCCAGACCATCGTTGCCACCATGGCTTTGTTGTCCAATGAACAACGCGCCACATTCATCAGGGATTTCGAAGATAGTGAAGGGGCCAGAATCCTGCCCTTCCTGCCTAATGCCCACACAGGAAGCCCCCCCGATCCTGACACGCGACTTGCCCGACTCGAAGAGCGGTTACGCAAGCTGATTTCACCCTCATCCCACATCCTGGTTTCGGATCGCAGCGATGCACCGGAAATCTGGATTTCACTGGAAACCCCAAGCGGCGAGTATTGGTACGTGACGCAGCGGCAGCGTTTTGACTCCGGCTTTCCGGTCAAATGGGGCATTATGTTGATGCTGGTGGTATTTGTTTCCGTAGTCGGCGTCTACCTTGGCGTCAGGCGCATCAACAGACCGCTGCGCGCGTTGACACGCGCAGCACACAGCATCGCCGAGGGGCATACCCCTGCACTGGTTGCAGAGTCGGGGGGGCCGCGTGAAATTCGCTCTCTGAGCGAGGCCTTTAATTCCATGCAAAAGGCGCTGCGCGAGTTCGAGTCCAACCGCACCATCATGCTGGCGGGCGTCTCCCATGATTTACGCACTCCCCTATCGCGCCTGCGCCTTGCGCTTGAAATGCTCGATCCCCAGGATGCCATTGTGCTGGAACCCATGGCTCAGGATATGGAAGAGATCGACCGAATCATCAACCAGTTTCTCGACTTTGCGCGCGACAATCCGCACCATTGGCTAAACCCAGGAAATATCAACGAAGTGATCCGGGTCAACCATGAACGCTTTATGGCAAGGAACTATCCCGTCACCGTCGAACTGGAGGAAACCCCAGACATCCTGATCAACGAACGCGCCATGGAACGCGTCATCACCAACCTGGTGGAGAATGCACTACGCTACGGCGCTCCCCCCATCACAATTCGTACACAAGCATTTCCGGATCATGTCCGGTTGTCGGTTCTTGACCGGGGGGCAGGCATTCCTCCCCATGAAGTCATGCGCGTCATCCAGCCCTTTACCCGACTGGAGTCTTCCCGCAGCGGTCACCCCGGCGCAGGACTGGGACTGGCCATCGTGGATCGCGTCATACGCATGCACCACGGCGTATTCAAGCTGTTACCGCGTCAGGGTGGCGGGCTGGAAGCACGCATCGAACTACCATTGTCCACCCCACCGAAGAACTCCTGAACCTCTGCCAAATCACGGGTCCGCCGCATCGGTGGCAGGCTCATCCAGACCCTTCTGCCATAGGGTTTCCCCAGCAGCCTGGGGTCACAAAGCATGAGCACGCCCCGATCCTGTTCGTCCCGAATCAAGCGTCCAGCACCCTGTTTGAGCGATATGACCGCCCTGGGCAATTGGTAGTCCATGAACGCATTGCGTCCCTGACGCGTGATCTCTTCAATGCGTGCGGCAAGCACAGGATCATCGGGAGGCGCAAAGGGAATCTTGTCAATGATAACCACTGACAGGGCTTCTCCCTTGACATCCACGCCTTCCCAAAACGAACTGGAACCAAGCAGCACCGCATTCTGCACCTGACGGAAGCGGTTCAGCAGTTCAGATCGGCTGGTTTCACCCTGGATCAGCAAGGGGTAGTCCAACCCCAGGGATTCAAAGCGCTCCTTGAGCAGCGCATGAGCCTCCTTCAGGGCCCGATGGCTTGTAAACAGCATGAATGCGCGCCCTGCACTGGCCTGAAGAACCGGTAAGGCGGCCTCCACTACGGCTGCCGTATAGTCCGGCGTATTGGGTTGGGGCAATCCTGTGGGGACATACAGCAATGACTGTGCGGCATAGTCAAATGGGCTTGCCCAAGTGAGCGCTTCGGTTTCAGACAACCCCATTTCATGTTGATAATGTTTGAAGTCGCCATTGACGGAGAGTGTGGCCGAAGTAAAAATCCAGGACTTCGGGACGGCATTCCACTGCAATTTGAATGTCTCGGCAAGAGACAGTGGCGTGAGGTTAAGGTGTAGGGACTGGCTGAAACACTCCATCCAGCGAATCTGATCACTGTCCCCCTCACCCTGCCAGGATTGCGTCTGTGCCAGCAACTCCTGGGCCCGCAAGGCAATGGCATGCAATCCCTCCGAACGCTCGGCTTGGTGTGCCACAAGGGCATGCAAGGCCTCCAGTCGCAGCGCCACCTGGTTGAGGGCTTCAGTGAAGTTCTCGTAGCGCCTGACCTGATCGTAAGCCAGGCGACCCTCCTTGAGGGGAATGGACAATCTCAGGTCCTTCGATGCCCGCTCCAGTGCTGATGATGCCTCGGGAATGTCTCGAAATTCCACGCTCACTCCAAGCGCTTCGCTGACGGCATCTCGTGCCAGATCCACCAGCAAGCTGGTGGACAGGGATCGGCCAAAAAAAACCGTGGCCGTTTCGGGCAGTTGATGGGCTTCATCCAGAATGACCGTTTGCGCCTGAGGTAACAGTTCTCCTGCACCTTCGTCGCGCAGCATCACGTCTGCAAAGAAGAGATGGTGGTTTACGACAACGACATCAGCCTGCTGGGCGTCTTTGCGCGCAGACAGTACAAAGCATTTTGCGTGGTGCGGACATTCCTGGCCCAGACAATTGTCACGGGTGGAGGTTACCTGTGGCCACAGCCCGGAATTTTCGGGAACCGTCGTAAGTTCGGCAATGTCGCCACGCATGCTGGACTGCGCGAATGCCGCCACCCGTTGCAGATGCACGACTTCCGAGCGATCGCGCATGCGGCCTTCGCGCAGTGTCTGCTCCAGATGGTAGTGGCAGATGTAGTTGGAACGCCCCTTCAGCAGAGCCACGGTCACGGGAACCTGAAGCGCGGCGCGCAGGGTGGGAATGTCCCGATTGAACAACTGATCCTGAAGCGTCTTGGTTCCCGTGGACACGATGACCTTGCCACCAGAAAGGAGCGCAGGAACCAGGTAAGCAAAGGTTTTTCCTGTCCCGGTTCCTGCTTCTGCAATCAACGAGCGGTTGGCAAGGATGGCGCTATGGATGGCCTGCGCAAGATCAATTTGTCCGCCGCGGACACGGTACGCCGGCAGGGTCCTGGCGAGCGGGCCATCGTCGCCAAAGATCCGTGTCATGTCATTCATGGTGTCAGTTTAATCCGAATCGGCGTATGAACCAGGATTTCATCAAATGCGCAAGGGTGAGATACCCCAGCAGGATGCCAATCAGGTATGGCCAGAACTGAAGCGGTAAAGGCGTGAAGCCCAGGGCATGTGCAAAGGGAGAATACGGCAGCCAAATTCCCACCGTGCAGATGACGAGGCTCGTCAAGGTCAATGGCAGGCTGGCGCGACTCTGGATAAACGGGATGCGCCCGGTGCGAATAATGTGGATGATCAACGTCTGCGACAATAGCGACTCCACAAACCAGCCGGTTTGGAACATGGAGGACCCGGCCTCTGTATTGGCATTGAAGACAAAATACAGAATGGCAAAGGTGACGTAGTCAAAGATGGAGCTGATGGGACCCACCATCAACATGAATCGCGTGATGTTGGCAATATCCCAACGGCGGGGCTTGGCAATGTATTCCTCATCCACATGATCCGTGGGAATTGCCGTCTGGGAAAAATCATAGAGAAGGTTGTTGGTCAGTACCTGGATGGCTTGCATGGGTAAAAATGGCAGCCACGCGCTCGCACCAAGAACGCTGAACATGTTTCCAAAATTGGAGCTTGCCCCCATCTTGATGTATTTGACGATGTTGCCAAACACCTTGCGCCCCTCGATCACCCCCTCCTCCAGGACCATGAGGCTCTTTTCAAGCAGGATGATATCGGCGGACTCCTTGGCAATGTCCACCGCGGTATCCACCGAAATGCCCACATCGGCAGTTTTCAGGGCGGGGCCATCATTGATGCCATCCCCCATGAATCCCACCACATGCCCCCGCAGATGCAGCGCCTTGATCACGCGCGCCTTCTGGGCCGGGGAAAGCTTGGCGAACACCACGACATTTTCAGCGGTGGTTGCAAGCTGTTCATCCGTCATGGCTTCAAGATCTGACCCCAATAGAATCTTGCCCACCTTGAGGCCAACGTCATGACAGACCTTGCGCGTCACCACTTCGTTGTCACCCGTGAGAATCTTGACCTCCACCCCATGCCGATGCAGTGCCGCAATGGCCTCACGGGCGCTGTCCTTGGGTGGATCGAGAAATGCGATGTAACCCACCAGTACCAGGCCGGACTCATCCTTGACACTATAGGTGGTGGTGGTCGCAGGCGTTTCCTTGTACGCAATGGCGATGACCCGGAACCCATCTTCATTGAGATCGCGTGTCACCTGAACCAGTTTTTCAAGGTGTGAAGGGTCGAGCGCCACCGACTGTCCATTAACCTCAGCAGCGGTACAACAGGCAAACACTTCTTCCACGGCACCCTTGCAGATCAGCAAATGCCGCCCCTTTCCCTCCACCACCACCGACATGCGTCGGCGCTGGAAATCGAAGGGGATCTCGTCCACCTTGCGATAGTTTGCGCCGGCGCGCAATTGATCGTTCAGACCGGCATACTCAAGAACAGCCACATCCAGAAGATTTTTCAACCCTGACTGGTGAAAACTGTTGAGATAGGCGTATTCCAGGACATCTTCATTTTCATGCCCGTAGATGTCCACATGCCGCTCGAGGATGATCTTGTCCTGGGTCAGCGTGCCAGTCTTGTCGGTGCATAACACATCCATGGCACCGAAGTTCTGAATGGAATTGAGGCGTTTGACGATGACCTTTTTGCGCGACATGGCCAAAGCCCCTTTGCCCAGATTGACGGTCACGATCATGGGCAGCATTTCCGGTGTCAACCCCACAGCCACGGCCACGGAGAACAGGAACGCCTCCATCCAGTCCCCCTTGGTAAAGCCGTTGATCAGGAACACCAGCGGCGTCATGACCATGATGAAACGAATCATCAGCCAGGTGAACTGGTTGATACCCCGATCAAAACTGGTCAGCTGCCGCTCACCGCTCACCATCTGCGCCAACGCCCCAAAATAAGTATTCGAACCCGTCAGCACGACCACGGCCGTGGCCGTACCGCTGACCACATTCGTCCCCATGAAGCACACGTTGCCCAACTGGAGCGGATCCTTGCCCTGCACCTGCTCCGTGCTGGCGAACTTTTCAACGGGGAGCGCTTCGCCCGTAAGGGAAGACTGATTGATGAACAGATCTTTCGCCGTAAGCAACCGAACGTCCGCAGGAATCATGTCACCAGCAGACAACTGGATGACATCGCCCGGCACCAGGGTGTCGATGGGTACTTCGCGGCGTTGCGGCCCATGGGGGGTCAGATGGATGTTGAAGTAGCGGTTGACCTCGTCCGGAACGCCGCTGCGGCGGTCCTTGCGCAGTACCGTGGCCGTGGTGCTGACCATGGCGCGCAAGCGTTCGGCCGCATTGCTGGAGCGGAACTCCTGCACGAAGGTCAGGATGATGCTGAGCGCCACCATGATGGCGATGATGGTGCCCGCTTCGTTGTCCCCCAAATAAAACGACAGTGCTGACAAGGCCAGCAAGAGGATATTGAGCGGGTTTTTGAAATAGGACAGCAGCTGGCGCACAGGGCTTCTGTGCTTTTCGTGGACGATGGCATTGGGACCATAAACCAGCAAACGATCTTCCGCCTCGCGGTCCAGCAGGCCCTCGGCGGAACTGTCCAGGCGCCGCAAGGCGATTTCTGCGTCAGACCCGGAAACTTCAAGAAGCAAACCGGAAATTTTTGTGCTGATAGCCTCAGACAGAGGGCGGCGGCTGGCAAGCCGGGAGATAAATTCGGTGATGTTCGCCATAAAACCTCAATTCCGTGACCCGGAATTGAGTCATGGAACGATTACAACGTCATGACAGGGGGATTCCGAGTAAGCGGCAGTATCTAGTATTGCGTTGACTGGAACAATCCAAGATGGATCACCCTCAAGTGCTGTAAAGACCGCAATTTTCCGCCTGGCCCGCGGGGCCTGTCAACCCGAAATCCGCCTCATCATGCAGAAAAACTGATTTTCCCACCCGATATTCCAACCCGAATCGTGTCCTTGGGTTTGAACTGACCTTGCAGGATCAGTTTGGCCAGTGGGTTCTCGATCTCGGCCTGTATGGCGCGCTTGAGCGGGCGAGCGCCATACACGGGATCAAAGCCCGTATCGGCCAGCTTTTCCAGTGCGACATCGGACACCTCAAGCGCCAGGTCCATCTTCTCGAGGCGATTCTTGAGATAGCGCAATTGAATGCCCGCAATGGCCTTGACCTGCTTGGCACCCAACGCATGAAACACCACGATTTCATCGATGCGATTGACAAATTCGGGACGGAAATGAGTTTTGACTTCCGCCATCACCGCAAGCTTGATCACGGCATAATCGTCGCCCGACATCTGCTGGATCATCTGTGAACCCAGGTTGGACGTCATCACGATGACCGTGTTCTTGAAGTCCACGGTCCGCCCCTGGCCGTCGGTCATGCGACCATCATCCAGCACCTGCAGCAATACATTGAAAACGTCCGGATGGGCCTTTTCCACTTCGTCCAGCAGAATCACGGCATAGGGCTTACGTCGCACCGCTTCCGTCAGATAGCCTCCCTCCTCATAGCCCACGTAACCCGGAGGTGCCCCGATCAGGCGAGCTACGGAATGTTTTTCCATGAACTCGGACATATCGATGCGGATCAGGTGCTCTTCCGAATCAAACAGAAATCCTGCCAGTGCCTTGCACAGCTCGGTCTTGCCCACTCCGGTGGGCCCCAAAAACAGGAACGAGCCGTAAGGCTTGTCAGGATCGCTCAAACCCGATCGGGAACGGCGGATTGCATCCGACACCAGGCGCACAGCCTCTTCTTGCCCCACCACACGCTGGTGCAGTTGGTCCTCCATGTGCAATAGCTTGTCGCGTTCACCCTGCATCATTTTGGACACTGGTATGCCGGTGGCACGAGAAACCACCTCTGCAATTTCCTCGGCGCCCACCTGGGTGCGCAGCAGGCGATTGGGCTTGCTGGGAGAAAGTTGCTGATCGCTTTGGCGCAGTTGGGCCTCCAGTTGGGGGATTTTTCCGTACTTGAGCTCTGACGCCTTCTGCAGGTCACCCTGCCTCTGCGCGGCTTCCATTTCGGCCTTGGCACGGTCCAGCTCTTCCTTGACGTGTTGGGTCCCCTGAACCTGTGCCTTCTCGGCCTTCCAGATCTCTTCCAGATCGGCGTATTCCACTTCCAGCTTGCGGATTTCCTCCTCCAGAAGGGCAAGGCGCTTCTGGGAAGCCTCATCGGTTTCCTTGCGTACAGCCTCGCGCTCAATCTTGAGCTGGATCAGGCGACGGTACAGCTTGTCCATGGACTCCGGTTTGGAGTCGATCTCCATCTTGATGCGTGAGGCTGCCTCGTCCATCAGGTCGATGGCCTTGTCCGGAAGGAATCGGTCGGTAATGTAACGATGCGACAGTTCGGCAGCCGCTACAATCGCGGGATCCGTAATCTCAACCCCGTGATGCAACTCGTATTTTTCCTGGAGGCCACGCAGGATGGCGATGGTGTCCTCCACCGTAGGTTCACCCACCTGCACCTTCTGAAAGCGTCGCTCCAGTGCGGCATCCTTTTCGATGTACTTGCGATACTCGTCCAGCGTGGTGGCACCCACGCAATGCAGCTCGCCGCGAGCCAGTGCCGGCTTGAGCATGTTGCCAGCATCCATGGCGCCTTCAGCCTTGCCGGCACCCACCATGGTGTGCAGCTCGTCAATGAATACAATGGTCTGTCCTTCGTCCTGGGCCAATTCCTTCAAGACCGCCTTGAGTCGTTCTTCAAACTCTCCGCGATACTTTGCCCCGGCCAGCAACGCAGCCATGTCCAGCGACAGCACGCGCTTGTTGCGCAAGCTCTCCGGCACTTCGTCATTCACAATGCGTTGGGCCAATCCTTCCACGATGGCCGTCTTGCCCACGCCGGGCTCGCCGATCAGCACCGGATTGTTCTTGGTGCGCCGCTGCAGGATCTGGATTACGCGCCGGATTTCATCATCGCGGCCGATGACCGGGTCCAGCTTGCCCATGCGGGCGCGTTCGGTCAGATCCAGGGTGTACTTCTTGAGCGCCTCGCGCTGGGCCTCTCCTGCCTGGCTACCCACGGGCTCCCCACCTCGCATGGCAGTGATCGCCGTCTCCAGCCGGGCCCGCTGGGCGCCCTGCTGCTTGAACAGACGGCCGGTATCGCCCTTGTCGTCGCATAAGGCCAGCAAAAAAAGCTCGGATGCGATGAACTGGTCGCCGCGCTTTTGGGCTTCGCGTTCCGTCAAATTGAGCAGATTGTTGAGATCCCGTGACACGGTGATTTCACCCCCACCTCCCTCCACTTTGGGCAAGCGCTCCAAGGCGGCATTCAAGGCCAGTTTGAGGGGCTGCACCTGTATATCGGCGCGTGTCAACAGGGAGGCCGTGGAACCGTCAGATTGGGCAAGCAAGGCCGCCAGGAGATGCGGGGGTTCGATGAGGCCGTTGTCATGGGCCAGCGCCAGGCTCTGGGCGTCCGCGAAGGCCTCCTGAAACTTGGTGGTCATCTTGTCAAAGCGCATGATCAATGTCCATGAATAATGATGGGATGTTCATGAAAGTGGGGGTGCCTTTGAAGCAATTCAAGCCTTACCCCGTACGCTCGGCTATAATCTTTCGCCATGAAACCTAATGCCTGCTTCCACATTCTAGTGCTTTTCTGCGCATCCCTCTTCATGACAGGCTGTGCCAGCCTGCCGCCAGGCAACGTTGCCTCGGATCGGGATCCGCTGGAATCCTATAACCGGGCCATGTACAGCTTCAACGACACGCTGGATCGCACCATCCTGCAACCCGTTGCGCGCGGGTACGTGGCGGTTACGCCGGACTTCATGCGAACCGGGATCAGCAACTTTTTCGGCAACATTTCTGATCTTGCCGTTTTTGTGAACGACCTCTTGCAGGGCAAACCCAAGCAAGGGCTTGAGGATGGCGGCCGGTTCGTGATGAACACCACGGTGGGCCTGCTGGGGCTGCTGGATGTCGCTACACCCGCCGGACTGCCGCACCACCGGGAGGATTTTGGACAAACGCTGGCCGTATGGGGATGGAACGACAGCACCTACCTGGTCCTGCCGCTCCTGGGGCCCAGTACCGTACGCGATACACTGGGCCTGGTGGGTGACACGCCGCTTGGCCTGTACACCAATCTGCACACCACCAATACCAAGCTTGCGGAAATCTTTGCCTTCGAAACCGTCAATACCCGCGCCAATCTGCTGGCCGCAAGCAATGTGCTGGAAACGGCCGCACTTGACCCCTATGCCTTTGTTCGTGATGCCTATCTGCAGCGCCGTCGCAACATGATCTATGACGGCAACCCCCCTCCCATGCCGGACGACGACCAATAAAAAAGGGAGCATGAGCTCCCTTTTTTAATTCAACTTCGGTCCCGGCCTTAAGCCAGGGGTTGCTTGAAGCCGAATGCCTTGATGGTGAAGCCCTCACGAAAATAGAACTTGTGCGCCTGTTCGCGCTGGGTACCCGACTCAAGCTCGATGCTCACGCAGCCGCGGTCGCGGCCCTCCTGCTTGAGAAAGTCCATCAAAAACCGGCCCACGCCCTTGGAACGGGTATCGGGGTCCGCCACCAGGTCTTCGCTATACAGCTTCTTGCCCACCATGGTATTGATGGTGACGCGATAGACCACAACACCACAGGGTGCACCTTCATCATCCATGGCTACGGCCATTTCCGCCCCGGTGGCAAAGACTTCTTTCATGCGATCCACGTAGGGTGTGGGAATCTGGGGACGCAGGTGACGATGGATGGTTTCAACGCGGGCCAACAATTCGGCGTTGATCAGATGACCTTGAGTATCGGTGACGCGAACAATTTCCATAGAGGCTCCAGAAGGGTGATTACAAATAACGTTGAATGAGATTGCCGATGGCCTGCCGGTCCGCCGTGACTCTGTGGGGCTGCTCGCTCTGGGCAATAGCCGTATCAGGATCTTTCAGGCCATGACCCGTGAGTGTCGCCACAATGGTGGCCCCTGCCCTGATTTTACCCCGCTTTAAATCCTTGATGAGACCGGCCAGCGAAGTGGCCGATGAAGGCTCGCAAAATACGCCTTCCGATTGTGCCAACAACTTTTGCGCTTCCAGAATTTCGGCGTCGGTACACTCGTCAAACCAGCCGCCAGACTCCCTCACGGCAGCCCATGCAAGATTCCAGGACATGGGATTGCCGATGCGGATGGCCGTGGCAATGGTTTCCGGATGGGCCACAGGCCCCCCGCGCATAAAGGGAGCCGAACCCGCGGCCTGGTAGCCCAGCATGATGGGGCGCTTTGTTGCCATCGACTTGCCATGATAGGGACATTGGCCGTGGCACAAGCCACAGGCTTCGGTCTGCTCGCAAACGGATTCACTGTAGCCCATCCAGTGGGCGCTGATGTTGCCTGCATTGCCCACGGGCAATACATGATAGTCCGGAGCATCGCCCAGCGCGTCGATCACTTCGAATGCAATGGTCTTTTGCCCCTGCAGTCGGTAAGGGTTGACCGAATTGACGAGGGCGATGGGCATATCAGCCGAGATTTCCTGGACCAGGCGCATTCCGTCATCAAAGTTGCCCTGGATCTGGATCACCACAGAACCATGCATCATGGCCTGGGCAAGTTTGCCCAGGGCAATTTTGCCATCCGGAATCAGGACGAAGCTCGTGATTCCCGCCCGAGCAGCGTACGCCGCGGCCGCAGCCGAGGTGTTGCCAGTGGAGGCACAGATGATGGCCTTCGAACCTGCTTCCACGGCCTTGGTCACGGCCATGGTCATGCCGCGATCCTTGAAGGAACCAGTGGGGTTGAGACCTTCGAATTTTGCGAAGATGCGGCCGTCATGGCCCAGTTTGCCGGGCAAATTGACGAGCTCGATTAGGGGCGTATTGCCCTCGTTGAGCGAAATGACCGGCGTGCTGTCGGTGACCGGCAAACGATCGCGGTAACGATGAATCAAACCTTGGTAATGTGCCATGGTGGCGTCCTTTAGGTGGGCCCGAGGGGCTCCAGTCGAATACGGGTCACGGGGCCGGAAATACTGTCGAGGGCTTCGATTTTGGCAATCGCCTGATCGATCTGCCTTTCGATGGTCCGGTGCGTCAACATGATGACATCCACGCGCTCCTCGCCGGCTTCAGGTTCGCGTTGCAGCATGGCTTCGATGGAAATACCAAGATCTGCAAGAATCCGCGTCACTTCGGCCAAAACACCGGGGCGGTCGAAAGCGCTCATGCGCAAATAGTAGGAGGTTTCGATTTCGGTGACGGGCAGGACGATGTCGTCATGCATCTGATCTGGCTGGAAAGCCAGGTGTGGCACCCGGTTGCCCGGATCCGAGGTGGCCATGCGGGTAATGTCCACCAGGTCTGCCACCACGGACGAACCCGTGGGCTCGGCGCCGGCGCCCGCACCGTAATACAGCGTGGCCCCCACGGCATCACCCTTGACGAGGATGGCATTCATGACCCCTTCCACATTGGCTATCAGCCGTTTTTCCGGAATCAGCGTGGGATGCACACGCAGCTCGATACCCCGCGCCGTGCGCCGCGTAATGCCCAAAAGCTTGATACGGTAGCCAAACTCTTCGGCATACCGGATGTCATTTGCCGTCAGCTTCGAGATGCCCTCCGTGTAGGCGCGATCAAACTGCATGGGGATGCCGAAGGCAATGGCGGCCATGATGGTGAGCTTATGGGCTGCGTCAATGCCTTCGATGTCGAAGGTGGGATCTGCTTCGGCATAGCCCAGGGCTTGCGCCTGCTTGAGGGCGTCCTCGAAGCTTGCGCCATGCTCGCGCATGCTGGTGAGGATGAAATTGCTGGTGCCATTGATGATGCCGGCGATCCATTCAATGCGGTTGGCCGTGAGCCCTTCGCGTAGCGCCTTGATGATGGGAATGCCACCGGCGACGGCAGCCTCAAAGGCCACCATCACGCCCTTCGCATGGGCTGCCTTGAAAATCTCATTGCCATGCAGTGCCAACAATGCCTTGTTGGCCGTGACCACGTGCTTGCCCTGTGCGATGGCCTGCAATACCAGTTCCTTGGCGGGGTGGATTCCCCCCATCAATTCCGCAACGATATCCACATCGGGAGAATTAACCACGGCCATTGTGTCATGAGTGAGCGCAATGGCGCCTCCCGTCTTTTTCCGCGCCATTTCGAGGTCGCTTTCCCGGATGGCCGCCATGGTGACGCGAATTTCGCGCCCCGCCCGACGCGCAATCTCTTCACGGTTGCGCTCCAGAATGGCGTAGGTTCCGCCACCCACCACCCCCAGCCCCAGCAATCCCACGCGTATGGGTTTCATATCAATCCGTCCTTGCGAAACATGTCACGAATCCCCCGAATGGCCTGACGCGTCCGGGCTTCATTTTCAATGAGCGAAAACCTCACATGGTCATCGCCCAGTTCGCCAAACCCAATTCCTGGTGAAACCGCAGTTTTGGCGTCCTGCAAGAGCTTCTTGGCAAATTCAAGCGAGCCCATCTTTTTGTATTGGTCCGGAATCCTGGCCCAGACATACATGGTTGCCCTGGGGTTATCCACCATCCAGCCAATGTGATGCAACCCCTGCACCATCACGTCGCGTCGCCTTTCGTAGGTTGAGCGAATCGTTTCCACGCAATCCTGAGGGCCTTCCAGCGCCACGATGGAAGCGACCTGAATCGGCGTAAAGGTACCGTAGTCGTGATAGCTCTTCATGCGCGCCAGCGCGGCCACCAGATCGCGGTTACCGACCATGAACCCCACGCGCCAGCCTGCCATGCTGTAACTTTTGGAGAGCGTAAAGAACTCCACGGCAACGTCCTTGGCGCCTGGCACCTGAAGAATCGAGGGTGCCTTGTAGCCATCATAGACAATATCGGCATATGCAAGGTCATGGACCACATAGATGCCGTATTCCCTGGCAATGGCCACCACCCTTTCAAAGAAGGCCAGGTCCACGCATTGGGTGGTGGGATTGCTGGGAAAGTTGAGAATCAGCATCTTGGGGCGCGGATAGGATCCCCGCAACCCCTGTTCGAGCTCTTCAAAAAAATCCACGCCCGGTGTCATGCTGACATGCCGGATATCGGCACCGGCGATGACTGGGCCATAAATGTGGATGGGATAGCTGGGATTGGGCACGAGCACCATGTCGCCCGTGTCCAGCACGGCCAGCATCAGGTGGGCAATCCCCTCCTTTGAACCGATGGTGAAGATGGCCTCGGTTTCAGGGTCGAGTTCGACGCCAAAGCGGTTTTGATACCAGTTGCAGATGGCCTTGCGCACCCGGGGAATACCCTTGGAGAGGGAGTACCCGTGCGTATCGTTGCGCTGGGCCGCCTCGACCAGTTTGTCCACGATATGCTGGGGCGTGGGCTGATCGGGGTTGCCCATGCCGAAATCAATGATATCCTCGCCTCGACGGCGCGCGGCGGCCTTGAGTTCGCCCGTGATATTGAACACATAGGGTGGCAAGCGCTTGATTCTGGGAAATTCGGGCATGACGACGTTGTATGGCGACCAGGCAAAAGGCATAATTCTACTCGATTGGAGCGCCCCTTGAAACTCATCAATCACATTCCCGATGTCACCAACGCCCTGACGGGGCATGGCCCCGGATTCGTTTTGCTCAACGGCCAGCGTATCGAACGCAGCATTGTGGTGGCAACCGAGCACGTCCTGCAGGAATGGGCCCCCGACTTTTCCAGCCTGACGGAAAACCATTTTGAGCAACTGCTCATTCTGAGGCCGGAACTGGTCCTGCTGGGCACCGGCGCCTTGTTCCGCTTTCCCCATCCAGCCCTGACACGCAGCCTCGTGAATGCAGGCATCGGCATCGAAGTCATGGATACCCAGGCGGCCTGTCGAACCTACACCGTCCTGGCGAGCGAGGGACGGCGCGTCGTTGCTGCCCTGCTGATCCCCTAAATTTCCGCCAGTACCCGCAGGTGCTCTGTGACGCTACGCCCCAGCGCGTCCGTGTTGTATCCGCCTTCCAGCGTGGAAACCAGCGCTCCGCCACAATGCCGCCCGGCAAGCGCCATCATTTGCTGGGTCACCCAGGCATAATCAGCCTCCACCAGACGCAAATGCGCCAGCGGGTCTTCGCGGTGCGCATCGAAGCCCGCTGAAATGAGGATCAACTGCGGCGCAAACGCATCGAAGGCGGGGATGCAGCGCGTACTGATGGCTTCACGAAACCCTGACCCATCCGTGCCTGCGCGCAGCGGAATGTTGATGATATGATCACTCACGGTATCCGCGCCCTGGTAGGGATAGAATGGGTGCTGAAAGGTGGAGCAGAACAGGACGCGCGGCTCGTTTCTGAAGATGTTCTCCGTACCATTGCCGTGATGGACGTCGAAGTCCAGGATGGCCACCCTTTCCAACCCGTAACGCTCGATGGCGTGCGCTGCAGCCGCCGCGATCGTATTGAAAAAACAGAATCCCATCGGCCGATCGCGTTCGGCGTGATGGCCTGGCGGGCGAACGCCGCAAAACGCATTTTGCGCCTTGCCCTGCATGACGAGATCCACCCCCAGGACTGCCGCTCCCACGGCGCCTAGCGCCGCAGACAACGTGTAGGGATTCATGGCGGTATCTGGATCAAGATGCACAATGCCGCGCTTGGGGGCCGCAGAAAACAGGTTTTCCACATGGGTTGCGGAATGCACCCGTTCCAGGTGCTGGCGCAATGCCGGAGAAGCGTCAAAATGCTGAAGATAGGGCATCAGCCCGCCTGCAATCAGTCGATCATTGATCGCTCCAAGCCGCGCTGGACTTTCAGGATGAAACTCCCCCATATCGTGTTTGACACAATCATTGTGGGTGATGAACGCCGTGTGTACCATTTTGCTGATCTCTCATGCTTATCGTTTTAAACTGACTCCTCCATGAAGCCCCATTATCTGTCGCCCTTCTTTGCACCGCAATCCATTGCCATCGTCGGTGCCAGCAATCACTCCGACTCCGTGGGCGGACAGGTATTGCGCAACCTCCTTGCCAGCGGTTATCGCGGCATTCTCTATCCCGTCAACCTGCATGATGCCCAGATTCAGGGACTGCGAGCCTACGCAAGGCTGGCGGACATCGGGGCCCCGGTTGATCTGGTGATGCTGGCCACCCCGGCAGACACCATCCCAGACCTGGTGGATCAATGCGGTGCCTTGGGGCTGGGTTCCGTCATCGTGCTCTCCATGGGGTTTAGCGAATCCGGCCCCGCAGGAGCACAACTGGAAGCCGCCATGCTGTCGCGGGCGCGACAGCACCGCATTCGAATTCTCGGCCCCAACTGCCTTGGCGTCATGCGCCCTGCCATCGGTCTCACTCTGCCCTTTGTCAAAGCCGGCGGGGTCGCCCTGGTATCCCAATCCACCGCCCTCACGAGCGGTGTGCTGGATTGGGCCTCTGGCAATGAAATCGGATTTTCCACCGTGGTCTCGGTGGGCAACTCGGCGGACATTGATTTTGCCGAAATCATCGATTTTCTGGTGTCCGACATCCAGACCCAAAGCATCCTGATGTTTATTGAGATCATACGTGACCCCCGCCACTTCATGAGCACCCTGCGCGAGGCTGCGCGAGTCAAACCCGTCATCGTGCTGAAGGCCGACCGTTGGGGCCAGATTTGGGGACAGACCCCCAACGGGGGTCTGTCCCCAAATCTGCCCCAGCAAAGCGATGCCATTTTTGATGCCGCCTTGCGCCGTGCAGGGGTGGTTCGGGTTCGCAGCATGACCCAACTGTTTTCTGCTGCGCGGGCCTGTTCCGTGCGCTACCGCAAGAGCGGGCCACGTCTTGCCATCATTTCCAACGGGGAAGGTCCAGGAGCACTGGCAGCGGATCACGCGTTCGACAACCGCATCCCGCTGGCGCGGCTGTCCACGGAGACCCTGACCCATCTTTCAACGCTCATGCCAGCGCATTGGAATGGCGGCAACCCCCTGGATCTTGGCAATACCGCCGGGGCACTTCAATATCGGGATGTGATCCAACCCGTCCTTGCAGACCCCGGCGTGGACTCTGTGCTGGTCATGCTCTGTCCGCAAATGCGCTCGGAACCCACCGAAACCGCAGAACAACTGGCGCAGTTGGCACGAACCACCAGCAAACCGCTCATGGCCTGCTGGATGGGTGACCGCAACGTGGTACGCGGCCGGTCCCTGCTTTCGGCAGCACAAGTGCCCAATTTTCGCACGCCAGAATCCGCTGTGGACGCCATGCATTACGTGGCCTTGTATCATCGCAACCAGCAGATGCTGTTTCAAACGCCGCCACCCTCGGCCGATGAGCAATCGCCCCTGCTGCCCCAGGCAAAAGCCATCGTGCAGGTAGCACTGGCGGAGGGCAACCTGACCCTGTCCGAGGGGAACGTGGAAAAGCTGTTTGCAGCATTTCATGTGGCTTACCGCGCCGGAATCCGCCCCCCGTTGCTGTTGGGGCGCACCCTTGATCAGCGCTCGGTCAGCATGGGGCTGGTGCGCGACCCCACCTTGGGCCCTGCCCTGTTTTTGGGACCCACCGGAATCGCCGCAGAACTGCCCAAGGCCATGACCTATGCCTTGCCGCCGCTCAATGGTTTTCTGGCCCATGAACTGATTGAACGCAGCACCATTGCCCCCCTGCTTGCCGAACGGGGGGGAGCCCGGGCCATCAATCATGAAGGTCTGACCATCCTACTGCTGCGGCTTTCTGAAATGGCTTGCGAGATGGCCGAAGTGGCCGAGATTCGCCTCGATGCCTGGCTATCCCCGGACGAACCCGTATTGATCACGCACGCCGAGGTACGACTCACTGACGAACCCCCCCCAAAAAACCGCTATGGTCATATGGCGGTCCACCCTTACCCTGTGGATCTGATCCGACACGTTTCGCTCAGGGACGGGGCTGAAATCACCTTGCGCCCCATTCGGCCCGAGGATGCCGAAATGGAGCAGGCTTTCGTCAAGTCCTTGTCCGAAGACACCCGCTACTTCCGCTTCATGGATGCGCTGCGGGAACTGCCGCGATCCTTGCTGGTGCGATTTACCCAGTTGGACTACCAGCGCGAAATGGCCATCATCGCCCTCGCGGGGACCGGTGATGCAGAGCAGCAGGTAGCAGTGGCGCGTTACACCACCAACCCGGACGGCGAATCCTGTGAGTTTGCCGTGGTCATTGCGGATGCCTGGCAAGGAAAGGGCCTGGGGACGATCCTGATGCGCTATCTGATGCAAATCGCCGGCAGCAGGGGGCTCAAGATCATGGAAGGTGAAGTGTTGGGGACTAACCCCAACATGCTGCATCTGATGGCTTCATTGGGCTTCGCCTCTAAAACATCACCCGAGGACCCAGCCATCAGGCTGGTGAGCGCGACCTTATCGCCAGAGTAGCGAGAACCCGCCTGGATCAGGGCTTGTTTGAAGGCAGCAGGCTTGCGGGATCCACGGGCTTGCCCTGGTGGCGTATCTCGAAGTGCCACTTGCCGTTGGCAGGATCGCCCATTTCGGCAATTATATCCCCGCGCTTGACCGCTTGGCCTTCCCTGACCAGGACCTTGCCATTGTTGGCGTAAACGCTGAGATAATTTGGCGTGTGCTTGATCACAACCATCTCGCCGTAGCTTTTGATGCTGTTGCCTACATAGGACACCACCCCGTCGGCCGCAGCCATCACAGGCTGACCCACCTTGGCGGTATAGTCGATACCCTTGGCGATGGGGGAAAAGACGGCGGGGCGATGCTTCAACGGCCAGGACCACTCGACGGGTGCCTCCGCCTCGGGTGTTGCAGGCTTGGCGGCGTTTGGGGCAGGATGGCGGTCCGCGGGTGCAGCTCGAGGTGCATTGTCCGCAGTCGATGAAATCTGCCCGGAACGACTGGAGATTGGCGCGGGTTGTTTTGTCGCGCAACCTGCCACGAACAGCGTGAAAGCGAGCAATGGCAGCAGACGACTGATCACGCCATATCCTCCAGAAGCGGCACAAAACGAACGGATTCGATCACAGATTCGACAAACTCGTCCCCTTGCCTTTCCACCACCATCAGCTGTTGCTCATCCACCCCCACCGGAATCACCAGGCGCCCTCCCGGCGACAACTGTTCCAGCAGTGCTTGGGGAATCACCGCTGCTGCAGCCGCCACGATGATGCCCTCGTAGGGTGCCGCCTCCGGCAGCCCCTGGCTGCCGTCTGTATGCTTGAGGCGCAGGTTTCTGATTTTGAGTGGCCATAGCCGCGCCCGGGTTTTTTCGAGCAACTGGCCAATCCGCTCCACGGAGTAAACCTCTTGCGCAACGCGCGCCAGCACTGCGGCCTGGTATCCGCAACCCGTACCGACTTCCAGTCCCTTGCCCAGTCTTCCGCCGTTGCGCAGCAACTCGATCATGCGCGCCACGATATAGGGGGCGGAAATGGTCTGACCCCATCCGATGGGCAAGGCCGAGTCGTCGTAGGCGCGACTGGCAATGGCTTCATCCACGAAGGCATGGCGCGGAACGGCCAACATGGCAGACAATACCTTTTGGTCGGCAATGCCCGCCGCGCGCAGTCGTTCGACCATTCGCGCCCGGGTGCGGTCGGAAGTCATGCCAATTCCGGGCGTCACCACAGCCTTCAAGCCTCCAGCCACTGGTGCAAGGGTTCCAGTTGCTGGAAATGAGTCAAATCCACCTGCAGCGGCGTGAGTGACACCCAGCCTTGGGCCACCGCGTCGAAATCGGTGCCTTCCCCTGCATCGGCTGCCGGACCCGCTGCGCCCACCCAGTACACCACCTCACCCCGCGGGTTGAGGGACTTGATGACAGGCTCGGCCTTGTGACGGCGCCCCAATCGGGTGATTTTCATGCCCCTGATCTGATCTAAGGGAACATCGGGCACGTTCACGTTGAGCAATGTGGCCTGCGTCAATGGTTTGCGCTGAATTTTTTGAACCAGTCGTGCCACGACCTGCGCCGCCGTCTCAAAATGTCCCATACCCTGCTGCTGCGTCACCAATGAAACGGCGATGGAAGGAATGCCAAGCAGATACCCTTCCGTGGCCGCCGCCACCGTCCCGGAATAAATGGTGTCATCGCCCATGTTGGCGCCGTGGTTGATGCCCGAAACGATGACGTCAGGCGTCACGTCGAGCATGCCGGTCACCGCCATGTGGACGCAGTCGGTAGGCGTGCCGTTGACGTGATAAAACCCGTTGGGCGCGCGACGCACCATCAAGGGTCGATCCAGGGTCAGTGAGTTGCTGGCCCCGCTCTTTTCAGCGTCGGGCGCCACCACCGTCACCGTACCCAGTGCCGCCATGGCTGCTGCAAGTGCTGCAAGTCCGCTGGAAAAATAGCCGTCGTCGTTGCTCAACAATATGTGCATGTGTTGCCTATTGACTCATCTTTTGGGGGGTAGGTCGGTGCAGACGCCTTCATACAGTTCGGCGGCCATGCCAATCGATTCGCCCAGGGTGGGATGCGGATGGATGGTTTTTCCGATATCGCCGGCTTCGCATCCCATTTCGATGGCCAGGCAGATTTCGCTGATAAGATCTCCGGCGTGTGTGCCTACGATGCCCCCGCCAATGATGCGGTGAGTTTCTTCATCGAACAACAGTTTGGTAAATCCTTCGTCCCGCCCATTGGCAATGGCCCGACCCGACGCGGCCCATGGAAACACGGCTTTGCCGAAGCGCAAGCCTTGGGCACGCGCCTGTTCTTCGGTCATCCCGGCCCATGCCACTTCAGGATCGGTGTAGGCCACGGACGGAATTTGCCGGGCGTCCATGAAGCTACGCTGCCCATCTGCAGCCTCGGCAGCCACATGGCCTTCATGCACGGCCTTATGGGCCAACATGGGTTGGCCCACGATGTCGCCAATGGCATAGATGTGGGGCACATTGGTGCGTTGCTGCTTGTCTACGCGAATGAATCCCTGCGCATCCACCGCAACACCGGCAAGATCCGCAGCGATGTTCAGCCCATTGGGACGGCGACCCACGGCGACCAGAACCAGATCGTAGCATTCGGGCGCTGCAGGGGCCTTCTCTCCTTCGAAGGTGACATAGATGCCCTCCTTGCGTGCTTCCACGGCGATGGTGCGGGTTTTGAGCATGATCTTGTCGAAACGCCTGGCGTTGCGCTTTTCCCAGATTTTGACCAAATCCCGATCGGCACCCGCCATGAGGCCATCGAGCATTTCGACCACGTCAATGCGTGCGCCCAGGGTGGCATAGACCGTCGCCATTTCAAGCCCTATGATACCCCCGCCGATCACCAGCATGCGTTTGGGAATCTGCCGCAGTTCAAGTGCGCCCGTGGAATCCACGATGCGCGGATCCTCGGGAATGAAGGGCAACTGAACCGCCTGTGAGCCTGCAGCAATGATGGCCTTGCCAAACCGGATGAGCTGCCGCTCATCGGCACCGTTGAGGACCTCCAGATGATGGGGATCCACGAAGCGCCCCGTGCCCTGCACGACTGTGACCTTGCGGGCCTTGGCCATCATGGCCAACCCTCCAGTCAGCTTGCCCACCACGTTCGACTTCCATTGGCGCAATGCATCCAGATTGATCTGGGGGGCCCCGAAGGTGACGCCATGCGCTGCGAGTGCCTGGGCCTCCTCAGTCACCGAGGCGACGTGAAGCAGCGCTTTGGAGGGAATGCAGCCCACATTGAGGCAGACGCCGCCCAAGGTGGGGTAGCGTTCCACCAGGACGGTTTTCATGCCGAGGTCCGCGGCACGAAAGGCCGCAGAATAGCCTCCCGGACCTGCGCCCAGAACCAGCAGGTCAAATTCCTTCACTTGTTGATCTGACATGAAACAGTTCCTTAAAGTGTGGCGCGGCGCATGTCGCCCAGCAATCCCACCAGGTAGGCATTGAAGCGGGCAGCGGCAGCACCATCAATAACACGATGGTCGTAAGACAGGGAAAGCGGTGCAATCAGCCTGGGCTGGAAGGCGTTATCCACCCAGACCGGTCGAATGGAAGCGCGGCAAACGCCCAGAATGGCCACTTCAGGTGCATTGATGATGGGCGTGAAATAGGTGCCGCCGATCCCCCCCAGACTGGAAATGGAAAACGTCCCGCCCTGCATCTCGGCTGGACCCAATTTTCCTTCTCGAGCCTTCGCCGCCATGGTGCCGGCCTCTTCGGCAATTTGCAGAACGCCTTTTTTGTCGGCGTCCTTGATGACGGGCACCACCAATCCATTGGGTGTGTCCGCAGCAAATCCGATATGGTAGTAGCGCTTGAGGACGAGTGTGTCGCCATCGAGCGATGCGTTGAATTCCGGAAACTTGCGCAAGGCATTGCACACGGCCTTGATGATGAACGCCAGGAGCGTCACCTTTGTGCCCGATTTTGCATTTTCCTGGTTGAGCTGGATGCGGAAGGCATCCAGTTCCGTAATGTCGGCGTCATCGTTGTTGGTGACATGGGGAATCATCACCCAGTTACGGTGCAGATTGGCTCCCGAGAGCTTCTTGATGCGGCTCAGCGGTTGCACCTCTATCGGACCATACTTGGCGAAGTCCACCTGCGGCCAGGGCAGAAGTCCCAGCCCGATTCCCGCAGCGGTTCCGGGGACGGACCCTGCGGCATTTTGCAACACGGATTTCACGAATCCCTGGACATCCTCACGCAGTACGCGCCCCTTGGGGCCGCTGCCTTTGACTTTGGTGAGATCCACACCAAGCTCCCGGGCGAAATGGCGTATCGCGGGGCTTGCATGCGCTTTGAGAAATCCTTCGTGATCCTGCACTGCAGCGGCAGATTGTGGCGCAGTGACGGGTTCTTGAACCTGCGCAGGGGGTGGTGCAGGTGCTACTTCTGGTGAGGGTACAGGGGCTGCAGGAGCAGGGGCTGCGATCTTGGCAGGGGCTGCGTCTGTCGTTTCCAGCAAAATCACCGGTGTTCCTTCAGAAACCCGGTCCCCCAACTTCAGCAATACTTCCTTGACGACACCGGCCACCGGTGCCGGGATTTCCATGGTTGCCTTGTCCGATTCGAGCGTTACCAAAGGGTCTTCGGCTCGAACGGTATCACCCGCCTTAACCATCACTTCAATGACTGGGATATTTTTGAAGTCCCCAATATCCGGGACCTTGACTTCTGTGGCCATACTTAAATTCCCCTGTAGGAGCAAGCAGTTAGCGGCAGTTAGCAGCGGTTATCTGGTAAGGTTGCATTTTGAACGGGATCAATCCGCCCAACACGAAACCCGGCGGGAAAGTTTATCATGCCGGCATCTTCGGCATGCCAGCGATTTTCCCCATAATTTTTTCAGGTACCGGATTCCATGAAAAGCCCCCTCGTTAAATTGATCATCTTCATCGTCCTGGCTTTTGCCGTATGGGAGGGTGTTGCCATTTACCACAGCCTGAACTACTGGAAGCGCGACGAATCCCGGACAGAGCCTCCCAAGGCCGCCCCCTCCCCCATTCTGGCCTTGTCATTGCCGGATCTGGAACAAAAGAACCAGGCACTGCACCAATGGCAGGGGCGCGTGCTGGTGGTCAACTTCTGGGCAGCCTGGTGCGAACCCTGCAAGGACGAAATGCCGATGCTCAGACAGACGCAAGCCGCCTGGCCAGCCGATCAGGTTCGTTTTGTCGGCATCGGCATAGATGATCGCGAGGCGCTTCGCGCCTACCTCGCGCAGCAGCCCATGAACTACCCGATGCTGGTGGGAACGCAGGACGTCCTGGGCATGACGGGACCTTACGGCAACGCCCAGGAGGGCATTCCCTTCACCATGGTCTTTGGTCAAAACGGTGAAATCGTATTCAAGAAACTGGGACGCATCCAGGAATCGGAATTGCGACAAGCCATCCTCACAGCCATCCACGCTCAGCAAAGCTAAGCGCACTCCTGCCGGCTACGATGAAGTGATCCAGCACCTTGATATCCACCAGATCCAGCGCCTTTTGCAAGGTTTCCGTCAGGCGACGGTCCGCCGTGCTGGGGTGTGCCATACCCGAGGGGTGATTATGAGCAAAGATCACGCCCGCAGCATTGTGGTGTAACGCCACCTTCAGAATCTCGCGGGGATAAACCGCCGTCTGGGTCAAAGTGCCACGAAACAGCTCCTCAACACTGATCAGGTGATTTTGGGCGTCGAGAAACAATACCACGAAAGACTCATGTTCACGGCCGCTGAAATAGAGCCTGAGATATTCTTCAACGGCAGCCGGCTTCGCCAGCAGGCTACGCTGATGAAGCTCTTCATGAAGCCAACGGGTTACAAGCTCACGCGCTGCAGCCCCGCGTTTTTGCAAGGCGCCGCCAGAAGTCGAAAACAACGGGTGAAGCGAGGCCTCATAAGCGTGGTAATCGGCGTTGCTGCCAAACAGCAATCTGAGTAATTCCTGATTGGTCAGACGGGTGAGGTTCAAGGCACGGACCGCTGCGATCAAAACTGCGATTATCCGCATTACGGCATGGTGGCCGCTCGCCAAAAGCAAAAATCCACCGCATTGTATAAATGACCACGGAAAAGCAGGAAGGCATGTTCAGAACACACCGAAGGGAATTGGTCGGGGCGAGAGGATTCGAACCTCCGACCACCTGCACCCCATGCAGGTACGCTACCAGGCTGCGCTACGCCCCGAACTGCTAATTATGCCAGAAAAAATTCATCGCGACAGCAGAGAGATGATGGATTGCAGTTCCTTTCTGAATGCATCGGGCACTTTTTGAACTGATTTGACTGCGGGTTCAGTCAACTGCCGAATCGCTGCCTTTTCTTCCGGTGAAGAGAGCACATGGCGCGCGCCGTTGATGGTGAATCCGCGATCATAAAGCAGGCTTCGAATATGGCGGATCAGCATGACCTCATGGGGCTGATAATAACGCCGGTTGCCCCGCCTTTTAACCGGTTTCAGCTGCGAAAATTCTTGCTCCCAGTAACGCAACACGTGCGGCTTGACGGCACACAACTCACCCACTTCACCGATCGTGAAGTAGCGCTTCGAGGGAATGGGGGGAAGCCCGCCCTCAGGCAGGTTCAGCGCTGCCACTGCGTTTCTCCACCAACGTCTTTAGTTTCTGGCTGGCATGAAAGGTGACAACGCGTCGTGCAGTGATGGGGATTTCTTCCCCTGTTTTCGGGTTGCGACCGGGCCGCTGTGGTTTGGTCCGGAGCTGGAAATTGCCAAAACCTGACAATTTGACGCTATCCCCTTTTTCAAGAGCAGTTCGAATCTCTTCGAAAAAAGTATCCACGAGATCTTTGGCCTCTCGTTTGTTGAGCCCAACTTTTTCAAACAGCAAGTCAGAAAGTTCAGCTTTGGTGAGTGTCATGGATGCTCCGTTATCTCAGCTCAGCATTAAACCGGGACTGCAGTACATGAAGCAGCGCGGTCACACTGGACTCAATTTCCGCTTCGGTCAATGTTCTTTCAGTATCGTTCATAACTATACGAAACGCAAGGCTTTTTTTGCCTTTAGCAACGCCATGGCCCTGATACAGGTCAAACAATGCCAATTCGGAGACCCCTGGAACAGCAGCAGTCTTTAGCGCATCCAAAACAGCAGATGCGGAAATTGCATCAGCAACGAGCACGGCCAAGTCACGCCGAATGGGCTGAAAGCGGGATGTTTCTCGGTAGCGGGGCACTGGCCGCGCCAGCAACGGTTCCAGCATCAGCTCAAAGAGCAACGGTGCCTTGGGAAAACCGTATGCGGCGCTGACGCGCGGATGCAACTCCCCCAGCCAACCTACTGATTTTCCATCCAAACCAATCTCCGCAGAGCGCCCTGGATGCAAGGCAGGGTGGGTTGTCCCTGCAAATACGGCATGGCCGCCCCCAAACAGGAGTTCGACATCCTGCTTGAGATCAAAGAAATCCGACGGTTCGGCCGCTGTACCCCACTGTTCCGGATCACGCGTCCCGTAAATCAGCCCACCCAGGGTTTTACGCTGGACAAAGCCCTGCGCCTCGCGGGCAAAACACCGACCCATTTCAAAGATCCTGACCCGTTCCTGCTTGCGGTTGAGGTTGGACTGAAGGGTGTTGATGAGGCCCACAGCCAGGGTCGAGCGCATGACCGACATCTGGCTGGCAATGGGGTTGAGCAAGGTCACATCGGAAGGCCGCATGGCGAGCACAGCCTCGTCCTTGGCATCGACAAAGCTGTAGGTCACCACCTCCTGATAGCCGCGATGCACCAGTTGCCACGCCAAATCCAGTTCGGACCGGGTACCCTCGGGACTGGGCAACATCACGAGATGTCCGCGTGGAGGGTTGGCAGGAATCTGGTCATAGCCGTGCAGACGGGCAATTTCTTCGATGAAATCCGCCTCAATCGCAAGATCAAAGCGGTGACTGGAAGGCGTGACCTCAAATCCATCCGCACGCAACTCAAGGGCCAATCCCAGCCCCTGCAGCAGTTCTGCCATGGCCGCGTCAGGAATGTCCAACCCCAGCACGCGTCTCACGCGTTCGGGGCGCACCAGCACGGGTTGCCGTTGAGGCAGGCGTCCTGTGAACTCCACCACAGCGTCGGCTGTACCGCCGCAGAGATCCAGCAGCAGTGTCGTAGCCCGTTCCAGGGCATGTCGGGTGGCAGAGAAATCCACGCCCCGCTCAAAGCGGTACGCCGAATCGGAACTCAATGCCAGTCGACGGGCACGACCAGCGATGGCATCCGGGGCAAAAAAGGCGCTCTCCAGAAATAAGCGGGTACTCGCTGGAGACACAGCCGTGCTTTGCCCTCCCATGATGCCCGCCAGCGCTATGGCGCCACTTTGGTCGGCAATCACCAGCATGTCCGGTTGCAGGGACACCTGCTGCTCGTTGAGCAGGGTCAGAGATTCGCCCGGATGAGCCCAACGGACGGCCAGGGACCCCTGCAAGCAATCTTCATCAAAGGCGTGAAGCGGCTGCCCCAACTCCAGCAGCACATAGTTGGTCACATCAACCGCAATACTTTTGGGACGCAGGCCGGAACGCAGGAGACGACGCACCATCCATTCAGGCGTAGGCGTTTCGGGGCGGGCAAGGCACAATGAGCGCCCCAGATAGCGTGGACAGGCTGCCTCATCCAGCACCGCCACCTTGCGTGACGCATCACCCGCAATCGTTGCCGGCGTAATGGACAACGGAACGAAAGGCAGATGGGTAATCGCGGCCAGTTCGCGTGCAACGCCCTGAATACTCAGGCAGTCTGCGCGATTGGGGGTCAGCTTCAAAGTAAAGAGGTGATCGTCCAGATCCAGCCACCGGCGTATATCCTGGCCAGTTGGCGCTTCGGGTGCGAGGACCAGCAACCCTTCACTGCTCTCGCTCAGCCCCAATTCCGTTTCGGAACACATCATGCCGAAGGATTCAACGCCGCGCACCTTGGCGGCTTTGATGATCAGCCCCCCGGGAAGCTTGGCGCCCACCAGCGCACAAGGCGCTTTCATGCCCACAGAAACATTGCCGGCCCCGCAAACGATTTGCAGAAGGCCACCCTGCCCCACATCCACGGTCAGCAATTTGAGGCGATCAGCCTGTGGGTGCTTTTCAGCCGTCTTGACCTCGCCCACCACGACCCGGTCGAACATCGGCGCCACGGGCTCCAGGGCTTCCACCTCCAATCCTGCCATGGTCAAGGCATGGGCAATTTCGGTACGGTCAAGCGCGGGGTTGATCCAAGTGCGCAGCCAGGATTCTGAAAATTTCATTTAGCGGAACTGTTCCAGGAATCTCAAATCATTATCAAAAAACAGCCGTAAGTCATTGACCCCATAGCGTAACATGGCAAGGCGCTCCACGCCCATACCAAACGCAAAGCCCACATGACGCTCACTGTCGATGCCCAAGGGAGTAAACACATTGGGGTGAACCATGCCGCAACCCAGCACTTCCAGCCACCCGGTATGACTGCATACACGGCACCCCTTCCCTGCGCAGATCACGCAGCCGACATCCATTTCAGCCGAGGGCTCGGTGAAGGGAAAGAACGAAGGGCGGAATCGTGCCTTCAGTTGATCCTGCTCAAAAAACTGGCGCATGAAATCGATCAGCACGCCTTTCAGGCCGCTAAAAGTAACCGCCTCATCCACCCATAGCCCTTCTACCTGGTGGAACATGGGTGTGTGCGTCATGTCGGAGTCGCAGCGATATACGCGCCCTGGCACGATGACCTTGACCGGAGGCTTGCGCGTTTCGAGGTAACGCACCTGCATGGGAGAAGTATGGGTTCGCAGGACATGGCTGGCATCGAGGTAGAACGTATCGTGCATCGCCCGCGCCGGGTGGTCCTGCGGAATGTTCAGGGCGGTAAAGTTATAGGCGTCCGTCTCAATTTCAGGGCCATCGGCCACATCAAACCCCAACGAGTGGAATAACTCCCGAATCCGGGCCAATGTCCGGGTGACGGGGTGCAGGCCTCCATTGGCAGAGCCCCGGCCCGGAAGGGAGACATCCAGCGCCTGCTCGGAGAGCTGTCGCTCCAGCTGCTGAGCCGCAATATGGTCGCGCCGGGACTGCAGGGCGTCTTCCACGGACGCCTTGACGCGATTGATCTCGGCCCCTGCAGCAGGGCGTTCCTCAGGGGAGAGCTTGCCCAGGGCTTTGAGTCGTTCGGTCAGAAGTCCTGATTTTCCCAGGTAACGGGCTTTGACTTCTTCCAGCAATGCTGGATTGTCGATGGCGGACAGCGCATCGAGCGCACTGTCCAGAATGGATTGGAGATCTTGCATCGGGATCTTCTTGGGAAGACCGGCCCCCCCACTCGCAGCAGGGGGCCGGGATAGGTCAGGCTGCCAGCGTGGCGCGGGCAGTGTCGACCATTTTGGCGAAAGCCGCCTTGTCGAAAACGGCAATATCCGCCAGGACCTTGCGATCCACTTGAATGTCGGCCTTCTTCAGACCATTCATGAAAACACTGTAAGTCATGCCGCATGAACGGGCCGCCGCGTTAATACGGGCAATCCAGAGCACACGAAAATCGCGCTTGCGACGACGGCGGTCCCGGTAGGCATATTGCCCGGCCTTCATCACCGCTTCTTTGGCAATCCGGTAGACGTTTTTGCGACGGCCGCGGTAACCCTTGGCCTGATCAAGAACTTTTTTGTGGCGTGCGTGCGCCGTAACGCCGCGTTTGACTCTTGGCATGTCCGGCCTCCTTACGCGTAGGGCAACATGGCTTTAATGGAGCCCATGTTGGTGGAATGGATTTCTGCAGTGCCGCGAAGCTGGCGCTTGTTCTTCGTCGTCTTCTTGGTCAGGATGTGGCGCTTGAACGCCTGCGAGCGCTTGACACTGCCGCTACCGCGCACTTTAAAGCGCTTGGCAGCCCCGCTCTTGGTCTTCATTTTGGGCATGATTGCTCCTTTGTTTTAAACCGCGTCGGGTGCCTGGGAAATCCCATGGCTTGTTGACCCGAACACGCCTTGT
>DAIBBI010000071.1:0-3770 GCA_027442615.1 Ferrovaceae bacterium | reverse complement strand
ACTGGACCCTGGGCAGGTGGATGCGCTGGCGGCCCTGGCCCGTGTGCAGTCGGACCGGATGAAGGCCGAGCACCATCCCGAGGAAGCCATACGCATCCTGGCAGCGGCGCTGCCGCTTGATCCCGACGACCCCTGGATGCGCTACGACCTGGCTGGCCTGTATGCCGATGCCGGCAACAGGGCCCAGGGCGACGCCCTGTTTGAAGAGCTGTTGCGCCGCCACCCCCTGGATGCCGGCGACCTGTATGCCTTTGCGCTCTACCAGTCCCAGCAGGGCGAGCCTGCAAAGGCGCTTGCAACCCTGGAGCGCGTGCCGAGGGCGGAGCGCCCCGGCAAGATTGCCACGCTGCAACGACGGCTGTGGGTTGGGATTCAGGTGCAGCAGGCACGGCAACTCGCTGCCGAACATCGCGTCGAGGCGGCGCGGCAGACGCTCTCCAAAGTCGAAAAGGCCGTGGGCAACGACAGCAGCCTTGCCAGCGACGTGGCCTTTGCCTGGGTGGCCCTGGACGACACGGCGCGCGCTGGGGGCCTGTTCGACAAAATCCTGGCAGCCCACCCCGATCAGCCTCCGGCCTGGCATCTGCGCTATGCGGATTTTCTTGCGGACGCAGGCCCCCCCGAAAAGCTGCAAAAGGAACTGGCACTGCTCGATGCCTCAAAGCTCTCCAGCGAAGAGGCCCGGGATCTGGCGCGACTGCATGAAAGCGTGACCCTGAAAACGGTGGCGCAACGCATTGATGCCGGCGATACGAAAACGGCCCGTCGCCTGCTCGATCCCTTGCTGGCAGGATCGCCGGACTCTCCCCGGATGCTTGAGTTGTCCAGCCAGATTGCCCGGATGGACGGTCAACTGGATGAGGCCATCGACACCCTGCAGCGCGCCTTGGGGGAGGACGGCAGCACCTATCAGTACAAGCGCCTCGCGCAGATGCTGGACCAGCGCAACAACTGGTTGTCTTCGGCCTATGACCGATTGACCCGCGGCGGCACGCCGGGCCAGTCCCAGTTTGATTCCAGCGAAGTTCCGGTGGAGTGGAAAACACCCTGGGGTCCCGGTGGCCAGTTGATGTTGCGCTCGGACCAGGTGTCCATCAGCGCGGGGACGCTCAACCTGCTGGACGGCTATGCCACGCGCACCTTTGGCAGCATGATGTTGTGTCAACCCAACTGCTCTCCGGCCCTGACCCAGCAAACCGCCCTGGGACGGTCGTACACCGCAGGGTATTCGGAAGGGGATTTGCGAATGGATCTGGGGACGACGCCCCAAGGATTTGCCGTGACCCACTGGGTCGGCGGCATTCGCCAAAAGGGCGACCTCGGACCCATCTCCTGGTCCATCGACGCCTCGCGCCGCCCCGTCACCAGCACCCTGCTGTCTTATGCCGGCACGCGCGACCCACGCACCGGAGCCGTTTGGGGCGGCGTGGTGGCCACTGGCGCCACCCTGGGCATGAGCCTGGACAAGGGTGAGACCCTGGGATTCTGGGCCAACCTGGGCGCCCATCAACTGACGGGCGACAACGTGGAAACCAACAACCGCATCCAGTTCATGTCCGGCCTCAACTGGCGGGTCATCAATGAAGACGACCGCCTGTTCTCCACCGGCCTTGGCACCATGATGTGGCATTTCAAGGAAGACGCGGGTGAATTCACCTTTGGCCATGGGGGCTATTACAGCCCGCAGCAATACGCTTCGCTGTCGCTGCCGCTCACCTATGCCCAGCGCTTCACGCGGTTTTCCTACGTGGTGCGCGGATCAGTCTTCACGTCCTGGTCGCAGACCAACGCAGCCCCCTACTTTCCCACCAGCAGCGCATTGCAGGCCGCGGCGGGCAACCCCACCTATCAGGCAAGCTCTGGCCCGGGCAGCGGTTATTCCGCCATTGCAGCCTGGGAATACCAGGCCACCCCGCGCCTGTTCGTCGGCAACCGCCTGGAAATCGAGCGTTCGCCCTACTACGCGCCCAACAGCATGATTTTCTATCTCCGCTACGCACTGGATCGGGCTGCGGCACAGCCGGTCTTCCTGCAGCCTGAACCCGTGATTCCCACTTCCCAGTTCTGACGTCCATGCGCCCACATGCTCTTCTTATGCTGCTGATGATGATGGGGACCGTTCCCGCTGGCGCCGCGGTGCTGCCGCCCTACGATCATTACCAGCCTGGCGTGTTGCGGGAGTACGCAAAATACTGGCAGGAAACTCGCGACCCCCGCACCGCCCGCATCCTGGAAGAGCGGGCAACCCTGCTGGACTCCCATCCGCACGCCACCCCGAAGGAAAAGGTGGCGCCCCCCGCAAAACCCGGGGCCCTACCCATGGAGCCGGTTCCCGAGCTGTGGGATCTGCCTCAGGGCCCGCCCGGGTCGTAGGGGGTCCAGGGGCCGTTGTTCTCCTGGCGCAGGTAGTACTGGTTGTTGTAGTGCATCATGGTCACCTCGCCATTCTGCGAGAGCAGGGGCGTTACGGGAAGATCGGCCAGGTAATCGCCGGCATTGAAACCATCGCCGCTGAAGGGTGATTTTTTCAGGAGGTTGGCCACAATCCGGGAAAGCGCCAGATAGCTCGTGGATTCCGCCACCACGGCGGGTTCACCGGCTCGCCGCACGCCGCTGCCCACCACCTTGATCCCCACTGGCACCAGGGTGATTGCAGGGCTGGGGATTTCGCGCAGGCCGGCAATCTGCATCCTGTCGCCCCGATAGGCCGCACCATGCTCCGGAATCAGCACCACGACGGCCTTCGTCCCCGAGGTTTCAAGCACGCCCATGAAATGGTCGAGATCGTCGAGCAACCGCTCAAGACGCGCCTTGTAGGTGTCATGGCTGTTGCGCCCCATCCCGGCACCATTCGTCTTGTTGCCGTCATGCAGGCTGATGGTGTTGTAGAACAACGCGGCACGGGCAGCATGGTCCTTTTTTCTGTCCTGCAACCACCGTGACAGCACTGCAAAGTCGTCAAAGATGGGCGAATCGTCAAACGCATGCTGGGTGACCGGAATGTTGTCCAGGGAGAGGGGGGTCTGGTTGATGCGCTGTTGCTGCACCAGTTTCAGAAAATCCTCAAAGTGCCCGTCGTGGTTGAGCGCCAGATTGGATTCAAAACCCGCCTGCCTTAAATCCTCCATCAGGTAGCAGCCCTCCGGCGCGGGGGAATAGAGCGCTTCATGCCGGGGCTGGCCGCAGGGAGCCCGCAACATGCGGATGACGGCCGGCCCGCTGTAGGAAGCCGCCGAATTGAAGTGCGTCAGGGTGATGTCGAGATGCTTCCAGAGCGGATGCGAATCCAGCCCCACGGCCCGAAGGTCATCCCAGGACAGCGAGCAGATGTGCACGAAAATGATGTCAAAGGGGGTTGCATTTTCTGCCGGAACCGAAAAGACCACCCGGCGTGTTGCCTCGCTTGCAAAGAAATCGCGGGCGACGTCGTCCAGACTTTGGGGTTTTGCCGCAGCTTGCGACGGCGTGTTTGCATCGCCTGCCACCGCCATGCCCTGCAGCGGGTTGACGCTGGCCCTGGTATGCGTGAACAGAAGTGCAACCATGACCGCCAGCACCAGCACACCCACCCGCACCCATTGGGAAAGCAGCCGGTAAGCCACGGCGATGATGATGAGCAAGGCCACCACCTGGACGTTGATGAAACGGCCGGTGAGTTCAACGAGGTAGGCCAGGTCGAACTGTGCCAGCAACGACGCCTGCGAAAACACCCGACTGACCGGGGGCAGCCAGGAGTCGTGATAGAGCAGCCCTATCGCTGCAGGGATGGC
>DAIBBI010000006.1:0-117472 GCA_027442615.1 Ferrovaceae bacterium | reverse complement strand
GAGCAGGCCCAGGCGCACCGGCAGATTGGCCGCCAGTGGTGCCGTGCGAAAGTGTTCGTCCATGGCCTGCGCGCCGGCCAGCAGTTCGCCAAAGCCCTGGGCACCGATCGCAATGGCAATGGGCAATCCAATGGCCGACCACAGGGAGTAGCGCCCCCCCACCCAGTCCCAAAAGCCGAAGGTGGTGCCAATGCCAAAGGCCTGCGCCGCCGCCACATTGCTGGTGAGTGCGGCAAAGTGGCGCGCGGTGTCGGTGCCGCCCTGGGCCTGGAACCAGGCCTTGGCCGAGGCGGCATTGGCCATGGTTTCGGCCGTGGTAAAGGTTTTGGAGGCAATCAAAAACAAGGTGCTGTGCGCCTTGCACTGCGCCAGCACGCCCGCCAGTTCCTGGCCATCGACGTTGGACACAAAATGCATGCGCCTGCCAGGCGCTGCCCGCTCGGCCAAGGCCTGCACCACCATTTGGGGGCCCAGGTCAGAGCCGCCAATGCCGATGTTGACCACATCAGTGATCGGCCGGCCGGTATAGCCCAGCCACCGGCCCTCGCGTACGGCGTCCGAAAATTCCCGCATCTGCTGCAGCACGCGCCAGACATCTGGCATGACATCTTCGCCGTCGAGCATGACTGGCCGGCTGGAACGGTTGCGCAACGCCGTGTGCAGGGCGGCGCGATGCTCGGTGACGTTGATCTTGTCACCCTTGAACATGCGGGCAATCCATTCGGGCAGGTGGGCCTGTGCGGCAAGCCCTTGCAACAGCGTCAAGGTTTCTTCCGTGATGCGGTTTTTGGAGTAGTCCAGCAGCAGGGGGCCTGCATGCAGCGAAAAACGGCTGAAGCGGTCCGGGTCGTTGGCAAAAAGTTCACGCAGATGCTGTGTGCCAAGCGTGCGCTGGTGCCGCATCAGCGACAGCCAGGCTGGTGATTGAGTCAGTGTGGACATCTAGCAGGATTCCAGGATGAGGCCCGCCAGGGGAGGCAGGGTCAAGGTCAGAGAACAGGGTTGCCCATTCCACGGCGTTGCGGTAGCGAGCAGCCCGGAGCCATTGCCAAGATTGCCGCCACCGTAATAGATTGAGTCGCTATTGATCAATTCGCGGTAATGGCCGGCTACGGGAACGCCCAGGCGGTGTTCCGTTCGTGGCACGGGAGTGAAGTTGAGTGCGACCACCAGTTGGATTCCGGAGCGACTTCGCCGCACGAAGCTAAGAATGGATTGATCCGCATTGTCGCAATCCACCCAGGAAAAACCGCTGGGTTCGAAATCAAGGTCATGCAGCGCCGGGTGGTCGCGGTACTTTCGGTTGAGGTCGCGACACAGGTTTTGAATGCCCTGGTGCCAATGCTGCTCCAGCAATGACCACTCGAGTCCGGATTTGACCTGCCATTCGCGACCTTGCCCAAACTCATTACCCATGAAATTGAGTTTTTTCCCCGGGCTTGTCATCTGATAAGTCAGAAGCAGGCGCAGGTTGGCAAAACGCTGCCACACGTCGCCCGGCATTTTGTCGAGGAGGGAACGTTTGCCGTGCACCACTTCATCATGGGAAAAGGGCAGGACGAAATTTTCGGTGTAGGCATACAGCTGAAAAAATGTCAGGTCGCGGTGATGATGGCGACGATGCACCGGATCGCGGGAAAAATAGCGCAGGGTGTCGTTCATCCAACCCATGTTCCATTTCATGGAAAAACCAAGGCCACCAAGGTAGATGGGGCGCGACACCATGGGCCATGAGGTGGATTCCTCGGCGATGGTGAGCGCTCCGGGAAACTGCTCGTGCACCATCAGGTTGACCTCGCGGATAAACGCCAGGGCTTCGAGATTTTCCCTGCCACCGTACGCGTTGGGCAGCCATTCACCGGGTTTGCGTGAATAATAGAGGTAGAGCATGGAGGCCAAGGCATCCACACGCAGTCCGTCAATGTGAAATTCGGACAGCCAGTAATGGGCATTGCCGATCAGAAAGCCGCGCACTTCATTGCGGCCGTAGTTGAAGATGTAAGTGCCCCAGTCCTGATGTTCTCCCAGGCGGGGATCTTCGTGTTCGTACAAGGCGCTTCCGTCAAAACGGGCCAAGGCAAAGGCATCCTTCGGAAAGTGGCCAGGAACCCAATCGAGGATCACACCGATGCCCTCACCGTGGCAGCGGTCCACCAAGGCACGAAAGTCGTCAGGCTCGCCATAACGGCTTGTCACGCCGTAATAACCGGTGGTCTGATAACCCCATGATTCATCGAGGGGGTGTTCACTGATCGGCATCAATTCTATGTGGGTGTACCCCATTTCCTTAACATAAGGCAGCAACAGATCGGCAAGCTCCCGATAATTGTAGAAAGTCCGGCCCTCTGGTTGTTTCCAGGAGCCCAAATGGACTTCGTAAATGTTCATGGGCGCATGAAGCCAGTCCGACCTGGAGCGTTGTTCCATCCAGGCTGCATCGTTCCAGATAAAGTTGCCAGTGCTGCAAATTCGGGCAGCCGTGCCTGGGCGCAGTTCAAATGCCGAACCATAGGGATCGGTCTTGACCATGATGGCACCATTCTGACGATTTCTTATTTCAAATTTATACAGGGCACCCAGCGGCAAACCCGGGATAAAGAGCTCCCAGATGCCGCTTGCATTACGTACGCGCATGGTGTGTTGTCGCCCGTCCCAGTGATTGAATTCACCAACCACGCTGACGCGCTCGGCATTGGGAGCCCAGACGGCAAAACGGACTCCGGCCACATTCTGGTGCGTGCAGGGGTGTGCCCCTAGAACGCGGTAGAGTTGTTGCAAGCGTCCTTCCTGGAACAGGTACAGATCGTGGTCGCTGATCAGTGGCAGGAAAGAGTAGACATCAAATGTTTCAATTTGGCGCCCTCTTTCCATGTAGCGTATGCGGCACGGTGAGGGTGGCGCAGTTGCGCCACGCCAAAGATAGAGGCCCTGTTCATGAATTTGCGATGCCCGTTCCCATCGGGTGGTGAAAATTTCGAGTGCGCTGGCATGCGGAAGAAACACGCGCAGCTGCCACTCCTGTCCTGTGTGGTGCAGGCCCAGAGTGCTGAAAGGGTCGTGCTGCCTGGCTTCCAGGATAGCCTGCTGTAATGGGTCCGCTATTTTTTTTGACATGTTCGAGGCCTGAGAGCAAACACCCGCATGAAATCAATTATAATGTCTCAAAATAACACGCTGCCAGTCCGTTCATGATCATATTTTCTGAGGAGCGCAGACATGTTTCCCCGCGACATCGCATCTGAGCGGTTTATCAGCGTGCTGACCAAGAATGCGATGGCGTTGATCCTGGCGGGAGGAAGGGGCAGCCGACTCATGGATCTCACCAAGTGGCGCGCCAAACCCGCGCTATTGTTTGGCGGCAAGTTCCGCATCATCGATTTTCCGCTTTCCAACTGCATCAACTCCGGCATACGCCGCATCGGCGTCGTCACCCAGTACAAGGCCCATAGCCTCATCCAGCATATTCAGCATGGCTGGAGCTTCATGCGTGCTGAATTCAACGAGTTTGTCGAGTTGCTGCCTGCACAGCAGCGTATCCAGGAAGAATGGTACAAGGGGACAGCCGATGCTGTGTTCCAGAACATCGACATCTTGCGTTCGCACAACCCCGAGCATGTCATCATCCTGGCGGGCGACCACATCTACAAAATGGATTACGGCATGATGCTGGCTGCGCATGTCAGCGCTGAGGCAGACATGACCATTGCCTGCCTTACCGTGCCGCTGGAAGATGCGTCAGCCTTCGGGGTCATGACGGTGGATGATTGCGATCGCATCGTCGCCTTTGACGAAAAGCCACAGCAACCCGCATCCATGCCCGGTGCGCCGGGGAAAGCCCTCATCAGCATGGGCATTTACGTGTTCAATACCAAGTTTCTGTATGAACAGTTGATTCGCGACGCCTACGATCCCCATTCCAGGCATGATTTTGGCCAGGACATCATTCCGTGGCTGGTACCGCGTTATCGCGTCTACGCCCATCGCTTTGACGAGAGCTGTGTGGGCGCACCCGAAACGGCTCCTTACTGGCGTGACGTGGGCACCATTGACGCCTACTGGGAAGCCAACATGGAAATGACCAAGGTCGTCCCGGACCTCAACCTGTACGACAAGTCCTGGCCCATCTGGACCTACCAGGAACAGTTTCCCCCCGCCAAATTCGTCTTTGATGACGAAGGACGGCGCGGTTGCGCCGTGGATTCGCTGGTTTCCGGTGGTTCGATCGTGAGTGGCGCTTCCGTGCGCCGTTCGGTATTGTTTTTTGACGTTCATGTAAACGCTTACAGCCGTGTGGAGGATAGCGTCATCCTGCCCAACGCGCGAATTGGCGAGCACGTTATGCTCAAGCGCGTCATCGTGGACCGGGGGTGCATCATTCCCGATGGCCTCGAGGTGGGTTTTGATGCAGAGCAGGATCGCAAACGTTTTTACGTTTCGGAAAAGGGAGTGACCCTGATTACCCCGGACATGCTCAACCAAAGCCGATATCCAACCTGATCCCGTGAGCTCCTCCCGAAAACTTCGCCTGGTGCTGTGCTGGCATATGCATCAACCGGATTACCGCAATAGCCTCGATGGCAGGTTCGAACTGCCCTGGACCTACCTCCATGCCATCAAGGATTACACGGACATGGCCTGGCACCTTGAGCAGCACCCGGACATGGCATGCGTAGTCAACTTCGTGCCCTCCCTGGTGGAGCAGCTGGAGGACTATTGCAACCAGTTCAAGACCGGGGCGCTACGCGATCCCTTGCTGTCTTTGCTAGCAAGGACCACGATGGACGATCTGACTGAAGATGAACGCGATCTGATCCTCGGCGCCTGTTATCGCAGCAATTTCTCCAAGATGATCGAGCCATTTCCTGCTTATCATCGCTTGTACAGCACCTTTACCGGGTTGACCGAACAGGACCCAAAGCTGCAGCAGTATCTTTCACACCAATACCTGGCTGACCTGCTGGTGTGGTACCACCTGGCCTGGATGGGTGAGAGTGTGCGGCGTGCCAACGAACTGGTGCAGCGCCTGATGAAGCAAGGTAGCTTGTTTACGGATGCAGACCGCAAGGCGCTGTATGAGCTCATCGCCGAATTGATCAGGCAGATCATTCCGCGATATCGCGCCTTGCAAAACGACGCACGCATCGAGCTTTCGACGACCCCGTTCTATCATCCGATCCTGCCGTTGCTGCTTGATTTTGGCTCGGCCCGCGAAGCCATGCCAGAAATTGCCTTGCCCTCCGCCCGGGAGTACCCCGGCGGCTTGCAGCGTGCCCAGGAGCAAGTCAGGCACGGGTTGGCGCGTCACATGCATTATTTTGGACAAAGGGCGCGCGGCGTGTGGCCGGCAGAAGGGGGCGTGTCGGGCCCGGCGCTGGAAGTGCTGGCCAGCCAGGGTTGCCAGTGGAGCGCCACGGGGGAGAATGTCCTGGTCAACAGCCTGAGCCGGGGTAGAAGCGATCCACTGCCCGAGCGTTCGGCATACCTCTACCATCCTTATCGCTATCGAACGGCCCAGGGTGAACTGACCTGTTTTTTTCGGGATGATCGCCTGTCGGACAAGATTGGCTTCGAATACGCCACCTGGGACAGCTACGATGCTGTCAGCGATTTCATCAATGCCCTGGAGGGGATTTATGGCGCCACCGATGACGCATCCGACCCCGTGGTCAGCATCATCCTGGATGGCGAGAACGCCTGGGAATACTATCCCTATAACGGATATTATTTTTTGAGCAACCTGTACCAGGCCCTGCAGTCCCATCCGTTTATCGTCACGACCACTTTTTCAGAATGCGTGGGCGAGGCCAGGATCGCCGTCCCAGTGCTGGATAACCTCGTTTCAGGCAGTTGGGTCTATGGCACGTTCAGCACCTGGATTGGCAATCCGGACAAGAATGCGGCCTGGGATCTCCTGGTCGAAGCCAAACGGCACTACGACCGCGTGGTGGCCAGCGGCCTTCTGACACCCGATGAATACCAGCAGGCTACCCGACAGCTCAGCATCTGCGAGGGCTCGGATTGGTTTTGGTGGTTTGGCGACTACAATGTGGCCCAAAGCGTCCAGTCCTTTGACAGGCTGTACCGGCTTAATTTACGCAATCTCTACGCGCTGTTGCATCTGCAGGTGCCTGAAGCGCTCCTGCAACCTGTCAGCATGGGCAGCGACAAAGCCAATGCCGGTGGCGCCATGCGTCGTGGCACCGAGTAACTGGACTTATGACCAAGAAAATTGCATTGCTGTTTGGCGTTCATGCACACCAACCGGTGGGCAACTTTGCCGAGGTTCTGGATGAAGCCCATTTGCGTTGCTACCAGCCGTTTCTGCACATGATGGAACGGTTTCCGGATTTTCGATTTTCCATCCATGTCAGCGGCTGGTTATTTGATTACCTGGCACAACGTTACCCTGAAGACGTTCAGCTTCTGAAACTCCTGGTGGCTCGAGGGCAGGCAGAGCTTTTTGGGGCGGGTTACACCGAACCCGTGTTGGCCGCCATTCCGGTACGCGACCGCATTGGCCAGATCAATCTCATGTCGGCGCGACTGGAGCAGGTCCTCGGAGAGCGCCCCCAGGGGGCCTGGTTGACCGAGAGAGTATGGGATTCAACAGTGGTCCCCTCACTGGTAGCCAGCGGGGTGAATTACGTCACAGTGGATGACTACCATTTTCTGTGCACGGGCAAGGAAGGCCGCGACTTGACGGGATTTTTTAGCACTGAAGAGGATGGCAAGCGTCTGGATGTCTTTCCCATCTCCGAAGCCCTGCGCTATCGCCTGCCATTTTCCCCGGCCAGCGAGGCCGTGCAGTATCTGGAAAGCATGGCTGTGGAAGGTGAATCCCATGCAGCCGTCTATTTCGATGACATTGAAAAATTCGGCATCTGGCCTGAAACCTATGATTGGGTTTACACGCGTGGCTGGTTGGAGGACTTTATCCGCAGGGTCCTCGATTCCAGCATCGTACAGCCCATGCGCTACTGCGATTATCATGCTGCGGCCACGACGCGCGGCGTAATCTATTTGCCCACTACCTCCTACATCGAGATGAATGAATGGACTCTGCCGGCAGATGCGGCCAACCGCTTCGCCGCCATGGTCCAGGAAAGCAAAAACGCGGGCCACTTTGACACCGCAAAAGCCTTTTTGCGCGGCGGCATCTGGCGAAACTTCCTGACCCGCTATCCCGAGTCCAACTGGATGCACAAGCGCATGCTGGAGTTGTCCAGCCGCCTTGCGGCGCTTTCCGAAGGCAAGCGCTCCGTGCAGATGCGCGATGCCCTGTATGAGGCCCAGGCCAACGATGCCTATTGGCACGGCCTGTTCGGCGGGCTCTATTTGCCGCATCTACGCCGCGCCGTGTATGGGGCGCTGGTTCGTCTGGAAGGCCTGCTCGATGCAGCCATGCCGCGACCTTCGCGCTCGATCAGTGATATCGACCTTGACGGCCATGCTGAGACCTTCCTTCAAAACGGCCTGCTGCAGGCCGTGGTGCGCAGTGACGGTCCCGCGGACATTTGCGAACTGGATAGCTACAGCTTGCAGCATAATTTTGGCGATACGCTGACGCGTCAGCGCGAGCACTATCACCATAAGGTCACCCTCAACCAGACCAGTGCGAACAACGGGGAAGGTCTTGCCAATCCGCACGAACGTGTCAGTTTCAAACACATCATCCTGCCTGAAGACATGGTGTATGACAGCATCCGCCGCTCCATTTTCATGGATCGCTTCTACTCCGGCGAGGGGGCTGAACCCGCGGTACTGCGATATGGCGCACAAGCCGAACAGGGCCCAGGGGCCGTGCTGACTTTTGAAAGCCTTGAGCCAGGGCCGCTCCTGCACAAACGGATTGCACTTGAGCGTAACGCACTGGTGGTGACCTATGCACTCGGCGCCCCTTCGGAAGGACTCCTGGAAGTGGCGCTCAACCTGGCCATGCCCAGTTGCGATGGCCCAGCCGGACGTTTTGAGGTGGCTGGAAAGGTTCTGGGCGGGTTTGCACAACCCATCGATTCCCTGGTTTGCGACGAAATCACCCTGCGTGACGACATCCTGGGGGGCACGCTGACCCTGGCGTGCAACCAGACCGGCAGGCTACGATCCGAGCCCTGTTTCAGCGTTTCACAGTCCGAGGCAGGCTTTGAAAAGATCATGCAGGCCGTGACATTGCATCTGATCTGGCCATGCCGGCAATTGCAGGAAGCGCTGGTCATCCGGTTGACAGTTGATTCATGAAGGAGCCTTTCCTGATCGGGGTTGACGTGGGTGGAACGAACCTGCGCGTGGGCGTGCTGTCGGGACGCGAACTGGTCTGGACCACACGCAGACATACCGGTTTTACTGAAATCTGCCAGAAACTTTCTGCTTCGGAGGCTCTGGGTGCCGTCGTCGAAAACCTGCTGCAGGCCATCGGTGAGGCTCGTGCCCGCTATCCCAAGGTGCAAGGCGTGGGCATTGGGTTTCCTGGGTTCATTGCGCCCGACACCCGGGTCGTGACCCTGTCGCCCAACTTGCCGGGCCTTCTGAATGCTGATCTCATTGCCCCGCTGACGGCGCACCTGGGATTACCGGTGATTCTGGAGAATGATGCGCTGGCCGCAGCCTACGGCGAATATCTTCTGCTCCAGCCAAGGCCGGGCTCGTTGCTCTACGTGGGGCTTGGCACGGGGGTGGGCGGCGGTTTGATACTGCACGGAAAGCCCTATTCGGGGGAACATGGCGTGGCCATGGAACTAGGACACCTCATTGTCGACCCGGGAGGGCGGCACTGCGGCTGCGGCAACCGCGGATGTCTGGAGCAGTACGCTTCTGCCGGAGGACTCGTCCTGAATTATGCGGCGTCGAAGCAGGTAAGTCTGGATGCCGAGGCCATTGCCTCATTAGCCCGCCAGGGTGACGCCCGGGCCATGGGGGCATTTGAGCAGGCCGCCATGTTCCTTGGCGTGGCGCTGGCACATGTGCTGAAGATTGTGGATGTTTCAGAGGTTGTGATCGGCGGCGGATTGAGCGGATCCTGGTCGCTCATGGCACCGGCTTTTCTGGAGCACTTGGAGGGTGCATTGATCCCCGCGTTGCGTGGCCGCATCCGGGTGAGCCCTTCAACTGCAGTGGATCGCGCCGGCATGCTGGGAGCTGCGGCGCTGGCATGGAGCCACGCAAACCCGACATGAGCGGTTCGCTCAGAATAAGAGAAGACCGTATCCAATTGTCAGCACCCCGACGCCAAACAGAGCCGCCATGACCGAGCGATTGGCGCTCCGGTTACCCAGCGTGATGGCGTAGATTCCCTTCAGGAGGTCATTGCTGCCGGCCGCGATCAGCAGCGCACCGGACAGTTGGGAAGGGGTCACTACCGGGTAGGCACCGTTGAGCAGGGACATTACAAAAGGGTCAATGTCTGTAAAGCCAATGCCAAAGGAAAGTGCCTTGAGCCCGCTGGACCCGAATTCGAGAGCGATGACGCGTGTCAGGAAGATCATCGCCACGAACAGGATGGCAAACAGAAATGCCGTGCCAAATGCCAGGGGGTTGCCCGCGGCCCGCTCTGCGGGTACAAGAGGCTCTTTGGCTCCGAGATGCGCAAAGTAGACGGCGAGCGCAAAAGAGCCGATCCCAAACAGTACCAGCGGCGGGGTCGTCAGGACAAGGTAGCTTGGACTGAACAGGGACACCAGCAGCAGCAGTCGTAGGTACATCATCCCGGAAGCTGCAAGCACGGCAGCTTGCATGGTGCGGTTGGGAACCGGGTTGGTGCGATCCACGCGTACCAGGACAACCGTGGTTGCCGTACTGGAATACAGGCCACCCAGAATTCCCGTAATGAAATAACCACGGTGTGGAAATACATAGCGCCGCAGGATGTAGCCCGCATAGGAAATGGAGGAAATGACTACGACTGCCATCCAGATGTGGAAGGGAGAGGCAGGGATTTCCGGGCGAAGCACTTCCCGAGGTAACAGCGGCAGAATGACTGCGGAGAGCAAAAGGAATTTGGCCAGCGTGATCAACTCTTGCTGGTCCATGTGTTCCAGAAGCCGGTGCGCCAAAGGTTTTGCACTCAGGACGAAGATGTTGGCGACAAAAAGCAGCACAAAAAACCACAAGGGCATGGTCAGGGCGACCGGACCGAAGGTATAGACGATGGCGCCGATCAGGAGTTGCAAGATGCCAAGCTGGCCCGTCTGCACCTTATGCTGATAGAAGAGGCCGAACAGAACCACGAGAAGAACAAAACCGGCGATGTAGAGGCGTAAACCGGGGTCCAGGCTGTACAGGACAAAGCCAAGAATTGCCACAAACGTGTACGTCCTGGCAGAACCGATGGCGAGATGGTCTTCGCGCTTGGCGAGATACTCCCGAAATTCCAGGCCCACGATGAAGGCAAAGAGGGCTACCAGCAGAAACTTCATCCACAGTTGCGTGGCAATTTCCGCAAAGGAAAATGCAGGAAGGCTCATGGAAAACTCCCGGGATTACCGCCCCATTATGCATCAGGCCATATTCAATATACTATGACACTCGATTTGCACGCCAAAGTGTCAATGTTTGATTTGCTGAACGATGGGGAGTGGGGTAATGACGGAAGGTTTTAAAGGATTTCTTGTGGCCTTGGTCGCTTTGATGGTTTCGGGTTGCGGTGGCGGTGGAGGAGGTGGTGGGGACACGGCAATACCAGGCGTGTTCCAGGCTCAGGGGATTGCCCAAGGCACAACGGCACAGGGCGGTTCCGAACTGAACATCATCCTTGAAACCGGCGAATTTTACAATTTTACCACGGCGGCGGGCATTGCATTGACCGTTGACCATGGGACCATGCTGGAGTCTGGTGCAGGCATCTCAGCCAACCTGCTGGAATTCAACGTGGCCGCCAATACGGCCAGCAGCGGCGTCATGACAGGATTGTTTATTGCACAAAGCGCGATTACCGGAACCACCGTGGTCAACCTCTTCCAGTACACTGCGTTCTCGGCCAATTATCTGACGAGCTACAACACTCCTGCTAACCTCTCTGCCCTGGCCGGAACCTACAGTGGGGTATACACCTATGGCGGTGCGCCTGTGACCATGACCCTGTCCTCAACAGGCGCCATCTCGGGAACTTCGACTAATTGCGCCATCAGTGGAACTGCCACGCCCAGGGCTTCAGGGAAAAACGTGTTTAATATTTCGTTGACCCTGACGGGAGCCAACTGCACGCCGGCCGGCGTGGGTAGCGCTACCGGGATTGCGGTTCTCAACAGTGAGAGTGGGTTGATCCGGCTTTATACCGCGGCGCTCAATGCAGCAGGCACAACCGGCTTTTTCTGGATCGGTACCAAACAATAGCGCGAGGATCCTGAAACATGATTGCGCGTACGGACATCGAAACAGAACTGGACTGCGCGCAGCAGATCAGCAGGCAGTTGGAAGAGGCGCGCCAGGCTCGTGGACTGAGCCGAAAGGAAGTGGCGTACCAGTTGATGCTGTCAGCCGATCAGATCAACTGCCTCGAAACCCGCAGCCTGAAATCGTTTTATAACCCCCAGTACTATGTGCTAGCAGCAAGAAAATATGCTGCTTTTCTTGGGGTAAAGATGGCGCAACCGCGGATGCTTGAGGTTGCACCCGCAGCAACCCCTGTTGCTGCCACTGGCCAGCCACCTTCCACCGTCAAGGGCAATTTTCTGGTGGGGCGTCCGCTTTTTTGGGCCCTGGCCATCCTGGCGGTCATCTCATTCGGCCTGGCTTATATGGCCAGGTACGGTTCCCATGATCGCGAGGCGCCTCCTGCTCCCCCTTCACTGGCCGTTCCGGTGGAAGCTGTCGCTCCTCCTGTTGCAACGACGCCAGCACCAACACCAACGCAAACGCCGCCACCACAGCCCAAGCCGGTACCAAAGCCGATACCAGCGAAAACCGACAGCGTGCAGCCCCGGGTAGCTAATCCAGTGGCTCCGCATGCCGCTTCCGAAAGGTCGGCAAAGGCCGAACTCCAGTTGAATTTTTCTGCTGCCACCTGGGTGAGCATCTATCGCCGTGACGGGGGCCATGAACAAAGGGTTTATGGTCCTGAAGAAACATTAAAACTAGATGCGGAATCCTTAACCGAGCTCATTATCGGCAATGCACCGGCAACGCGGCTGAGTGTCGGGAAAATTGAAATCGGCCTGCAGCGTTTCACCAATCCGGAAAGCAAGGTTGCCCGCATCGCAGGACAAAACCTGCGCGATCTGGGTGCTGCGCAACACTAGGACAAGCGGCTTTCCTATCGGAGAACACTTCATGCCATTCACTGACCGCAGATCGGTTTTGCGTTTTGCCGCGTTGCTTCCCGTCATTGTCGGGTCAACTTCCGAAACGGGCCCGATTCAAACTGCCTTAGCCGAGACTCAAAAGCCTGTCCATGGGGCAGGGGAGGCACCACAGGAAGTGACGAGAATTCTCGCCCGCTACGTGGTGACAGCCAGGTACGAAGACCTTCCGGAAGGTGTGCGCAAAGAAGGGGTGAGAACCCTGCTGAACTGGGTTGGTGTGACGGTGGGCGGCTCACGCCATAAAACGGTGGATATCGCAGTTTCGGCGCTGGAGCCCTTCTCGGGTCCGCCCCAGGCCTCGATTTTGGGGCGCCTCGAACGCTTCGATATCATGAACGCTGCTTTCATCAACGGTGTATCGAGCCATATTTTTGACTATGACGATACCCATCTCAAAACAATCATCCATCCGGCGGGCCCAGTGGCATCCGCAATTATGGCATTTTCTGAATTGGAGCCTGTTTCAGGCAGGGACTTTCTCAATGCCCTGATTCTTGGCGTTGAGGCAGAGTGCAGGATCGGCAACGCGGTCTACCCCAACCATTTTGATACGGGTTGGCACATTACGGGCACTGCCGGCGTTTTTGGCGCAGCCGTGGCTACAGGAAAGTTAATGGGCTTGAATGAACAGCAGATGGTATGGGCGCTTGGATTGGCGGCCTCTCAGCCCGTGGGGTTAAGGGAATCCTTCGGTTCGATGAACAAGAGCTTCAATCCAGGCCGTGCTGCCAGCAACGGCATCTTTGCTGCACTGCTTGCAGAAAAAAATTTTACGAGCTCGAATGGCATGATTGAGGCGAAGCGCGGATGGGCCAATACCATCAGCACAAAACAGAACTTCAGGGAAATTACGGAGGGACTGGGCCTGCACTACGAGGCTGCACTCAATTCATACAAGCCGTTTGCGTGTGGAATCGTGTTGCATCCTGCAATCGATGCTGCAATTCAACTGCGCAACGAGAACCATCTCAACTCTGATCAGATCGAGCGCGTCGAGATCAAGGTCAACCCCCTGGTGCTTGAACTCACTGGCAAAAAGAATCCGCAATCCGGACTCGAGGGGAAGTTCAGCGTTTACCATGCTGTCGCAGTTGCTCTGGTGGAGGGGGCTGCTGGCGAAAAGCAGTTCAGTGACCGTGCCGTCTCCGACCCCGCCATCATTGCGTTGCGCAGAAAAATTATTCCGGTGATCACCACTGGGATAGCAACTTCCCAGGTCGACATGGTGATCGTACTGAAAGACGGGCGGATCCTCGAGCGCCACATTCAGCATGCAATCGGAAGCCTTGAAGTGCCGATGAGTGATCAGGCGCTGGAAGCCAAGTTTTCTGATCTTGCCGATGGCATATTGCCAGGCCCTGCGATTCGGAAGGTAATGGATCTTTGCTGGAATGTTGAAAAACTGGGGAACGCGGCAGATATCGCCAGGATGTGCGTTCCCAGCTGATCAAAGCCTTAATTTCACTGAGTGGCCCATTTGGCCTTCAAGGCATTTCGCGGGACCTCCCTGCCGCGCAGGTAGACTCGAGCGATACGGCGCGTGTTTGAAATGTCATCCAGGGGATTGGCATCCAGCACGATGAAATCCGCGCTTTTCCCCGGGACCACTGTGCCAAGCTGGTCAAGTCCCAGGATCGCAGCCGAGTTTCGGGTGCCAATGACCAGTGCCTGCATGGGGGTAAGTCCGGCGCGAGTGACGAGAATTTCCAATTCAACGTGCGTGCCTAACCCGAAGAATTGGCCTCCATTCAACCCACCTGTATCCGTACCGAGTCCCAGTCGCACTCCAGCTGCCTGGAGTATTGCCGTATTGTGCAGGCTCATCTGCGCCATGGCGCGGGCACGAGCGAGCGCCTGGGGATTGACGGTGGGATCGGGCAAGAACTGTCCAGCGAGTTCCTTCAGATCGTCGTCCGTGTAGATGTTACGCAGCATGGGGTCGTCGACCCACGCGGGTCGTGACATGTAAATTGAACGCCGTTCTCCCCATAGCGTTTCAAGAAAGAACACATTCGGCCGTGCCCGCAGGAGTTCCAGAAGCTCTTCGTCGACCTCCTTGTCCCGGACCATATGGGCGAATCCATCGACACCAGCTTTTAGAAGATCCTTCACGTCGGCAAGGTAGACGATATGCGCCATTACTTTGAGGTGGTGTCGGTGGGCCTCGTCGATGATCGCCCGGTAAAGCTCAGGTTTGAGCTTTTCCACCTTGCCGTTGCGATCGTCCACCCAGATCTTCACCATGTCGGGCTTGTGGGCAGCAAGTTCACGAACATAGTTGCGCGCTTCCGTTTCGGTCGTGACCCCGTAGATCGAATCGCGCATGGGGCCGGCAGGGCCTGCGGCGGGCATGGCGAAGCCGCTGCCAGTGGTGAGGTAACGTGCGCCAGCGTTGGCATCCGGGCGGACCTTGAAGGGCAGGTCGCCGCGCCCCGTACCGGTCTCCAGGATTGCTGCCACACCAAAGAATGCAAAACGGTCGAGGATGTCCAGAAGGTTCTCGGCCGTGTAATTTCCGGCCGAGAAGCTGTTACCTTTGCGGTACCCCATGTGGACGTGGTCGTCCACAAGTGCAGGCATTACGGTTTTGCCGGTGAGGTCAACGCGCACGGCGCTGGGCGGGATCATGAGCGTGCCTTGTCTGCCAACAGCAGTGATCGTGCCGTTGACGACCATGAAAACAGAATGTTCGATCGGCGGGTTGTCTGTGCCGGTGATGAGTCTCGCTCCTTCGAATGCCGTGATGACGTCAGGGACCTCGTTTTCGGCTGAGGCAATGCCTGCCATCAACAGGTTGAGCAGGGCAACTAAAATATGGAGCATCTTGCGATTCGTCCTGGCCATGGTCATTTTCTCCTGCGTCCCTTGCTGGTGAATTGAATGGAATCTCGATTACGACGGGGTGAGCTGGTTCAACGGGCCGCCTAACTGCTCCATCCGAACCGCATGGCTGAACAGATGTCCCTTGAATCGGGTGCATCCATTTTCCATGTGCAATGATTTTTGTTCCTCCTTATTCCCACTTTTTGAACTGGGCGCAGGCCGCGTCCAGAACCCATCTCGAGCGGCGTTAATGGCCGTCTTATGCCAAATGTCTTGCAACTATCGCCCACCGGAAACGTCAATAAATGCGCCTGTCGTATAGGATGACTCCTCTGAAAGCAGCCAAAGTATGGCTTTGGCAACTTCATCAGGCTGACCGCCGCGTTTCATTGGAACGCTCTCCCTGAGGCGATCCACCCGCATGGGTTCACCGCCGCTGGCGTGGATTTCGGTATAAATCACGCCCGGACATACCGCATTCACACGAATTCCCTCCGCAGCAACTTCCTTCGCCAAACCAATGGTCAGGGTATCCAGCGCCGCTTTGGAGGCGGCATAATCCACGTATTCGCCGGGGGACCCCAGTCGGGAGGCCCGGGATGAAACATTGACGATGCCTCCGCCGTTGCCTCCATGCCTGGTGGACATTCGTCGTACTGCCTCACGCGAACACATGAAGCTTCCGGTCACGTTGACGGCAAACGTCCGGTTGACCCTCTCAAAGCCCATGTCTTCGACACGGGACTGACTTTCCAGTATTCCTGCATTGTTGACCAGGGCGGTGATGCCACCCAACTTTGCATCAACCTGCTCAAATAGGGCGACAACTTCGCCTTCGATGGCGACATCGGCCTGGATTGACATGGCGACGCCGCCATTTGCGGTGATGGATGCGACCACCGCGTCTGCCGCACCCTGGTTGCGGTGGTAATTGATGCATACGGCATATCCCCTTGCGGCAGCAAGGCGTGCCGTGGCTGCGCCGATCCCTCTGGCGCCTCCGGTGACGATCATCACTTGTTTCATGTTTTTGGAATGAGCATGGTCAGCGGGCAAAAAATCAGGGTGGAACCTGGTTTCAGGGGATGAATGTATCGATTGACGCGTAGTGGGTGCCAAGTGCCTGGGCCACAGCTTTGCAGGTTATCGCCCCCGCGTGCACGTTTACTCCAGCCGCAAGGTGCGGGTCTTCCCGACAGGCTTTCCTCCAGCCTTTGTCAGCAAGGGCCAGCACAAAAGGCAGAGTGGCATGGTTGAGCGCATAGGTGGATGTTCGGGGCACGGCGCCGGGCATGTTTGCCACGCAATAGTGGATGATGCCGTCCACTTCAAAAGTAGGGTTCTGATGCGTGGTCGGCCGCGAAGTTTCGAAGCATCCCCCCTGGTCAATGGCAATGTCCACCAAAACACTGCCTTGGTGCATATTTGCAAATTGCATCCTTTTGACCAGCTTGGGGGTGCTAGCACCGGGGATCAACACCGCCCCGATGACGAGGTCAGCCCTGATGACAGCCTTTTCAATGGATTCGGTAGTGGCGTAGAGTGCTTTCATGCGGCTACCAAAGAGGGTGTCAAGATTGCGAAGCCGTGGCAGTGACTTGTCAAAAACGGTAACCCGGGCTCCCAGGCCCACGGCGACCATTGCGGCCTGGGTACCGGCAATGCCGGCACCCAGGATTACAACCTGGGCTGGAGCTACACCGGGTACGCCGCCCAACAAAATGCCGCGGCTTCCCGGGGGCTTTTGCAGCCAGGTTGCTCCTACCTGGATCGACATGCGACCGGCAACCTCACTCATGGGCGCCAACAACGGCAAGCCACCGTGATCGTCGGTGACCGTCTCGTATGAAATTGCCGTGCATCCCGAGTGTCGCAACAGCTCGGCCTGCTGCGGGTCTGGTGCAAGGTGAAGATAGGTAAAGATCGTCTGGCTTTGGCGGAGCATTGCGCATTCGGTGGATTGCGGCTCTTTCACCTTCACGATCAGTTCGGCTGCGTCATATATTTCTTTTGCTGCAGATGCGATTTGCGCATGCGCATTGATATAGTCAGCATCCTCGCAGCCGATGCCCAGGCCGGCGCCTGTTTCAACCAGCACCTGATGCCCACGAGCCACCGCTTCCCTGACGGAGTCTGGTGTCATGCCGACGCGGTACTCGTGAACTTTGATTTCTTTTGGTACGCCAATCAGCATGATTCGTTGAATGTCGTGTGCATTGAAAATTCCAGTTCCCCTTGATGGTACCGCAACCAAACCGTAAATGCCCGGAAATCCAAAAGCATGGCCTGGCCCGCACCTCGCCGCGCAATCCATTTAGAAAAGTTACAATGACTTTTTCCTTCGATGCTGAAGTCAACCTTCAGAACTCCCAGGTTCTGCCGATATTCATTTAATCACGCGTCGAGGAATGGTAATGAAGGAGGAAATCCGGTAATGAAATCCATTTTGGCTCCGGCCTGCAAGATCGTTGATGGCTTGAGTTTTTCATCAAAATTTTTCCTTGTTGGAGCACTGCTGCTCCTTTCTCCCGGAGCTCTGGTGTATATCCTTTTCTTCGGTAAGCTGAGTTCAGGACTCCAGGGGTTGACGCTGATTGCACTGGGTACTGCCGTGCTTGGCGCCTATTTTCTGGCAGGCACGTTCTACTCCATCACGGGGACGATCTCCTCCTTCGCATCAGCCATAGACCGCTTTAGCAACGGCGATTTGGCTGCCCATGTGCAAACCTCGACCAAGGATCAATTGGGTGACGTTGCCTCCCGCTTCAACGAAATGAGAAAAAACCTCAAGCGGATGATTGCGCGGATTTCCGGTGGGGCCGTCATGGTGGCGGAAGCCGCGGCCAAGCTCTCCGATACGTCGCGCCAGGTGACGAAACTCTCGCAGCAGCAAACGGATGCAGCCTCCAGCGTGGCAGCGGCAGTAGAGGAGATGAGTACCAGCATTTCTGTGGTTGCCGGTCACGCCAACGATGCGGAAGGCCTGTCCGTCAGGGCCAGCGACCTTTCTACCGAGGGGGAAAAGGTGGTTCGCGATGCCTCTTCAGAGATGACGCGGATTGCAGACTCCTTTAATCAGGCCACGCAGGAAATTACTTCCCTCAGTCAGCGTACTGCAGAGATCAGCTCCATCGTCAGGGTGATCAAGGAGATTGCCGACCAAACCAACCTGTTGGCGCTCAATGCGGCAATCGAGGCCGCGCGTGCAGGCGAACAGGGTCGGGGTTTTGCCGTCGTTGCCGACGAGGTGCGCAAGCTTGCGGAACGCACGGCAGGGGCGACTGAAGAAATCACGGGCATGATCAACACCATCCAGTCCAGCATGGCAAGCGCCGTGGGCAGGATGGGTGCAGGTTCATCCCAGGTTGGGCATGGGGTTGAACTGGCTTCCCGTGCTGGCAATGCCCTGGCGGACATAAATAGTGGCTCCAGGGATGTGCTTGCCATGGTTCACGACATAGCCAGCGCCGTGCAGGAACAGACGGTGGCGAGCCACCAGATTGCTGAAAACATAGAGCGCATTTCCCTTATGGCGCAGGACAGTAACGCCAGCATTGGCCAAATGGCAGACGAAGCAGAAACCCTTGGTGACGTTTCGGGCAGGCTCAAGGAAGCCATCAGTCTCTTCAGCGGAGGCACTGCCAACGATGCACAGCAACTGGTGGACAAGGGTGTTGCGCTGATTGCTTCCAAGGGTGTGCAGAAGGCCTTTGCCGACTTCGCAGACCCGGTTGGCGAGTTCATTAAGCGTGATCTTTATCTTTTTGTGTACGATCTGGGCGGAAAGGTGCTGGCCCATGGCGGAAATCCATCTCTGGTGGGAAAGTCGATGATTGATGCCAAGGATGCCAACGGCAAGCTATTCATCCGCGAACGCATCGAGATTGCCAATGCTCAGGGTAGCGGATGGCAGGATTACATGTTCAACAACCCTGAGTCGGGCGTTGTGGAAAACAAGACATCATTCATCCGCAAGGTGGATAACATGATCATAGGGTGTGGCGTCTACAAGTAGCTGTACTGGTGCCCGGGGCCGGAATCGAACCGGCACGGCTGTTTAGGCCGAGGGATTTTAAGTCCCTTGTGTCTACCAATTTCACCACCCGGGCGAACCCGGTATTTTACCGGGTTCGCCTGATTCCGGGGGTAAATCGATCGGTGGCAAACGTGACGGCATGGTTGCGATGTTCCGGCCCGCCCCAGGAGCGATAGTCCGGGTTGCAGTTGTCGCAGGTGTGACAGTGTCCCACGTGGTCTTCACCAAAGTACCGCAGCAAGGTGCGCCGGCGACAGTCTTCAGACTGGCAATATCGCGCCAGGGCCTCGAGCCTGTGCAGGTCGACCGCCTGTCTTTCTGATGATCGAAGCGATTGCTGGATGCGCAGGCGCAAAGACACAAGATCTGCTGAATGGAAGAGCAACAGGGCCTCTGCGGGCTCGCCATCTCGACCTGCTCGACCTGTTTCCTGGTAATAACCTTCAAGGCTTCGTGGGCAGTCGAGGTGGATGACAAAGCGCACATCGGGTTTGTCCACTCCCATGCCAAAGGCCACCGTAGCCACCATGATGACCCCGGTCTCATCCACAAACTGCTGTTGGTGGCGCTCCCTCAAGTTCATTCCCAGTCCGGCATGGTAGGGCAGGCTGTGCCATCCTCGCGAATGCAGCCATAACGCCGTATGTTCAACCTGACGCCGCGACTGGCAGTAGATGATGCCGCTCGCACGTGCGTGCCGTTCCAGGAGAAAAGTCTCGATCTGTGCGCCTGGGCTGAATTTCGGGCAGATGCAGTAGTGCAGGTTGGGGCGATCGAAGCTGGCAATGAACTGCTGGTCTGCTCGCAACTGCAGCTGTTCCAGGATTTCCTTACGCGTGTCGGGATCTGCCGTAGCTGTAAGCGCCACACGAGGCACGCTGGGGTAGCGTTGATGAAGCAGGTGAAGCTCACGATACTCGGGACGGAAATCGTGTCCCCATTCCACAATGCAATGCGCCTCATCTATGGCAAACAGGGACAACTGTTGGCGGACCTGCAGTTGGTCCAACAGAGTGAGAAAGTTCGATTTTGCCAACCGTTCTGGAGAGACATACAGCAGCTTGAGTCGGTTGGCCAGCAACGCACCATGAAGTTGCCGGGCTTCATGCGCTGCAAGGCTGGAGTTAAGGTAGGCAGCGGGCACGCCGCGACGGCGCAGGGCATCCACTTGATCCTGCATCAACGCAATCAGGGGAGACACCACCAGTGTAAGCCCGGGGCGCAGCAATGCCGGAATCTGGTAGCACAAGGATTTTCCACCGCCGGTAGGCATCAGTACCAGGGCGTTTTCACCGGCGATGAGATGAGTGATGATGGCCTCCTGTGCGCCACGAAAAGTGGGATATCCAAATACGCGTTGCAACGTGAGAAGGGCTGATGTCATCCCGACATTGTGAAGGCCTCACTGCCACTGGAGTGCCAGGATCAACGCCATAAATTGTCAAAATTTGGTCGTGGTCGTCGGTGTAGAATTCGTGCCTCATTCCCCTTGTACAGGAGTCATGATGAACGGTCGGTGGATTGATGTTGCGAGCAATGATGGCGGAATCTTCAAGGGTTACCTCAGCCTGCCCCCCACTGGGAAGGGTCCCGGGATCTTATTGATTCAGGAAATTTTCGGGGTCAATGAGCATATTCGCGGCGTGGCAGATCAATACGCCATGGACGGTTATGTGGTGTTGGCGCCCGATGTGTTCTGGCGCGATCAACCCCGGGTTGAACTGGGGTACGACGAGGCATCCATGGTGCGTGCCCGTGCCCTGAAGGGGAATCTGAATTTCGACAGTGCGGTGCAGGACCTTGCTGCCAGTACGGTTGCCTTGAAAAGGCTGCCCCAAGTGACGGGAAAAGTGGCTGGCCTTGGGTACTGCATGGGTGGCCTGCTCTCCTACCTGCTGGCAGCAAGCGGCAGCGTGGATGCAGGCATCTGCTATTACGGTGCAGGCATTGAGGACAGACTGGACCAGGAGTCGCGTATCAAATGCCCAATGCTGTTTCATTTTGCAGAGCAGGACCATCTGATTTCAGCCAGTGCTGCCAAAGCGGTCTCGCGAACCTTTGCCTCTCATCCGGATGCCTGGGTGCAGTCCTACCCGGACGTGGGCCATGGATTCAACTGCTGGTCGCGTGCAGCCTACAATCAGCCGGCTGCCGCATTGGCCCGGGGCAGGACGCTGGAATTTCTGTCGATTTATTTGTAATTGAAACGGATTTCAGCCGCCCAGGTAGGCAGCGACGATCCTGGGATCGTTGATCAGATCCTGGGCTACGCCACCCAGGGTCACGCTGCCGGTCTCCATGACATAGGCGCGGTCGGCCAGCTTCAGGGCTTGTCGCACATTCTGTTCCACAAGCAGTATGGTCATGCCCTGCTGGTGTATTTCGCGCAGAATCGCAAAAATCTCCCGCACGATCAGAGGGGCAAGTCCCATGGAGGGCTCGTCCAGCATCAACAGGCGCGGTTGGGCGAGGAGGGCGCGACCGATGGCCAGCATCTGCTGTTCACCGCCCGACAGGTTGCCGGCCAACTGGTTGGCGCGCTGCTTGAGGATGGGAAAGCGCTGAAAGGTCGGCTTGAGATCAGGCTTGCCGGGCTGGGAGTAGGCTCCAAGTTCCAGGTTCTCCCGCACGGTCAGGGTTTTGAGGATGGCCCGGCCTTCAGCCACCTGCACCAATCCCCCCGACACACGCTGATGCGGGCTCCAGCGCGTAATGTCCTGGTCTTCCCAGATCACCCGGCCGGATGTCGGTCGGATCACTCCGGACAGGGCCAGTAGCGTGGTGCTCTTGCCAGCACCATTGGCACCTACCAAGGCCACCATTTCACCGGGGTGAACCTCGAGGGTGATGTCCTTGACGGCCTCCACGTGCCCATACGATACGCACAGCTGTTCGAGTTGCAGCAGGGGCTTGCTCACGATGCGGTGTCCTCCTGCCCCAGATAGGCTTCGATGACGGCCGGGTTGGATTGGATGACTGAAGGGGAACCTTCTGCAATAATGCGTCCAAAATCGAGGACGGCCACAGTATCGCACAGCCCCATGACGAAACGCATGTCGTGTTCGATCATGAAAACGGTCAGGTGATCTTGGCGCAAGCTTTCGATTAGCGTCATCACAGCGTTTTTTTCAGTTGCGTTCATGCCAGCCACGGGCTCGTCGAGCAACAGCAGGCGCGGTTGCGTGGCAAGGGCCCGGGCGATTTCCAGCTTGCGCTGATTGCCGTAGGACAGGTTGCCCGCCAGTTCCTGAGACAGATTGCCCAGACCTACCCGTTGCAGCAATTGATGCGCATCCACGCGTGCATTGCGCTCCAATCTCCGAAAGCGTGGCGTGCGCAACACCGCATCCCATACGGGATAATCGAGGTGTGCATGCATGCCCACGATGACGTTGTCGATCAATGACATCTCCGAAAACAGCCGGATGTTCTGGAATGTGCGGGCAATGCCGCGGGTGGCGATGCGATGAGGAGGCAGGCCAATAAGGCTCTGCCCTTGGAAGCTCATCTGCCCGGAAGAGGGGGGGAACAATCCGGTAATCAGGTTGAATACGGTAGTTTTCCCCGCGCCGTTGGGGCCGATCAGGCCGAATACCTGGCCTGTGGGGACCTTCAGGCTGACCTGATCGAGGGCCGTGACGCCACCGAAACGTCGGGAAATGCGGTCAAGCGTCAGCATGTTTCGACCTTTTCTTCAGCCAGCGTCGCAGGCGTCGGGGATCCCAGATGCCGTGTGGCAGGAACAGGACCACGGCGATCAGGATCACGCCGTTGGCGGCCATGCGAAATTCCTGCAGCCCGCGCAGCAACTCCGGCAGGAGGGTGATGATGGCGCCGCCCAGCAAGGGGCCGACAAGCCCCTGGATGCCGCCCAGGACCGCCATGGTGAGGATGTCCACCGCATTCTCGAATCCGAAATTGCCGGGGCTCAGGGTGAAGGTGTAATGTGCATTGAGGCCCCCTGCAAGGCCTGCAATGGCAGCACCCAGGACAAAGGCCAGCAGCTTGATGCGATGGGTGGCAATGCCCATCAGCCGGGCCGCAGTCTCGTCTTCGCGAATGGCTTCGAATGCACGGCCAATCCTGGAGTGGCGCAGGGATTGCAGCAGCAGTAGCACCAGCACCACGGCCAGAAGTACATGCCACCACTCCGTGAGGAGCGGAATGCCGTTCAGTCCTAGTGGGCCGCCCGTGACCTCGAGGTTGAGCGCCACGACCCGGATCACTTCACCAAAACCCAAGGTGGCCATGGCCAGGTAGACGCCCGACAGGCGCAGTACGGGGACGCCAATGATCAGGGCCACGCCGGCTGGCGCAAAGGCGCCCAACAGCAGTGCGGCAGGAAAGGACAGGCTGTATTGCAGCGTGCTCACGGCGCTGACATAGGCGCCGATGCCCATGAAGGCTGCGTTGGCCAGCGAGAGCAGCCCACAGGAGAGCGTCAGGTAGATGGAAAGCGCCATCAGTCCGTACACGCCGATACTGAGGACCAGCGTGCTATAGGTGGCCCACCAGGATGACCAGTCCATCAGGCGCTCCGTGTGGCCGAGGCGCCGAAGAGCCCCTGCGGTCGCCAGAGCAGCATCAGAAACAGCAGACCGAAAGACAGGGCATCGCGGTATTCGCTGGAAAGAAAGGTCACGGCAAAGACTTCGGTGATACCCAGAAAGAGGCCACCCAGGACCGCCCCCCGTACGTCGCCCAGTCCGCCCAGAATAATGGCGGCAATGCCCTTGTGCAGCATGGGCTGGCCCATGAAAGGGGAAATGGCATTGAAGGACAGCCCAATCAGTATGCCTGCGGTACCGCCCAAGGCGGCGGCGATAAAGCTTGTCAGGTGGAACAGGCGTTCCACTGGAATGCCGAGCAGGGCGGCTGCGCGAGGCGACTCCGCCATGGCCCGTAACGCTTGGCCAAGGCGGGTCCGTTTGAGGACCCACATCATCAATACCATGAGCACGAGGGACAGGGTAGTGATGCCCGCCTGCAACAAGGGGATGGTAACGGCCCCCAGTTTCAGGGTTTCATCGTTGAACCATTCCACGGGAAAGCGCCGGGCTTCCGAGCCAAACAGCCCCTGCGTAAGGCTCGTCATCAGGATGGCGGCGCCGATAGTGGCAATCATGGGCATGAGGTGCGGTGCGTTGCGCCGGCGCAGGCGCTTCAAGATCAGCACATCAATTAACAGCCCCACCAGACCTGAAAAAACCATGGCAGCGGGGAGGGCGATCCAGAGGGGCAGGTCAAACCAGGTAATCAGCAGTAATGCCGCATAGGCTCCCAGCATGAATATGCCACCATGAGACAGGTTGATGACACCCAGGATGCCGAAAACCAAAGTAAACCCCAACGCGAACAGGGCATAGACACTGCCAAGGCTGATCGCGTTGACGATCTGTTGCGCCAGCATGCTACTTCAACAGGACAAACTTGCCGTTCTTGACGATGTAGACGAAGGGTGTCTGGTTAGCGTCATTGCCGCCGGGCTTGCCGGCGTGCGGCGGAGCGGGGCGAAAGGCAAATTTTCCGGTGGCGCCGTCGATCTGGATGTTGGGCAGGGCATCGCGTAGTGCCTGTCGATCCTGATCCAGATGCCCCGTCAGTTTAATCTTCTTCAGAGCCTCGGCCACGATAAAGAGCGCATCGTACCCCTGGGCGGAAAACTGATTGGGGTCTGTGCCGTATTTCTTGCGGTAGGCTGCGATGAAGTGCTGGTTCTGCGAGGAGGGGTTGCCATCAAACCAGGGTGAGCCCACGATGGTGCCCTCGGCAGCCGACTTGGCTATCTCCACAAGCTTGGGAGAATTAAAGCCATTGCCTCCAATGAAGGACTGCTTGATGCCCAACGCACGGGACTGAAGCAGGATGTTGGAGCCTTCTTCGGAGAGGCAGGGGCAGATGATGGCGTCGGGGTCGGCCGCCTTCAGCTTGGTCAACTGGGCCTTGAAGTCCACATCACCCTTGGAATAGGTTTCCGTGTCTACCACAGGAATGTGCAGATCCTCCAGGGCTTGCTTGAACACGTCGTAACCGCTCTTGGTAAATGCGTCGTCGTTGCCATAGATGATGCCGACTTTGTGGATATTGAGGTGTTTGATGGCCGCCCTGAGGGTAACGGGAACCACGTCAGCTTCCATGGGTGAGTTGCGGAAGATGTAGGGGCCGATGTCGGTGATGCCGGTGGCCGTGTTACTGGTGCCAAAGGCCACCACCTTGGCCGAGTTGGCGATGGGTCCGGCGGCAAACATGGAGTTGGACAGGGTGGGACCGAAGATCATCAGCACCTTGTCCTGATAAATGAGCTTTTTATAGACGTTGATGGCTTCTTCCTTTTTGCCACGCTCGTCTTCTTCAACCAGGACAATCTTGTCGCCATTGATGCCGCCCTTGGCATTGATTTCGTCCCGTGCCAGCAGGAAGCCGTTCTGGATGGGTACGCCATACTGTGAAGCCGGTCCGGTAAGCGCCTCGGCCAGGCCGATCCGTATTTCACCAGCATGGCTGGCCAGTGGAAGGAGCAATGCTGAGAGCAAGGCAAGTACGGGGGGCAGCGTATAAGGGCGCATGGGGGTTCCAGTTCGGCAAAAGAAGCATTTTACCCAGTCATAGCCACGGATAAAACCCTTTTTATGGGGGGGCTGGGGCGCCGGGCTTGATTTTGGCAAAAGTGGTATCATGTAAGGTTCAATTGGAGAGAAATGCCATTATGGTTGTATATGATCTTGCCTGTCCTCGGGAACATCGGTTTGAAGGCTGGTTCGAATCCGCTTCGAGCTTTGAGAGCCAGCGTGAAGATGGGCATGTTTCGTGCCCTCTCTGCAACTCCAGGGAAATCACCCGTCTGCCTTCCGCGCCCTATGTGCACGGCAAGGCAGAAACCGTTGCGGTAAGCGAGGAAATGCAGGAACCCATGATGATGGTCGCGGGTGACTTGGTCAACGCCCTGCGCCAGCAGGTGGTCCAGCATATCCTGGCCAATACCGAGGATGTGGGTGAAAGCTTTGCCGAAGTCGCCCGTGAAGTGCACTACGGGGACGCTCCCGTGCGCAACATTCGCGGAGTGGCCACGCAGGAAGAATTGCAGGAATTGCACGAGGAAGGGGTGGATGTCATGGTCCTGGGCATACCCGATACCCTTGGTTCACGCCACTGAGTCATCCCATCAGAACAGCGGTCATGCTGATGGATCCCAAATCAATGCCGCCCACCGGAAAACTGACCCGATCCGTGTTGCGCTGCAGGCCCAGCATATAGAGTAACGGCAGATAATGTTCCGGGGTGGGCACCGCGTGACGCCCATCCGCATCCAGCGCATCAAGCGCCATCAGCGATTCGTGGTTTCCCGCTGCAATGGCCAGCCTTGTCTTTTGATCGAATCGCACGGCCCAGTCGTAGGGGCTTGCCGACGCTTCCCAAAGCAGTTCCCCCAGATGATGTACGATGTTGCCGCTACCCAGGACGAGCACCCCCTCATCTCGCAGGGGGGCAAGATGGCGCGCGAGATCGTAGTGAAATCTGCCGTTGCCGCGAGAATCCAGGGACAACTGGACGACCGGAATGTCGGCGTCGGGGTAGAGGTGCTTCAAGACGGACCAAGCCCCGTGGTCCAACCCCCACTCCTGATCCTGACGCACAGGCACGGGAGCCAGGAGCGTGGACACACGCTGCGCGAGCAGGGGATTGCCAGGTGCAGGGTATTGCGTTTCGTACAGCGCTCGGGGAAAACCGCCAAAATCATGAATGGTGCGAGGCTGTACCATGCCGGTTACCGCCACTTCCGGCACAAACCAATGTGCCGAGACCACGAGAATGGCGTCTGGTTTCGGTAGCGTTTGCCCCAAGGCTTGCCAGGCTTCGGCATAGCGGCTGGGCAGTATGGCGTGCATGGGGTTGCCATGACCGACGAATAGGGTGGGCATGGTCGTTTTCATGGGTTGATTCTAGAGGGCTTGCATTTTTCGCAATACTGTATAAAAATACAGTCATGGAGGATGCGATGAGCCCATTGACCCCAAGGCAGCAGCAAATACTCGACTGGATTCGCCTGCACATGGAACGGGAAGGCGTACCGCCAACCCGCCTGGAACTCTGCGAAGCCATGGGGTTCCGTTCTCCCAATGCAGCCGAGGACCACCTGCGTGCACTTGCCAGGAAGGGCGCCATCGAACTGGTAGCGGGTTCTTCCCGGGGTATCCGCCTGCCGGATCAGGGCGGCCTTCCGCTGGTGGGTCGGGTGGCTGCGGGTAGCCCTATCCTGGCCGCTGAACATGTCGAGACTCATTATAGGGTCGACCCCCAGATGTTTCATCCCCAGGCAGACTATTTGCTGCGGGTGCGTGGCGAAAGCATGCGTGACGCCGGGATCCTGGACAACGATCTTCTGGCAGTGCACCGAACAGCAGTGGCCCAGAATGGCCAGATCGTGGTGGCAAGGATTGGAGAGGAGGTAACGGTCAAACGCTTCAAGCAACACGGCTACCAAGTTGAGCTGCTTCCCGAAAACCCCGACTTTAAGCCCATTCAGGTGGACCTGCGGCATGAGGCGCTGGTCATCGAGGGATTGGGCGTAGGCATCATTCGATCCGACTGGAGTCACTAACCCATGCCATTCATGCCACGAAACCTGATTCCCCTGGTAAGGACATTGCGCCAGTTCTTTTCTGTCAGCAACATCAATAATGGCGTACAACTTATTGATTCATATAATGTTCACGAGCTTCAAACGGCACTTCATGCATGGCCTGTCGGGGTGACCGAACTGCCTTCCTGCGGCGATCAGGAACTCAGTGCCCTTTTACCTTCCCTGGCCAGCATGACCCGCAAGCGAAAGTGGGTAGTATTGGTGGCACCTCCCTACGCCATGCCCATGCTTCGTCTGCAGCGAGCGGGGATTGATCCATCCCGATTTATGGTGGTCCGCGCCAAATCCCAGGAAGGCAAAACATGGGCAGTCCAGCAGGCGCTGCGTAGTCACGATTGTGGTGCCGTGCTCTTTTGGTCCGTGCCCCTGAAAGCCGGGCAACGGCTACGCCTGGAAGCTGCTGCCGTGGAGGGAGAAACCTCCTGCATAGGATTCATTGAATCTTCTAATCAATTGATGCATATCAACAAAGCAGCGTAACAACACCCCGTTTTCAAAGCCCTGTCGCCATGAAAAAGCCCCTCGATAGAGGGGCTTTTTCATGGGAGATCCGTTGTCCTTGTAGAAAACCTTACGATTCGTTGCGCTGCTGCGTTTCCACCTGTACCAAGGGACCGGATTCTGCGGTTGCTGCCGGACGGGACCGGGGCGTGCGACGGCGGGCCGGCCGAGCTTCCTGTTCGGTGGCGTCTGGGGCCACCTCTGCTGCCTTGCGGGTTTGAACCAGGATCAATCCGCTTTCCGCCGGGACTTCCAGGGTGGCGGTCGCAAGCGAGGTTGCAGGCGCGGTGACGGGTTGCTGCGCCACCGGCTCAGGCGTACGGATGAACACCGGGGCGGGGGCAGGCACTGGCGGTTCGAGGGAGGCAACGGCGATGGGTTCGGCAACGGGTACTGGTGCTGGTGCCGGTGCCGTAGTTCCCAAGTCGAACTCTGCCTGGGGCTGAGGCATTTCCAGCCGTTCCACCGGTGTTTGTTGCGTTATTGGGGTCTCGTCGAAAGTCTCATTGCGGCTGCGACGACGCTGACGCGGGTTGCGCAGGGCGCCTTGTCCTTCTGCGATGACGCTTTCCGCCACGGCTTGGGTGGGCTGTTCGTCGCCACGCTCGAAAGTGGGGGTAATGGCGCCGTTAAAGCCGCGTCCACCGCGATCCCGCCGACCACCGCGCCGGCCGCGCCGGCTTCTGCCGCCACCTTCTCGCGGTGCGGGCTGCCCACCTTCAGGGGGTGCCGTGATGGCGGCCGCGACGGGTGCTGCCACGGCCTGGCTGGCATTCTCGACGCTCTGGGTCTCGTTACGCTTGGATTCGCGCTGGGGTTGGCGAGGCTTTTGCTGGCCACGGCCTTCGCCGCGTTGGGGCCGTTCGCCGTTTTCCTGGGCTCCTTCACGCGATTCGTTGCGGTTGCCGCGTTCGTGACGATCGCGTCCTCCGCGTGAGCGACGTCGCTCATTGTTCTGCTCGCCACGCTCACGGCGTGCCGGCGCAGCGGGCGCAGCCTCGGCCCTGGCGGGCGCAGTCTCCTCGCTGGGCGAGCCTTTGAGCCATCCCAGAATGGTGCCAAAGAAGGATTTACGCGTACCTTCCTGGTAAGTCCGGGCAGCAGGCGCGGGCGTTACTGCAGGTTCTGCGCTCATGGGCGCGGGCTGAAGCGGGGTGATTCCCCGCACAGCCGCCACCGGCTTGGGCGGGGCCTGACGCTCGGCGCGGGGTTTGAGATCGCTTGACTCTTCCGGGACTTCCACCAGCTGATAGCTGGTTTCGGTCAGTTCCATCTGATTGGCTTCGTCGTGGCGGATGCGTAACACCGAGTAATTCGGGGTTTCCAGGTGGATGTTGGGAATCAGCATAACATGGACTTTCAGTCGTGCCTCAATGGCGTAGATGTCAGCACGCTTTTCATTGAGCAGGAAAGTGGCTACATCCACAGGAACCTGGGCCCGGACGATGGCTGTGTTCTCCTTCATGGCTTCTTCCTGCAGGATGCGCAGGATATGCAGGGCAGACGACTCCGTATCACGGATGAACCCGGTGCCGTGGCAACGCGGGCAAGCCGTATGGCTGGTCTCACCCAGCGAAGGCTGAAGGCGTTGGCGCGAGAGCTCAAGCAGGCCAAATCGGGAGATCTTTCCGGTTTGCACGCGGGCCCGATCGTAGTGCAGGGCGTCGCGCAGGCGGTTTTCCACGTCGCGTTGGTTACGCGTGCTTTCCATGTCAATGAAGTCGATGACGATCAACCCGCCCAAGTCGCGCAGCCGCAACTGTCGGGCAATTTCATCGGCTGCCTCGAGGTTGGTATTAAGTGCGGTCTGTTCAATATCCGCGCCGCGCGTGGCGCGGGCCGAGTTGACGTCCACCGAGACCAGGGCTTCGGTATGGTCGATCACGATGGCGCCGCCCGAAGGCAGCGTGACTTCACGCCGATAGGCGGTTTCGATCTGGTGTTCGATCTGGAAACGCGAAAACAGGGGTACATCGTCGTGGTAGAGCTTGACCTTGTGAACGTTGGCCGGCATCACATGGCTCATGAACTGCCGGGCCTGGTCATAAATGGATTCGGTGTCGAACAGGATCTCGCCGATGTCCGGCTGGAATAGGTCGCGAATGGCGCGAATCACGAGGCTGCCTTCCTGATAGATCAGGAAGGGGCCGTTCTGCCCATGGGAGGCAGCCTCAATGGCGTTCCATAGCTGAAGCAGGTAGTTGAGGTCCCACTGCAATTCTTCTACCGAGCGACCGATTCCGGCAGTGCGAGCGATCAGGGACATGCCGGCCGGCACTTCAAGCTGGGCCAGGACATCGCGAAGTTCCGCGCGCTCGTCGCCTTCCACCCTGCGCGAGACACCGCCGCCTCGTGGGTTGTTGGGCATCAAAACAAGGTAGCGTCCGGCCAGGCTGATGAAGGACGTCAGAGCAGCGCCTTTGTTGCCGCGTTCATCCTTGTCCACCTGGACGATGAGTTCCTGACCTTCCTTGAGCTGGCTTGCGATGCGGCTGCGTGAAAACTCGCCGTCTTCGTTTTGCAGGTAAGCGCGCGAGATTTCCTTGAAAGGAAGAAACCCGTGGCGGTCTGTGCCGTAGTCCACGAAAACAGCCTCGAGCGAAGGTTCCACTCGCGTGATGACGGCCTTGTAGATATTGCTCTTGCGTTGTTCCTTACCGGAATATTCGATGTCGAGGTCAATCAGTTTTTGACCGTCGACGATGGCAACCCGCAGCTCTTCGGAGTGGGTTGCGTTAAACAGCATGCGCTTCATAATGGACCCCCGCGCGCTTAGGCTTCGGGAGGACAAAACCGAACCACGCTCGCGCCTGGGGCGCGGGTGGGAATAAACTATAGGGCCTTCATGTAACTAAAATGTCAGACTCTCTATCTATCAATGGTTCGATCGGTGTTGTCGTCATCACCCTGCTTCTGGCAGGGCGGAAAAATCAGATGATGCTTTCAGCGCGCAACTAACTTACCATCGCTACTTTTTGGTGAGCGAAATTAACCGATTGTGACTGTTCGTCGAACGCCCAGCGGCTTGCCGGGAGGGTACCCGGTATGTCACTTTTGATCCGGGGCTATCGAGTCTGCTCAGAACGGGTTGAGTTGGCCCGGATCTTTAGGCCGCTTGATGAGGCGACCTCTAATAGACTCAACAACTTACGATTATAAATAAAATGTCCTCATTGCGCAAAACTTCTGTTCTTTGGGAGGAAATCGATGAAGATGCCGATCACCAGCGCATCGACAATTTTCTGCTCAATCGGCTCAAAGGGGTGCCCAAGAGCCACATTTACCGTATCCTTCGCAGCGGGGAAGTCCGCGTCAACAGCGGGCGCGTGGATGCTACCTACCGACTGAAGATCGGGGATCGGGTCCGCATTCCTCCTGTCGAAGTGGCGCCTGCCAAGGCTAGGCCCCTCAATGCACCCAAATGGGGCGCCGCGCCGATCGCCCAGGCCATCCTGTATGAGGACGAAGGCTTGCTGGCGCTGAACAAACCAGCGGGAGTGGCCGTGCACGGAGGCAGCGGCATCAGCCTGGGGGTGATCGAACAACTGCGCGCCGAGCGGCCCAAGGCCCGCTTTCTGGAACTGGCACACCGGCTGGATCGCGACACCTCGGGGATACTGCTCGTTGCCAAGAAGCGCAGCATGCTGGTGGCCCTGCATGACATGATGCGGGCCGGTGTCATGGATAAACGCTACTTCGCGCTGGCGCGGGGCCAGTTCAAGGAAGAGAAGAAGGTGGTCAAAGAGAGCCTGCACAAGTTTCTCACCGAATCCGGGGAGCGTCGGGTCATGGTGCGGGAGGACGGCAAGGCTTCGCAGACAATTTTTCGGCGCAAGCAGCGTTTTGAAGAGGCCACGCTGCTGGAGGCCCAGCTCATGACTGGACGGACCCACCAGATTCGCGTGCATCTGGCCCATCTGGGCTGCCCCATCGCAGGTGATGACAAGTATGGCGATTTTGCCTGGAACAAGGTGCTGGCGCGACAAGGCCTGAAACGCATGTTTTTGCATGCGGCTTCACTGCGCTTCATCCACCCCGTGCAGGAAGCGCCGCTCGAACTGGAAGCAGCATTGCCCCAGGAGCTCAGCCAGTTTCTCGAACGCCTGACTCCACTCGCCCATGCGCTATGACCTGATCGTTTTTGACTGGGATGGCACCCTCATGGACTCAGCATCCCTGATTGCCGAGACACTGCGTATGGCGTGCACACGCATGGGCCTTGCAACGCCTCCAGAGGAGCACGCCCGCCACGTCATCGGCATGGGGATGATGGCGGCACTGCAATATGTGGCACCCGAACTGCCGCCAGAGCGCCTACCGGAGCTATTCGAACATTACCGTGCGCATTATCTTCCGCGCGAGCATAAATTGCGCCCCTTCGAAGGGGTTGCCGTGCTATTGCAGGTACTGGATGGCGCGGGTCATCTGTTGGCGGTGGCCACGGGTAAGCCGCGTGTGGGATTGGAGCGCGGTTTCAGTGCGACGGGTTTCAAGCCGCATTTCGTAGCCTCGCGCTGCGCGGATGAAAGCCGGCCCAAACCTGATCCCGACATGTTGCTGCATTTGATGGAAGTAACGGGCATGGCACCGCAGCGCACCTTGATGATTGGGGATACCTCTCACGACCTCATGATGGCCCATCATGCCGGGGTGGATGCGGTGGCGGTGAGCTACGGCGCGCAGCCCCGGACATACCTGGAGCAGCACCCGGCACGGGCCGTGGTGGACAGCGTACCGGAGCTGGCGCGCTGGTTAAGCGCAGAAGGCTGATCAGTTGCTTTTTGCGGGAACGGGGTTGACGGTGGCGCCATCCCGTACGGAGTCCGAAGGATTGGTGACCACCTTTTCGTTTTCGCTCAGCCCCGTGATGATCTCGATGGTCGTACCGAAATCACGCCCCGTGGTGACCGGCTTTAACTGGATGTGATTGTTCTGGTCAATCACGGCCACTTTGGTGCCATCTGCCCGCACGATCAGCGTGTTGGCCGGCAGGATGATGACCGGATTGTCAAGCTTCAAGGCAAAGTGAGCCTCGGCATAGCTGCCTGAGGCAAGTTCATGCTTGTCGTTGGGAATATGAACCTCCGTGAGCAGGGTCTTGGAACTGGGGTCGAGTGCGCCCGCGCTGCGCGCCACAGTAGCCGTAAAGGTCCGCCCCGGGTATTCGCTCAGTTTCAGTGACACGGGCATGTCGTCGTGGATGAAGCGCGCCTGGCTTTGCGGCACATTCACGAAAAGGCGCAGCGGATTGGTTGCCGACAGGCGATACAGCCAGCCATTGGGGTCAGGGCTGTTGGCAGTAACGAGTTGGCCCTTTTCCACGTTGCGATAGGTGATGCGCCCGGCAAAGGGGGCAGTGACGCGCTCGAAGGCCTGGCTTTCCCGATAACGGCGCACATCCGCTTCGTTGGCGTGGACGTCTGCCGCGCGGGCCTGCATCTGGGCTTCCTGCTCATCCACAATCTGCTGGGACAGGAATTTTCTGGCCAGCAGCTCCTTCGAGCGGTTGAAGGTGGTGATGGCAATCTGCAGATTGGCGCGCGCGGAAGCCAACGCCGCTTCGGCATGAGCCAGATTCTGGTCCACCTCGGGACTGTCAATGGTCAGCAACAGCTGGCCTTCATGGACTTCCGTACCGATGTCCACATTCCATTTGCTGACATATCCACTGGCGCGAGCGTAGATCTGTGTTTCCCTTGCGGGCTGCAGGGTGCCGGGCAGAACCAGTTCTGACTCAGGTTTGCCGCGGGCGGCCGACACAAAAGCCACGGTGGGCACGGGCGTGACGGTGGGGCGTGGGGCGTTGTTCGTGAGTCCGTAACGGTTGATCAAACCCACCACCACCAGCACCAACAGCAGGCCGATGACGATGGCAAGGGGCTTGAAGGCATGACTCAGGCGATGACGCGGCCTTGTGCCGGATTTTGGGGCATTCGGGTTTTCAGAGGGATTCATAAGCAGGCCATGAGTTTTCAGATTGGGTCAGCGTGGGCGCTGACGGCATCAAATCGATAGCCCTTGCGAATCATGACTTCCTTGACCCAGGCAAAGACCACCGGCACAAAAACCAGTGTGGAAAGGGTGGCCACCAGCAACCCACCAATGACGGCCCGGCCCAAGGGCGCATTCTGCTCGCCTCCTTCTCCCAGGCCAAGGGACATGGGGACCATGCCAATCAGCATGGCAGCGGCCGTCATCAATACCGGGCGCAGGCGCGTGAAGCCGGCTTCGAGGGCTGCCTTGACCGGGTCAGAACCGGCATGCATGCAGTCATTGGCAAAAGTCACCACCAGAATACTGTTGCCGGTGGCGACTCCCAAGCTCATGATGGTCCCCATCAGCGACGGGACGCTAAAGGGGGTGGCCGTGACGAACAGCATCCAGACAATGCCGCACAATGCGCCGGGAAGGGCCGTGATGATGATGAAGGGGTCGGTCCAGGACTGGAAATTGACCACCATCAGGAAATAGATCAGTGAGGCAGCAAAGAGGATACCCAAACCCAGGCGAACGAAGGCCTGGTTCATGCTCTCCACTTGCCCACGCATGACAAGGCGCGTACCCGGTGGCAGCCTCGGTGTAATGTCGTCGACGACTGTCTGGATGTCCGAGGCCAGCGCGCCGAGGTCGCGGTCCTGCACGTTGGCATAGATGTCAAAGACGGGTTGAACGTCATAGTGGCTGATGACTGCAGGGGTTTGGCGCCGCTCCAGGGTGGCGAGATTGCTGAGCGGCTCGGTGGCAGCGCCGCCCTTGCCCGGCAGCGGCAGGTTCATGATCTGATCAATGGAGGTCACTTCAGATTGCGGGGTTTGGATGGCAATGGGGTAGCCCACTCCGGTTTTTGGATCGGGCCACAGATTGTAGGAGATGACTGCGCTGGAGCTAAGGCCAATCAAGACGTTGTTGGCCACGTCATGCTGGGTCATGCCCAGGTCCGCAGCGCGGTTTCGATTCACGTTGACCTGTAATTGCGGGGCGTTGCTGATCTGGTGACGGTGCACGTCGGCAGCCCCCGGGATGGCGGCAATGCGCGTCTCAAGTTCCTGGGCCAGGGCGGGAACCTTGGGGTTAAAGCCCGCAATTTGTACGTCGATGGGTGCCGGCAGCCCAAAATTGAGGATCTGGCTGACGATGTCCGCCGGCTGGAAAAAGAAGCTCACCCCCGGAAACTGCTTGGGAAGCTCATTGCGCAACAGGCGCACGTAATCGGGCGTTCGCATCCGGTGGCCTGGCTTGAGGGAAATCAGGATTTCACCATCAGCAGAACTGATGGTGGGCGTATCCGTGAAGGCCAGATTGACCGACTGGGGCAAACCAATGTTGTCCAGGATCAGGTCGCGATCGTGATTTGGGATCAACTGGCGCAAGGTGTCTTCCACCTGGCCAAAGAGAGCCTCGGTTTCTTCCAGTCTAGTGCCGGCGGGAGCGGTTACGTGAATGCGGATCTGTCCTGCGTCTACGGTTGGGAAAAAATCGCGCCCCACAAACGGGACCAGGGCGAGCGTTGCCAGTACCACAAAACCCGATGTCAGCATCACGTTGCGACGGTGCATGAGGCAGGCTTCCAGCGCCCGCATGTAAGCCGAGCGCAGGCGTTCGAAGAGGGCCTCAAAGCGCCGGTGAAACCCCGGACTGACATGCGCATGCCCGGCATCGAGTTCCTTGGGCAGAAGGTACTTGACCATCACTGGCACCAGGGTGCGGGATAGCACCCATGAGGCCATCATGGCGTATACCACCGCCAGGGCAAGCGGCGTGAAGAGGTACTTGGCGGGTCCGTTGAGGAACAGCACAGACACAAACACGATACAGATGGACAGGGTGGAGACCAGGGTGGGCACGAAAATCTGGCGTGCACCCATCAGGATGGTCTCCTCCAGGGGTTTGCCAAGCTTGGCGTTGCGGTGGACATTTTCAATTTCCACCGTGGCATCATCCACCAGTATTCCCACTGCAAGGGCCAATCCGCCCAGCGTCATGATGTTGAGGGTTTCTCCCGTGGCGTACAGAATGATCAGGGAGGTCAGAATCGAGAGCGGGATGGAGATCACCACGATGAACGTGCTGCGCAGGCTGCCCAGGAACAGCAGAATCATGCCGGCCGTCAGCAGTGCTGCGATGAGCCCTTCACCCACGACGCCCTTGATGGCGGCCTTGACGAAAAGGGATTGGTCGAACAGTTCCGCGATCTGGATGTCCGGATATTGGGCGCGCACCCCTGGCAGGATTTCCTTGATGCTGTTCACCACGTCGAGGGTGGAGGCCTGACCGGTCTTGAGCACGGTTAGCAGGGCGCCGCGTTGCCCATCGCTGCGCACCACGTTGGTCTGTACCCCGAAGCCGTCGCGCACGTGGGCCACGTCGTGGATGTAAATCCAGGTGTTGCCCACCTTCTTGATGGGAACGTCATTGAGCGCCTCGATGTTGGAGGGGTTCATGTTCATGCCGACGATGTAGTCGGTGACCCCGACCTTGGCGTCCCCGGTGGGCAAACTCAGGTTTTGATTGAGCAGTGCATTGTTGACGTCATCGGCGCTGACGCCCTTGGCCATCATTGCGGCGGGGTCGAGGTCCACCTGGATCTGTCGTGGCTTGCCGCCATAGGGCAACGCCAGGCGGGCACCCTTGACCGGCGCGATTGCGGTGCGGATGCGGTAGATACCGAAATCATAGAGCTGCGATTCGGAAAGTTTCGTGCTGGACAGCGACATTTGCAGGATCGGTACGCTCGAGGCTTCGTAGCGCAGGATCAGTGGCGGCACGGTGCCGGCCGGCATGCGGCGGATGATGGTCTGCGAGATGGAAACCACCTGGGCTACCGCCTCGGCAATCTTGACGTTGGGTTGGAAGTACACCTTGATGACCGCGGCACCGTTGACCGTTTGCGATTCCATGGCGCGCACGTCATTGACGCCGGAAGACAATGCGTATTCGCTGAAGGTGGTGATGTATTTTTCCATCTGGGATGGCGGCAAGCCGCTGTAATTCCAGATGACACTGACGACTGGAATGTCGATGTTGGGAAAAATGTCTGTGGGGGTGTTACGAACTGAAACAATTCCCAGCAGAAGGATCAGGATCGCGGCGACAACAAAGGTATAAGGACGCCGAAGCGCCAGTCTAACAATCCACATGAGAGGTCAGGGAGGGTCTGCAGAGACGATGGTTGGCAGATTCTATCATGCAGCCAGCAACAAAAAAACGGCAGGAGTGCGTTGTGGCAGGATTTGCGGGGCACTGCGCCACTCCGCAACGGTCGCGGTGCGAATCTGCTGCTGCGCCCCGGTGAGGTCGCACGCGACGCATAGCAGGGTTGCGGGAGACAATGTTTCCAGAAGGGCGCCCAGCAGCGCAGTATTGCGATAGGGCGTCTCGATGAGGATTTCCGTTTCGCTCGTACCGCGCGAGCGCTTTTCCAGCTGTTCGATGCGCGCGCGCCGGGCTGCGGCATCCACCGGCAGGTAGCCATGGAAGGCAAAGCGCTGTCCTTCAAGGCCCGATGCCATCAAGGCGAGCAGGATGGAAGAGGGACCCACCATGGGGATGACTGTGTAGCCTTGTTGATGGGCAAGGCGCACCAGTTGCGCGCCCGGGTCGGCCACGGCGGGGCAACCCGCCTCGGACATCAGGCCCAGATCGTATCCGGCACCCAGGGGTTGAAGCAGGGCGTCCACATCGGCAAACGGGGTATGTTCGTTGAGGGTGGCCATGTTCAACCGGGCCAGCGGCGTGGGGTGACCCAGCAATTTGAGGATGCGCCGCGCCGTTTTGGCTTCTTCCACGACAAAATGGTCGAGGGTCCTGACCCGTTCCACGACGGCCGCGGGGAGATGCGTGATTCCGTCACCCTCGGAAAGCGGGACCGGAATCAGGTAGAGGCGTCCGCGCTGCGGTCGTTCAGGGTTTTGTGTCATGTCGGGTTGCGGTTCGCGCATAAAATCGTCATTGTAGCGGGATGGCAATCAATTACGGTTTGGAAGCCCTGTCGGTGGGCGTGGGTGGCGCTTTGGGAGCCTGGATGCGCTGGGGTCTGGCCACGGCGTTCAATGCCTTGTTGCCGCGCCTGCCGCCGGGCACCCTGGCGGCCAATCTGGTGGGCGGTTTTTTGATGGGCGTACTCAGCGAGGGGTTGGTGCTGCACTGGGTGCCCGAGGCCTTGCGCCTGTTGCTGCTGACGGGTTTTCTGGGTGGGCTCACCACGTTTTCCACTTTTTCGGCCGAGGTGGTGAACAGCTTCCGCCATGGGCGGCGCACTGCCGCATTGATCGAAATCCTGGTGCATACGGGGGGCTCCCTGGGGCTGACCTGGGCGGGCATCGTGATGATGCGATCGCTGCTTGCATGAAGGGGCGTAAGTCCGGGCGCTAGGGCAGGGCGATGCCCTCGTTGAGCAGCATGTTCGTCAGGGAAATCAGGGGCAGCCCGATCAACGCCGTGGGGTCGTCGCTTTTAACCCTTTCCACCAGGGTGATGCCCAGCGTTTCGATGCGCCCGCTGCCGGCACAATCGTAGGGATGGTCCACGGCCAGGTAGCGTTCAATCTGCCCCAGGCTCAAGGTTCGGTACTGGACGGTCACGACCACCCGCTCCAGTTGCAGCCGTCCGGTCTCGGTGTTCAGCAGGCACAGGGCTGTGTGGAAGGTCATCTCCTGACCACTGGCCTGCTGCAGTTGTTGCACCGCATTGGCGTGGTTACCGGGCTTGCCCACCAGTTGCCCGTTCAGCAGGGCAATCTGGTCGCTGCCAATAATCAGGGCGCGCGGATGGGATGGCACAATCTTGAGGGCCTTCTCTTGGGCGAGGCGCTCGCAGGTGGCCAGTGGCGCTTCGCCGGGCAGGGGCGACTCGTCAAGATGGGGGGAGATGGCCTCGAAAGGCAGATGCAGGCGGGATAGCAACTCCCGACGATAGGCGGAGCTGGAGGCCAAAACCAGGGGAAGCATGGTGCAATCTCACTTTATTTTTACACCGCACACTATAGCAAGCTCTGCAAAATCCGCCTTAAGTCTTTGACAATATGGGAAAGAGGCTCTAAAATGCCGGCCTTATGTTTGAAGCTCCCATCCTTGAGCCCATGCGCTTTGCAATGCTGGGTGAAGTCGTAGAAGGTCACGGTTTTCCAGGTGATCTCGAGCGTCTGAAAGAGGCGCTCCATTCCGGTGAAGGCGCGTTTCATTACCGCCTTGCGGGTGGAAAGGCGCCCGATGGGTTGCCCATGGTCACGATTTATCTGGACGGCCAGGTCATGTTGACCTGTCGACGCTGTCTGGATGGGTTTCCCTTCGATCTTGAGATCGATGAGCGGATCGTGATGGTGAAGGATGAAGCGTCATTGCCGGAGTTGGAAGATGAAGTGGCTGGGGTTGACGTGATTGTGCAGCCCGAGCGGCTGGATGTGGCAGCGCTGGTGGAAGATGAAATCCTGCTCGCTCTGCCCCTTGCTCCTGCCCATGCAGAAGGTGTTTGTGGTGCAGGGAAGGAACCCGCACAGCAAAAGCGGGAAAATCCGTTTGCGGCGTTGGCAAAAATGAAATCGACGTCCGGCATATAATCGATTAACCGGGTCTTCATGGCCCGAACTGAAGGAGTAGCAGCATGGCAGTTCAGCAAAACAAAAAGTCACCGTCCAAGCGCGGGATGCACCGTTCCCATGATTTTTTGGGTACGCCTCCCCTGGCTACCGAGCCGACCACAGGTGAAGTGCATCTGCGCCACCATATCAGCCCCAACGGCTTTTATCGTGGCAAGAAAGTGGTCCGGACCAAGGGCGACCAGTAATCCTTTTTTCACTGCCGTCGGTCCCGACGCGTGAGCGTGAACATCACTGTTGCCGTCGACGCCATGGGCGGGGACCACGGACCTGAAGTCACCGTGCCGGCAGCCCTTGAGCTGCTGGATCGTGAACCTGACGTTTCCGTCATTCTGGTAGGCTTGACTGATCGCATCGAAGCGGTCCTGCGGCGCCACCGGGCCGTTCTCTCCCCCCGCTTGCAGGTTCATGCCGCCACCGAAGTGGTGGCCATGGACGAGCCGCCTGCCCAGGCCCTTAAACGGAAGAAAGACTCTTCCTTGCGCGTGGCCATCGATCTGGTTAGGGACGGGCGCGCCTCCTGCTGCGTCAGCGCCGGAAACACCGGCGCGCTGATGGCAACGGCGCGCTTTGTCCTCAAGATGTTGCCAGGCATAGAACGACCGGCCATCGCCACTACCTTGCCTGCCATCAACGGCCATGTCTATGTGCTGGATCTGGGCGCCAACGTGGATTGCGATGCCGAGCACCTGTGTCAGTTCGGCCTGATGGGCTCCATCCTGGCTGCCGCCGTGGATGACAAGGCGCGCCCCAGCGTGGGCCTGCTCAATATCGGGCATGAGACCATCAAGGGCAGCGAAGTCATCAAGCAGGCCGCCGAGTTGCTCAGGGCTTCTCCCATCAATTTTCATGGCAACGTGGAAGGCGACGATATCTATCGCGGAACGGTGGATGTGGTGGTCTGCGACGGCTTCGTGGGCAATGTGGTGCTGAAAACCTCCGAGGGGCTGGCCTGGATGTTGGGCCAGATGATCCGGCGCGAGTTTCAAAGAAACTTCCTGACCCGGCTCGCAGCCTTGGTGGCCATGCCCGTACTCAACCGGTTTCGCCGTCAGGTGGACCATCGTCAATATAATGGCGCAAGCCTGCTGGGACTCAAGGGTGTGGTCGTTAAAAGCCATGGCGGCGCCGATGCCTATGCGTTCCGACATGCTCTGCAATATGCGGCCTCTGAAGTCCGCAATAACGTGCTCGGCCGGATCGAGGCCGCAGTCGCGCAACTGGAACCTTCACTCTGATGATCTATTCAAAAATTGCAGGTACGGGCAGCTATACCCCCGAACGCATTCTGACCAACCAGGAACTGGAAAAAATCGTTGAAACCAACGATGCCTGGATCCAGTCGCGCACCGGCATCCGCCAGCGCCATGTGCGCGCCGAGAACCAGGCGACGAGCGACCTCGCACTGATCGCATCGCAGCGCGCACTTGATGCGGCTGGCGCGAATCCTGACGAAGTGGACCTGATCATTGTGGCTACCACCACGCCAGACATGGTGTTTCCCAGTACGGCCTGTCTGCTTCAGGCCAAACTGGGTGTGAAGGGTGGCGCTGCCTTTGACGTCCAGGCGGTTTGTACCGGTTTTGTGTATGCCCTCTCGATTGCCGACAAGTTCATCCGCAGCGGCAGCGCCCAGTGTGCGCTGGTGGTCGGTGCGGAAACCTTCACCAATTTGCTGGACTGGAGTGATCGCAACACGTGCGTGCTGTTCGGTGACGGTGCTGGTGCCGTGGTGCTTCGGCCCGGCGATGCGCCTGGCATTTATTCCACCCATCTGCATTCGGATGGACGGTATGCCGACATGCTCTCGGTTCCGGGATCCGTTTGCGGCGGTAAGGCCAGCGGTTCTCCCACGGTCAGGATGGACGGCGGTGCGGTGTTCAAATTTGCCGTCAAGGTGCTCGATCAGGTTTGCCGCGAAGCCCTTGAGGCCAATCACCTGCAGGTGTCTGATGTGGACTGGCTGATTCCTCATCAGGCCAATGTGCGCATCATCGAATCCACTGCCCATAAGGTGGGCATTGATAAGAACCGGGTCATCGTGACGGTGGGAGAGCACGGCAATACCTCAGCCGCATCCATTCCGTTGGCCCTGGATCTTGCCGTGCGCGACGGCCGTATCAAATCGGGGCAGCGCGTTCTGCTGGCGGGCGTGGGAGGTGGATTTACCTGGGGCTCGGCCTTGATACGGATGTAAGGAGTAAGACTGATGACTTTTGCTTTTGTTTTTCCAGGGCAGGGATCGCAATCCGTGGGCATGATGCAGGCCTATGGCGATCTGCCCGGGATTCGGGCCACCTTTGACGAGGCATCGGCAATTCTTGGACAGGATCTTTGGGCGTTGGTCACGCAGGGCACGGAAGATGCACTTGCGCTGACGGTCAATACGCAACCGGTCATGCTGGCTGCTGGCGTGGCGGTATACCGGGCTTGGCTTGCGCTCGGTGGCAAGTCCCCGCAGTGCGTTGCCGGCCATAGTCTCGGTGAGTACACGGCCCTTGTTGCGGCGGGCAGCCTGTCCTTTTCGGATGCAGTCAAGTTGACGCGTTTCCGTGCAGAAGCCATGCAGCAGGCCGTGCCGCAAGGCGTGGGTGGGATGGCGGCAATTCTGGGGCTGGATGATGCCGCCGTGCGCGAAGCCTGCCGCGAGGCCGCCGGGGGCGAGGTTCTGGAACCTGCCAATTTCAATTCGCCCGGCCAGGTGGTAATTGCAGGACACCGCACCGCCATTGAACGCGGCGTGGAAGCAGCCAAGGCACACGGTGCCAAACGTGCAATCCCGCTGGCGATGAGCGTGCCCTCCCATTGCTCCCTGATGAAGCCTGCGGCAGTTCGATTGCGGGACTATCTGGCGGAGGTGGCCTTGCAGGCACCGACCATTCCCGTCATCCACAATGCCACTGTGGCGGAGGCGCGTAGTCCTGAGGCAATCCGCGCGGCGCTGGTGGAGCAGCTCTACAGCCCGGTGCGCTGGGTGGAAACCATTCAGGCCATGGCTGCCCGCGGCATGAGCCAGGTGGCAGAATGCGGGCCGGGCAAGGTGCTGGCTCCGCTGGTCAAGCGCATCCAGTCCGAGGTTCAGGGGCTGGCACTGAACGATGCTGCGGCGCTTGCTGCTGCGCGCGAGCATCTGGTTTAAAGGAGAGCTAATCATGCTGCAAGGACAGGTGGTGCTGGTCACCGGTGCAAGCCGGGGAATCGGCCAGGCGATAGCACGGGAACTGGCGCGTCAGGGCGCCATCGTGGTGGGTACGGCCACCGGAGAGAAGGGCGTGGTCGCCATCGAAGCCACTTTGGGCGAAGTTCAGGGGACGGGTGCAGGACTGATTCTTGATGTCAAGGACAGTGCGGGTATTCTGGCCACGGTGGAAGCCGTCAAATCCCGTTTTGGCGCCATCACGATCCTGGTGAACAATGCCGGCGTGACGCGTGACATGTTGGCCATGCGTTTGCGCGATGAAGACTGGGATGAAGTGCTGGACACCAACCTCAAGTCGGTTTTTCAGTTATCGCGTGCCGTGATGCGGGACATGATGAAGGCACGCGGCGGGCGCATCATCAACATCGGTTCCGTGGTGGGGACTACAGGCAACGTGGGCCAGTGCAATTATGCCGCCGCCAAGGCGGGACTGCTGGGCATGACCAAATCCATGGCGCGCGAACTGGGTAGCCGCGGCGTGACGGTCAATTGTGTGGCGCCTGGATTTATTGATACGGACATGACCCGCGGGCTGGAAGACTCGCAGCATCAGGCTTTGCTGTCCGCGATTCCCCTGGGACGCCTTGGAAAACCTGAGGACGTGGCACACGCAGTGGCGTATTTGGCGTCTCCCGGGGCAGCCTACGTGACGGGTGCAACGCTCCACGTCAACGGCGGCATGGCCATGGATTGAAGCCCCTGCTCCTGGGCAGGTGATTCGGAGGGCGTGATCTGCTACACTACGCCTGTTTTTTTGGTACACCTTATTAGAAGAAGGACCTCATCAAATGTCAAATATTGAACAGCGAGTCAAGAAAATCGTATCGGAACAACTGGGCGTCAAGGAAGAAGAAATCCAGAATTCGTCGTCCTTTGTAGACGATCTGGGGGCTGACTCGCTCGATACCGTTGAACTGGTGATGGCTTTGGAAGAAGAATTTGAATGCGAAATTCCCGATGAAGAAGCCGAAAAAATCACTACCGTTCAACAGGCTATCGACTACGTCAATGGCCATCTCAAGTCGTAATCCGCAGTCAGAATAGTCTTGCACGGGCAGACCTTTGTCTGCCCTTCTGACTTTTATGGGAGCATCGATCGCATGTCACGCCGTCGCGTAGTGGTTACCGGACTGGGAATCGTCTCCCCGGTCGGAAATACCGTTTCAGAAGCCTGGGCCAGCATCAGCGCAGGCAAATCCGGAATCGGACGCATCACCCGTTTTGACCCCACCAATTTCCCCAGCCAGATTGCCGGGGAAGTCAAGAATTTTGATCCCGCCCAATTTCTCAATCCTAAAGAAGTCCGGCGCATGGATGTGTTTATCCATTTCGGGCTGGTTGCAGCCATGGAAGCCCTCAGGGATTCCGGCATCGAAGCCCAACCGGACGATGCCGAGCGCGTGGGCGTATGCATCGGCTCGGGCATCGGCGGCTTGCCCATGATTGCCGACACCCATTCGGCCTATCTGGAAGGCGGAGTGCGCAAGATCTCGCCGTTCTTCATTCCTGGCAGCATCATCAACATGATTTCGGGCAATCTGTCCATCATGTACGGCCTCAAGGGCCCCAATCTCGCGCTGGTCACCGCCTGCACCACGGGTAACCACAGCATCGGTGAGGCTGCCCGCATCATCGAATATGGCGATGCGGATGTCATGGTGGCGGGTGGTGCCGAATCGGCCGTGCACGAACTGGGCATTGGCGGATTTTGTGCAGCGCGTGCCCTGAGCACACGCAACGATCAGCCAGAGGCGGCAAGCCGTCCTTGGGACAAAGGTCGTGACGGATTCGTCATGGGCGAGGGTGCCGGGGTGCTGATCCTGGAAGAACTCGAACATGCCAAGGCGCGAGGTGCGAAGATTTACTGCGAGCTGACGGGTTACGGCATGAGCGCGGACGCGCACCACATCACAGCCCCGCCAGAGGACGGCGATGGCGCCCGGCGCAGCATGATCAATGCCCTGAAAAATGCACGCTTGAACCCGGATCAAGTCGATTACATCAATGCCCACGGTACTTCCACGCCCCTGGGCGATCTGGGAGAGACCATTGCGGTCAAGCGCACCTTCGGCGAACACGCCAAAAAAGTGGCGGTGAGTTCCACCAAATCCATGACGGGCCACCTCCTGGGTGCCGCGGGCGGCATCGAGGCGGTCTTTGCCATACTGGCCATTCATCACAATGTGGCCCCACCCACCATCAACCTGAATGATCCCAGCCCGGAATGCGATCTGGATTACGTGCCCAACACGGCACGCGCCATGAAAATTGACGTGGTGCTTTCCAATTCATTCGGTTTCGGCGGCACCAACGGTACCTTGATCTTCCAGCGTTTGCGTTAAGCCACCATCGTGCGACATCCGATCTCAATCGGTATTGTTGCTGCGCTGGCCCTGTGGCTGGCAGTCTTTGCCTTGTTTCCCTTGAGACTGCCGGCCATTCCCTTTCAGTACGACCTCAAATCTGGCAGTACCCTGCGCTCCGTGGCCCATGACCTGAAAGGGCGGGGCCTGTTGTGGGAGCCCTGGACCTTCACGCTGGTGGGGCGTCTCCTGGGGCAGCAGGGCAAGATCAAGGCGGGCAGCTACCAGTGGGACGGGCCCCTGACTGCATTGCAACTGCTTAATCGCATGACTCGTGGTGATTCCATCCAGAGCGAAGCCAAGCTGATTGAAGGCATGACTTTCGCCCAGTTCAGGTCCGCGCTGGATGATAACCAAGACCTGCGCCATCTGACCTACGGCCTGCCTGAACGGGACATCCTGAAACTTCTGGGCGACGACCGCACTGTCGCCGAAGGACAGTTTTATCCGGACACCTATTTTTTCAACAAGGGCGGCACCGATATTGACATCTTGAAGCGCGCCCATCGGGCCATGATCAAGCGACTCAATGAGGTGTGGAGCCATCGGGCGGAGGGGCTACCCTATGATCAGCCATATGCGGCCCTGATCATGGCCTCCATCATCGAAAAGGAAACTGGAAAGGCAGAGGAGCGTCCCCTGATTGCCGCCGTATTCATCAACCGCCTTCAGCAGGGCATGAAACTGCAAACGGACCCAACCGTGATTTATGGCATGGGACGCCGCTATGACGGCAACATCCACAAGCGCGATCTGCTTGTCGATACGCCCTACAATACTTATACCCGGCCCGGTTTGCCGCCCACCCCGATCGCCATGCCGGGCCTTGCTGCCCTCGAGGCCGCCGTGCATCCAGCCAGTACGAACGCGCTGTACTTCGTTGCCAGGGGGGATGGCACGCACCAGTTTTCTGAAACGCTGACGCAGCACAACCAGGCCGTCGTAAAATATCAACTCAAACGTCGCGGACCATGATCAAAGGAAAATTCATTTCTCTCGAGGGCATCGATGGTGCCGGAAAAAGCACGCACCTCAACCCGATTGCCGAATGGGTGCGCGCGCGAGGCCACGAGGTGCTCATCACCCGTGAGCCAGGCGGGACACCTCTTGGTGAATCGTTGCGCCAACTCCTGCTGCATCAGAGCATGGACCCCGATACGGAAGCCCTGGTCATGTTTGCGGCACGCCGCGAACACGTGTTGAAAGTCATCGGGCCTGCCCTGCAACGGGGGACCTGGGTCATCAGTGATCGCTATACTGATGCGAGCTTTGCTTACCAAGGGGGGGGACGCGGTGTGCCGCTGGCGCATTTGAGCTATCTGGAATCCTGGGTCGAGGGCGGTGTTCGCCCCGATCTTACCCTGCTTTTTGACCTTGATCCCCTGGAAGCACGCAAGCGCGTTCTCAAGGGAACGCCCCATCCCGACCGCTTCGAGCGGGAACAGCACACATTCTTCAATAAAGTGCGGGCTGCCTATCTGGCACGCGCTGCTGCTGAACCGGGCCGCTTTTACATTCTTGATTCCAGCCAGTTGCCCGAAGCCATTTTTGCCCAAGTGTGCCTGGCCCTCGAAGCCCTGTCGCGATGATTCATCCCTGGCAGACCGCCCTGTTTGCCCGGCTCTCCAACCGGCGCCAGGCCTTGCCTCATGCCCTGTTGCTGCATGGGCGCATCGGCTTGGGAAAAACGGACTTTGCCCTGGCCCTGGCGCAAAGCCTGCTATGCGAATCCCCACAGGACAGCGGCGAGGCCTGCGGTCAATGCCCGGCATGTGGCTGGTATGACGCCGGACACCATCCCGATTTTCGCTGGGTGTGCTTGCAGGATGAAGCGCCTGACGAGAAGGTGTCTACCCAGATCACCGTGGATGCAATTCGCGCATTGTCCGGATTCATGACCACCAGCACCCACCGTCAGGGCATGCGGATTGTGTTGATTGCACCTGCAGATGCTCTCAACGTCAATGCCGCCAATGCTCTGCTCAAGACACTCGAAGAACCCCTGCCAGGGACGCTCATGATGCTGGTGAGCAACGAACCCGGCAGGCTGGCGGCAACGATCCGTAGCCGCTGCCAGAATGTCCGTTTTGATCTCCCCTCCGCAGCAGAGGCGGAAGCCTGGTTGGCAAATCAGGGGGTTGATCAGGCCCCCCTGTATCTGGCGCTGGCCGGAGGCGCCCCATTGGCGGCCAAGAAATTGGCGACGCAGGACACGGGGTTGCGCGTAGCCCTGTTGCAGCTGTTGTCGCGTCCGGAAGCATCATTGGTCCAGTTGTCGGAGCAGGCCACCAAGATGCCCGCGCCCGAGTGGATAGGGTGGCTGCAGCGCTGGGCCCATGATCTCGTGGAACAAAAGCTGGTGGGGCGACCACGCTATCACCAAGATTTTTCCGATGCCCTGGAACGCATGGCACAACAGGCCAATCTGTTCGACTTGCTGTCCTGGGAACACCAGCTGCGCGAGGCACAGCGCCTTGCCCAGCATCCGCTCAATGCGCGCCTGTTAGCCGAGAGCTTGCTGGTCCCCGTGCTTGCCATGCGATAATCCCTTTTTTTTCAGGAACCTCATCCGTGTTTGTGGATTCGCACTGTCATCTGGATTTTCCTGAACTTCGCGCCGATCTTCCCGCTATTGCGGCGGCCATGGAAGCCAATCAGGTGAGCCACGCGCTATGCATTTCGGTAGAACTGCCCACTTTGCCAGGCGTTCTTGAAGTGGCACAGTCACATCCCCGCTGGTATGCCACGGTAGGGGTCCATCCCGACTATGAAAAAACGGAGGAGCCTGACATCGAGGCGCTGGTAGCCTGGGCTGGCCAGCCCAAGGTGGTAGGGATTGGGGAGACCGGCCTGGATTACTATCGTCTGACCGGCGATCTGGAATGGCAACGAGAACGCTTTCGGACGCACATCCGTGCGGCGCGCCGGGTTGGCAAGCCGCTCATCGTTCACACCCGTGCTGCCGCCGCGGATACGCTGCGCATTATGGCCGAAGAGGGGGCCGATGCCGTGGGCGGAGTCATGCACTGTTTTACTGAAACTGAAACCGTGGCTCGGGCAGCGATGGAAATGGGGTTTCTGATATCATTTTCCGGGATCGTGACATTCAAAAATGCTCTGGCATTAAAATCAGTAGCCCAAAAGATACCGCTGGAACGAATGCTGATCGAAACGGATTCGCCGTATCTCGCACCAACCCCCTATAGGGGAAAAACCAACCAGCCGGCTTACGTCCGGCACGTGGCAGAGGAGATTGCCAGACTTCGAAATGTCGATGTGGCATTGATTGGCGAACGTACTTCCAGTAATTTTTTTCAACTCTTCAAGGTGCCCCGATGAACCAGGAAAAATACAATTCGACGGCCATCACACTGCACTGGCTGGTGGCGCTACTGATTGTCATCGCTTTTTCAGTGGGGCATTACATGGCTGACCTTGACCTGTCACCCTGGAAACTCAAGGTGTTTGCCTGGCACAAATGGATGGGGGTCACGATCTTCGCACTGGTGCTTTTCAGGATCGTCTGGCGCTTCACTCATACCGCTCCTGCCCTGCCAGCCGCAATGAGCGACTTGATGAAAAGGCTCTCCGGAGTGGCCCATCTGGCCATTTACCTGTTGATGCTGGCGATTCCCCTGACCGGATGGCTGCACAGTTCGGCAGCTGGGGTGACAGTGGTTTATTTCAACGCGCTGACCATACCGGACCTGGTGGGAAAGGACAAGGCGCTCGCTCACCTGTTCCAGGAGATTCACGAGACTCTGAACTGGGCACTCCTGGGTTTGGTGATGCTGCACGTGGCCGCTGCGCTAAAGCATCAGCTGGTGGATAGGGATAACCTTTTGAACAGGATGCGTTGGTAATGAAAAATGCCGGACTGTACCTCGCCCTGGCTGTTTCGGTCTTTCTACCCCTGCACGAAGTGGTGGCAGGAGGCATCGTTGCAGACAAGAGCAGCATCACCTTTGTGGGGAAGCAGATGGGGGCTCCGGTGGAAGGGCGTTTTACCCGCTTTGATGCAGATATCGCCTTCAACCCCGCAAAACTTGCGCAAAGCCACGCCCTGATCACCATCGACCTGAACAGCATCGACCTGGCCTCTGATGAATCCGAAAGTGAAATCAAGGGCAAGAGCTGGTTTAATGCTGCAGCCTTTCCCAAGGCGGTTTTTGAATCCACGGCCATTCGGGCTATGGGAGGGGACCGCTTTGAGGTCAACGGTCGGCTCAGCATCAAGGGCATCACCCGCGATATTGTGGTTCCCGTGCAGTTTCGTACCGTGGCAGGGGCACAGACAGCAGAGGGGCGTCTGGAGATTCATCGCTCCGATTTCAAGGTGGGCGAGGGCGTATGGGCTGATCCTGATTCAGTGGCGGAATCGGTTCAGGTACGCTTCAAAGTGACTCTCAAACCATAGGATTCGATACGCATTTTATTTCTGGAGTCTGTTTCAATGTCTGATCATTCCTCTTCCAAAACGGCAGTTGCATTTCTGGGGCTGGGTGTCATGGGTTTTCCCATGGCAGGGCATTTGCATGGACGAGGCCATCAGGTGACGGTTTTTAACCGCACCGGCGAGAAGGCGCATCGCTGGGTCGAGAGCCATCAGGATGGGCGTTCGGCAGCAACTCCGGCAGCCGCCGTCGCGGCTGCGCAGGTGGCGTTCATGTGCGTGGGCAACGACAATGACCTGCGCAGCGTGGTATATGGCCCCGATGGCGCGCTTGCGGGATTACAGCCCGGCGCCATCCTGGTGGATCACACCACCGCTTCCGCCGAGGTGGCCAGGGAACTGGCCCAGGCTTGTGCGCGCCAGGGGGTGCACTTCATCGATGCGCCGGTTTCCGGCGGCCAGGTGGGTGCGGAAAAGGGGCAGCTCACCATCATGTGTGGCGGGGATAATGAGGTTTTCAGGCAGGTGGAACCCCTGATGATGGCTTATGCAAAGGCAGTCACCCTGATGGGAGCAACAGGCTCCGGACAATTGACCAAGATGGTCAACCAGATTTGTATTGCCGGGCTGCTGCAAGGGCTCGCTGAAGCCCTCAACTTTGCTGACAGGGCGGGGCTGGATGTGCCACGAGTGCTTGACGTCATCTCCAAGGGGGCAGCGCAATCCTGGCAAATGGATAACCGCGGTCGCACCATGGCACAGGACCAGTTTGATTTCGGCTTTGCCGTGGACTGGATGCGCAAGGACCTGGGGCTCGTCATCGCCGAGGCCAAAAACAATGGCGCGCTAGTGCCCATGACGGCGCTGGTGGATCAGTTCTATGCAGAAGTCCAGGGCATGGGAGGTGGGCGCTGGGACACCTCAAGTCTGGTCCGGCGCTTCAGGCAACGCAAGGTCGGGACCTAACCCATGCAGACGGTGGATCGACGCGAATTTCTAAAGCTCGTCAGCCTTGCTGGCGGCGGCTTTGCGCTGGGTTATTTTGGCACTGCCGAGGCCTCTCAGGCGCCGACAAAATTCACGCCCAATCCATGGATCAGGCTGGAGCCATCGGGGGTCGTTACGCTCGTGGTGGATAAGTCAGAAATGGGGCAGGGGATCATGACGGCCCTGCCCATGATCCTGGCAGAGGAAATGGATGCAGACTGGTCTGCAGTGCGGGTGGAGTTTGCCCCGGCGGCGCCAGAGTACGCTCACCCCTGGTACCACACCCAGGCCACTGGCGGATCCACCTCCGTACGTGCCATGTGGCAACCACTGCGGCACGCCGGTGCCACGGCCCGGCAGATGCTGCGCATGGCGGCAGCCGAGACCTGGAAGGTTCCCCTGGAGAAGGTCAAGACCAGCAAGGGCATTCTGAGTGCCGGGTTGCACCAGGCTACCTACGGCGCCATGGCCACTGCAGCCGCGCGCTTGCCCGTACCCCATGCGGTTGACCTCAAGGATCCCAAAACCTTTCAGCTGATCGGTAAATCCATTCCCCGCCTGGATGGCCCTGCCAAGGCCACGGGGGCGGCGCGTTTTGGCATGGACATGCGCATGGCAGGCCTGCTCACGGCCGTGGTGTCTCGCGCACCGGTTGCAGGTGCCAAGGTGCTTCGCTATGACGGTAGCGCCGCGCTTAAACTTCCCGGCGTTCGTTTTGTCATGCCGGTGGAAACGCCTACAGGTTCGGGGATTGCGGTGCTGGCCCAGACCACCTGGCAGGCCATGAAGGGCAGGGAAGTGCTCGGCATCGAATGGGATCCTCCCTCCAGGGCATCTCTCGATACTGCACGGCTGCGCGGTGACATGGCCCGGCTGGCCACCTCGGGAGAAGGCGCCCTGACCACCATCGCGCGCAACGCCCAAGACCCGGTGACGCCGGTGCAAACCTTGCGCTCGGTGTATGAGGTGCCATACCTCGCCCATGCCACCATGGAACCCATGAACTGTACCGCCTGGGTACGACCGGATGATGCGGAAATCTGGGTTGGAACCCAGGCCCAGGGCCCCAATCAGGCCATCGCCGCGAGGCTTACGGGACTTGCCCCGGAAAAAATCAGGATTCACACCCAATACCTCGGCGGGGGATTTGGTCGGCGTTTTGCACCAGATTTCGTGATTGAAGCGGTATCGCTTTCCAAAGCGGTTCAGTCGCCCGTCAAAGTGGTCTATACCCGCGAAGATGACATGCATGCCGCATACTACCGTCCCATGGCCCTCTGTGCCCTGGAAGCAGGTCTGGACGGGCAGGGGCGGCCGGCACGCTGGCATGGCGTCACCGTGACGGACTCCATTGCGGAAGGCACCGGTTTTGAGAGTGCCATCGTCAAGGATGGCATTGATCGCACGGCTGTGGAAGGGTTGGCTGACATTGCCTACGACATACCGCAATTCAGGGTGGACTGGATCCGTTTTCATCCCGGCATTCGGGTGTGGTTCTGGCGCTCCGTGGGACACACGCAAAATGCCTTTTTTGCAGAAAGCTTCATGGACGAGCTCGCCCATGCGGCGGGTCAGGACCCATTTCAATACCGGCGCGCCCTGCTCGACAAATCGCCGCGTCATCGTGCCGTGCTCGAGCTTGCCGCAAGCCAGTCGCAATGGGGACAACCCTTGTCAGCAGGTCATGCCCTGGGCATTGCCATCGTGGAATCCTTCGGCAGCATCGTTGCAGAAGTGGCTGAGGTTTCCCTACAGCAGGGCAAACCCCGAGTGCATCGAGTGGTCATTGCAGCCGATGTCGGCACCGTGATCAATCCAGACACAGTGGCGGCCCAACTGGAAGGCGCCATGACCTACGGCCTCAGTGCAGCATTGTATGGACAGATTACCCTGGACGAAGGACGACCGCGCCAGTCCAACTTTAACGACTATCCTCTGGTGCGCCTGCATGAGATGCCTCAGGTTTCGGTTCACCTGGTACCCTCGGGCGACGCCCCGGGCGGGGTGGGTGAACCTGGCACGCCACCCATTGCCCCGGCGGTTTGCAACGCCCTGTTTGCCCTGACCAGACAGCGCATCTACCGTTTGCCCCTGTCCGAGCACGTATTCTCCGGAGCATGATGATCCATGCGTAAATCCATCATCGACCTGTATGCCATGCATGCCCGTGGCGAAAAAATTGCGATGCTGACCTGCTACGACTCCAGCTTTGCTCATGTCCTGGAAAAGGCCGGAGTTGAAGTGCTGCTGGTGGGCGATTCGCTGGGCATGGTGGTGCAGGGGCACGATTCCCCGCTGCCAGTCAGCATCGCCGACGTGTCCTACCACACGGCTTGCGTTGCGCGAGGTTCGAGTTCTGTGTTCATCCTGGCCGACATGCCGTTTGGCAGTTCGCAGATTACCCCACAGGATACCTTTCGCAATGCCGCCGAGTTGATGCGGGCAGGGGCCCAGATGGTCAAAATTGAAGGCGGCAGGGAGATGGTGCCGACGGTGGAGTTTCTGGTGAGCCGCGGTATTCCGGTGTGCGCCCACGTGGGACTGACGCCGCAATCGGTCCACCAGGTGGGCGGATTCAAGGTGCAAGGGCGCGATAATGCTGCTGCAGAGCGCATCATCGAAGACGCCAGGGCGCTGGAAGCAAGTGGCGCCAGCATGCTGCTGATGGAGGCCATTCCGCGTGTGCTGGCCGATCGACTTTGCGATGCCGTCACCATTCCCACCATCGGGATTGGCGCCAGTCCTCGTTGCAGCGGCCAGGTGCTGGTCATTTACGACATGTTGGGCTTGGGCGCCTACATTCCTCCGCGTTTCGTCCGGCCCTTCATCAAGGAAACCGGTTCCATCGAGGAGGCAGTCAAGCTCTACGTTGCCGAAGTCAAAGCGGGGCGTTTTCCTGGAACCGAGCATTGCTACAACTCATGAGAATTGACGTGCGCGCATGCAGGGCAATCATGGTGGCAGGCTTTGCCAGCGCCTTTGCCTTTGCAGCACCTTCCCAAGGCACCCCCCGTACCGAGGTCTTGCGCCTCTCCTTGAACCAAGCCAAGGCCATGGCCGTGGAACGCCAGGTTGCCGTATTGAGCGCGCGTGAACAAACGGTGGAGAGCATGGCGCGGTCGGACGAAGCGTTGGCAAATTTCCGCCCCTCGGTGGACTTCAAGACCTATCAAACCCGTCAAACCGAAAACCTCATGGCCATGGGCCTCAATCTGCCCGGGTTTCCCACGATGGTCGGACCCTTTGACACTTTCGATGCGCGCGTGCGTTTTACCCAGCGCGTCTTTGACCTTGCCCGCATGCGTGAACTCGATGCCTCGCGTCACGCGGTGGATGCGGCTCGCCTGCGAGCCGACGCCACCGCGCAGCAGATGGCTGGTGCTGCTGCGCTGGCCTATGTGGAATCCCAACGGGCACAGCAGGCTGTGATTGCTGCGTTGGCCAATCATGAATTGTCACAGAACCTCTTTCAACTGGCCCGTGATCAGCAGTCTGCAGGGTTGGCCACGGGTGTGGACGTAGTCAGGGCGCAGACGGTCCATGCGCGCAATACCCTGCTGTTGCGCCAGGCGCGCAGCAGTGCCAGCGAGGCTGATACGCGCCTGCACCGGGCGCTGGGAATCGCAATGTCGGTTGCCCTGGAGCTGTCCGATGCACTCCAGAATGGGGACATGCCGATGCCTGCGCTGCCTGTTTCCATTGACACCGCCCTGCACAGTCGCCCCGAACTCAAGGCGCTGGAGCAGGTCGTGACGCAGAGGGATACCGAGCGCAAGGCCGCAAATGCGGCCAGCTACCCCGCATTAAGCGTGGGGGGGGACATCGGCCCCAGCGGAGTGACTCCAGCTCACAATGATTATCGCACCTATAGTTTTGGCGTCCAGTTGACCATGCCCCTGATGGAGGGTGGTGCCATCACTGCGAGAGAAGATGCCGCAGCAAGCCGCATGCGTCAGGCGGAATTGCAATTACGCGATACCCTGCAGCAAGTGGAGGAAGACGTCCGCCTTGCGGTGATTGCCATCGAAACCAGCGCAGACCAGATCACCACCGCTGAAATCAGCCTGACGCTGGCGGAGCGCCTGTTGGACCAGGCCCGCGACCGCTTCCAGAACGGTGTGGCAGATAATCTGGAAGTGGTGGATGCCCAGGCCACCTTGGCCAGCGCGCGGAGTTCCCGGATTGACGCTCTGGCAGCCCATCAAATGGCATACATCAACTACGAGATGGCCGTTGGGCGTCTGGAATATGGCCAACCCTGAGATTTTGGAGCATTCGCATGAGTGATAGTCCTGCACCGACGGAGATACCGGCTTCCGCAGCGCCCACGACCTCCAGTCGCACCTGGATGCGCAAGGCTGCATTGGCGGTGCCCGCTCTGGTATTGGCGGGATTTTTGATACTCTGGTTTGTCACGCGCAACCAGGAAACCACCGATGACGCATTCATCGAATCCAACGTGGTGCAGATCAGTCCACATGTGGGTGGCTATGTAACGCGCGTGCTGGTTGATGACAATCAGTGGGTCAAGGCGGGTGACGTTCTTGCTGAAATCGATGCGCGTGATTATGAATTACGCGTCAAACAGGCAGAGGCCATGCTGGCGGCTACACAGGCGCGACACGGGGCGGCGCAGCAAGACCTTTCAGTGGTGACCACTACCAGCAAGGCACAGATTGTGCAGGCCGAAAGCGCACTGGAGGCAGCGCGCGCCAGCAGCGCGCAAGCCAGCGCGCAAGCCAGCGCAGCGGAGGCTCAGGCACAGCTGACCCATGCAGACCTTCAGCGCTATGAAATCCTGTTCAGGAAGGACGAAATATCGAAGCAGCGCCTGGACCAGGCCAACACTGCAGAGCGTGCTGCGCAGGCTCAATGGGAGGCTGCGAGGCGCGGCGCGGCGGCAGCAGCAGCACAGGTGGCCCAGGCTCAGGCCAGGCTTGCCGAGACGCAATCCGGCCCACGCCAGGTGGATTTGAAACGTGAGCAGGCTGCAAGTGGGCACGCCTCGGTGGAGGAGGCTCGTGCGGCACTGGAGCAAGCCAGGCTGGATTTATCCTACACGCGCCTGATTGCGCCAGTGGATGGCCGGGTTACGCGCAAATCTTTCTATTTGGGGCAGTTGATTCAACCCGGGCCTGCCATCATGGCGCTCGTGTATGGCAGTCCCTGGGTGGTTGCGAATTTCAAGGAGACCCAATTGCGCCGGATGCGTCCAGGCCAATCGGCAGAAATCACTGTGGATGCCTATCCCGGGCGGATTTACAAAGCCCACGTGGACAGTCTGCAGGCAGGCACCGGGGCTCGTTTCAGCCTGTTGCCTCCCGAAAACGCCAGCGGTAACTACGTCAAGGTAGTGCAGCGCGTGCCGGTTAAAATCGTCTTCGATGAAAAGCCGGAAGATTTGCAGCACCTCGCACCTGGAATGTCGGTGGAACCCAGGGTTCACCTCACTGACGCGGCCCGGTAGGCCCACCCATGAACGCCACTGCGAGCAGCGTCATCGCACCTCGCGACCAGAATGGCGCGTTGCTCAATCCCTGGTTTATCGCCATCACGGTGGCCCTGACCACCTTCATGGAAGTGCTGGATATTTCCATCGCCAATGTCTCGTTACGGCATATCGCGGGTGATCTGTCGGCTGGCCAGGATGAATCCACATGGGTCCTGACCTCCTACCTCGTTGCCAACGCCATCGTGTTGCCCATCAGCGGCTGGCTCTCCAGCCTGATGGGTCGAAGACGCTTTTACATGCTCTGCGTGGCACTTTTCACGACAAGTTCGCTGCTGTGCGGTCTCGCACTCAATCTGCCCATGCTGATCCTGTTTCGCACGCTGCAGGGTATCGGGGGAGGGGGGCTGCAGCCCTGTTCGCAGGCCATCCTGGCAGACACCTTTCCTCCTGCCAAGCGCGGCATGGCATTTGCCGTATATGGCATCACCACAGTGCTCGCTCCGGCCATCGGACCGACCATCGGCGGCTGGATCACCGATACTTTCACATGGCGATGGATTTTTCTCATCAATGTTCCCGTGGGGGCGCTCTCCTTGTACCTCACCACGCGCCTGGTGTTTGACCCTCCACATTTTGCGCAGCAGCGCTCCGGCTTGCTGGCGCGTGGCTTCAAGATTGACTACATCGGATTTGCTTTGCTCTCCCTGGGTTTTGGCTGTCTGCAGATCGTCCTGGACAAGGGGCAGCAAGAGGACTGGTTTGAATCGAATTTCATCCTCATGATGGCCGTGATTGCAGGGATGGCGCTGCTGGTGCTGCCATTCTGGGAACTGCGTCAACGGGACCCGATGATGGATATGCGCCTGTTGGGCCAGCGCAATTTCCTGATCAGCAACATCCTTATTTTCATGCTGGGATTCATCCTGTTTGGCAGTACGGTCCTGTTACCCCTGTTTGTACAGACCCTGATGGGCTACTCTGCCACTGAAGCCGGCATGGTGCTCTCACCAGGAGGACTTGCAGTGCTGTGCTTCATGCCCCTGATCGGAATGATGGTCAGCCGAGTGGATGTGCGCCACATGATCACTTTTGGCATTCTGTGCAACGCGTTGGCGCTGTACTTGATGTCGCAACTTGATCTGCAGGCGGGATATTGGTCCTTTGCATCGTTGCGCATCCTCCAGGGTGTTGGACTTGGTTTTTTGTTCATCCCCATCAATACGGCCGCATTTGCCGATATGCCGATGGTGAAGAGCAGCAACGCTTCCGCCATTATCAATTTGTCGCGCAATCTAGGTGGTAGTTTTGGCATTTCCCTGGTGCAAACCTGGTTGACGCAGGGTACCCAACGCCATCAGGCCATGTTGGTGGCCAACGTGGACGCATTTTCCATGGCGACGCGACAGACGCTTCAGGATCTGACCCAGACGATTTCTTCCCAGGGCACCCCCGCGGGTGACGCGCTCCTCAAGGCACAGGCGACACTCTATGCCTTTGTCCAGCAACAGGCCTCAATGCTGTCGTTCCTGGACAATTTCAGGCAACTGTCCTACTTGTTTATTGCCTTCATTCCGCTGGTGTATCTGATGAGGCGCTCGGTAAGACATCATTAATTTCGACAAGCGGGGTGATACCGCGGAGTTTCAGGCGCGCAATGCCAGCGCGAATCACGTGTAATACTTCGGGCCTGGAAAAGCTTTTACGCCAGGCCATGCCGATATGCCGGACCGGGCTGGGTGCCTTGAAGGGAATGATGTCGAGGAGCGCGCTCCGATATTTCGGGCTGTTGGCGCTGGCTGGTAGTACAGTGATGCCCATGCCCGATGCCACCATGTTCCTAAGCGTCTCAAGGCTATTGCCCTGTTGTACCACAGCGTTTTTGGCGCCCAGTTCGGGGCAGGTTTCCACCACCTGAGTGCTGAAGCAGTGCACTGAAGGTAACAGCAGGACCTGCTCCTCACTCAATTCAGCTGAACTGATCGAGGCACGCCCGGACCAGCGGTGCCCTTTGGGCACCACCACCTCAAAATATTCCGTGTAAAGCGGTAGGGTGAGAATGCCCGGCGAAGTGAAGGGCAGGGCTATGAGCGCAACATCGAGTGCCCCATTGCGCAATTGTGCCTCCAGGTGGGCCGTCGTGTTTTCCTCCACCACCAGGGGCATATCTGGCGCACTGAGGTGCAGTTGCGCAATCAGGTCCGGCAGCAGATAAGGCCCTACCGTATGGATGGTGCCCAATTTGAGCGGGCCGATCAGCGGGTTTTTTCCCTGGCGTGCCAGAAGTTTGATCTGTTCCACCACTTCCAGCACCTGTGCCGCCTTTTCAACGATCAGGAGACCCACCGTGGTGACGCTGACTTCTGCGCGCGAGCGCTCAAACAGTCGTACCCCAAGCTCCTCTTCCAGCTTGAGTACCGCAGTGGACAGCGCGGGCTGACTGACGAAGCATTTTTCTGCGGCGCGGCGAAAGTTCCTGGTGTGAGCCACCGCAACGATGTAACGCAACTCATTGATATTCATTGATATCTCCGTTATATCATCTGATAGCCATTGTATATCATGAAGTCAATAACAATCAATTAGACTTATTTGTGGCGAAGCGTAAAGTGTCTCCATCGGCGCTTGGAACGAGCCGAAACCCTCAACCACCGAATGGAGCCATGCCATGTTTGAAAATCATGAAGGAAAAGCAGTCCCCGAGGTCACCTTCCGCATCCGTGAAAACAACGAGTGGAAGGATCTGGACACGCATGAACTGTTCAGGGGCCAGACCGTTGCCGTGTTTTCTCTGCCCGGAGCCTTCACGCCGACTTGTTCATCCACCCATTTGCCACGCTACAACGAGCTCGCTCCAGCCTTTTTTGCCAACGGGGTTGATCGCATCCTGTGCATTTCGGTAAACGACACCTTCGTCATGAATGAATGGGCCAAGGAACAGGAAGCCCACAACATCACCATGATTCCCGATGGCAATGGCAGCTTCACAGCAGGCATGAACATGCTGGTGGACAAGCAGGACCTGGGATTTGGCAAGCGTTCCTGGCGCTACTCCATGCTGGTCAAGGATGGCATCGTGGTCAAGCAATTCATTGAGCCCAACCAGCCGGGTGATCCCTTCGAGGTTTCGGATGCCGACACCCTCCTGGCCTACATCAACCCCCATGCCAAAACGCCGGATCAGGTGGCCATCCTGACGCGCGAGGGTTGCCCCCACTGTGCACGGGCCAAGGCGCTGCTGACGGCGCAGGGCCATGACTATGCCGAAATTGCCTTGCCCCACACCACGCGCACCCGCGTTGTTGGCGCCATGACCGGCCAGGGAACGGTTCCCCAGGTATTCATCAATGGGGAGCACATCGGCGGTGCTGATGACCTGGAAGCCTGGATTACATCGCGTAGCGCCAAGGCGGCCTGACACTACTGACACATTGAGGGAACCCATCATGATCGAGATCTCCGTGATAAATGTGGTCATCGGCGCAGGCACGGCAGGCCTTGCGGCCTATCGTGCCCTCGTGGCCGCAGGACAGGAGGCCGTGCTGATCGAGCGCGGCCCCCATGGCACCACCTGCGCCCGGGTGGGATGCATGCCCAGCAAACTATTGATTGCCGCTGCGGAGGCCGTTCACGGCGTGTCGCGCTGGGAGACCTTCGGCATACGCCTGGAAGGTCAGGTCCAGGTGGATGGTCGTGCCGTGATGAACCGCATCAAGCGAGAGCGTGACCGTTTTGTAGGCTTTGTGCTTGATGGTGTTTCCGCCATCCCCGACAAACACAGGATCGTCGGACAGGCTCGCTTTGTAGACCCGGGCACCGTGGAAGTGGATGGAGGCCTTCGCATTCGTTTCAAAAAGGCAGTGATTGCAACCGGTTCATCCCCGGTGATTCCATCCATGCTTCAGGGGCTGGACGAGCGCGTCATTGTCAATGATGACGTATTTGACTGGCACGACCTGCCGCGGTCCGTAGCGGTTTTCGGTACGGGAGTCATCGGCCTGGAGTTGGGACAGGCCCTGCATCGACTGGGTGTACTGGTCCACATGTTTGGACGCGGTGGGTCCGTGGGGCCCCTGACTGACCCGGCCCTGAAGGATTACGCCGTACAAACCTTCGGTCGGGAACTGGCGCTCGAGGCAGGGGCGCGCCTGACGGGCGCACATCGCACCAGGGACGGGGTTCTTCTGGAGTGGCAGGATGGCCAGGGTGTGGCGCAACGCACCGAAGTGGATGCCGTGATCGCGGCGACGGGGCGTGCGCCCAACGTGGTCGGGCTGGGCCTGGAGCACTTGGGCCTTGCCATGCAATCCAACGGGGTGCCCGTTTTCAACCGTCACACCTTGCAATGTGGAAACAGCCCGATTTTCATCGCAGGCGATGCCAACCACGACGTGCCGTTGTTGCATGAGGCCGCTGATGAGGGCAGGATCGCCGGCGAGAATGCCGCCACTTATCCGAGCGTGACGGCCGGGTTACGTCGTGCACCTCTGGGCATTGTTTTCTCTGATCCACAGATGGCCACAGTAGGATCCCGCTGGGCTGACCTCCAAAAAGCAGAGGTTGTCATTGGCAAAGTGTCTTTCGAGGATCAGGGACGCAGTCGGGTGATGTTGCGCCATCAGGGGTTGCTGCATGTCTATGCCGATCGCAACAGCGGAAAGTTTCTGGGCGCCGAGATGATGGGCCCCGATGCTGAGCATTTGGCGCACTTGATGGCCTGGGCTCTGCAGTTGAACACCACAGTCGAGGACATGTTGAAGTTGCCGTTCTACCATCCCGTGGTGGAGGAGGGGCTGCGCACGGCATTGCGCGACGCAGTCGCCCAAAGAGCGCGTCTGGCCCAGCTGCAAAGCGCTGCGTGAGGCATCATGCAGCGCGCCAGCCCCGTCATTCATTGCGTTGGATCAAATTATTGATTGCAAACCATCAACTCAAAAATTGAGAATTATCAATGTAATCACGACAGATCAGGCCTAGTCTCTTTTCATTCGAAAGCGCAAAGAGGAAAGAGAGTATGCCAAAGCACATCGCACGCCTGTTGCTCCTTGTGGCTGTTCTCGCGGCGGCGGCCCTTACTGCGAAGCATTTCTTCACTGACAAGTCGTATTATGCCTATGGCCATTACCGGGGCGACTCCGTAGCCGAAATTGCCAGTGACGTGCCGCGTTTTCGAGGCAACGAATACTGCAAGACATGCCATGCCCAGCAGTATGCCGCCTGGTCAGGCAGCCTCCACAATCAACCGGACATCGGAAAACACGTCAAGTGCGAGGTTTGCCACGGTCCGGTGGGGCAGCATCCATCGAGGGAGCAGGCTCCTCTCAGTGTGGACGAGCGCATTGCGTTGGGCTCAAAAGCGCCTGCCGGACCGGTGGCTACAGACGGCAAATTGCCATTGCCCAGGGATCGCACCAAATGCATCCAATGCCATGAAGCGATGCCTGGGCGCCCTGTGGCACAGCGTCAGGTGGAGCTGGCTGCTCACTCGGGCACGGAACAATGTACCGCCTGCCACGATCCCCATTCGCCCAAGATCAACTTTGCGGCCCTGCCGCAGCCCCCTCATGGCGATGCTGCTGCCGGAAAGGCGCTTGCGGCCACATGTGCAGCCTGTCACGGAGCCAACGGGGCCAGCGTCAATCCGGCTTGGCCCAATCTGGCAGGCCAGCATGCGGGATACCTGATCAACGCTCTCCAGGCATTCAAGTCGGGTGCCAGGGCCAACGCCATGATGAGTGGTATGGCCGCAGGCTTGAGCGAGGTCGATATGAACAACGTGGCGGCCTATTTTTCCCAGGCCAGTTGCAAAACTGCGGGAGCAGATAAGGCCAAGGCTGCGCTGGGCAAAACCAGGGCTGCAAGCTGCGCGCTCTGTCACGGTACCACCGGCGTCAGCCCCAATCAGGTTTGGCCCAATCTCGCAGGCCAGAATCCTGATTACCTGACCGACACACTCAAGGCATTTCAGGACGGCACGCGCAACCACCCCGTCATGACCAGCATCGCCAAGACCTTGAATGCTGACGACATGGACAACCTGACCGCTTATTACGCCAGCGCGCGTTGCAAGTAATGCAGTGATCCAGTGAGAGATAAATATGACCCAACAAGACAAAATAATTGAAAGCAAGGGCAGCAATCTGGTGCGACGCAATTTTTTCCTGCGGATGCTGGGCATTGGTACCGCTTGCGCAGGAGCATGGGTGGGCTCTGGAAACCTGAGGGCAAATGCACAAAGCGCCGAAGTTGCCGCAGCACCTTCCCCAAAAATTCCGGATTACGACTGGAATAAGCACAAGTGGGCTTTTGGCGTGGATGCTACCCGCTGCATTGGCTGTTTGCGTTGCGTGGAAGCCTGCAAGGCAGAAAACGGTGTGACGCAGGACGCGCATCATTTCCGTACCTGGGTTGAGCGCTATGTGTATCTGGAAGGCGAGGATCGGGCGCACGTGGATAGCCAGAGCGATGCGCAGAACATTGCCGCGTCTGGGTCCGAGAAGGAATTTCGCTTTGACAATCGTTACAGGGATGCCAAGGTTGAAAAGGCCTTTTTTGTGCCCAAGTTGTGCAACCACTGCACCCATCCTGCGTGCGTTCAGGTCTGCCCGACCGGGGCTACGTATCAAACCAAGGATGGTGTGGTGCTGATCGACCACTCCTACTGCATCGGCTGCCAGTACTGCGTGCAAGCCTGCCCCTACGGCGTGCGCGAATTCAACCATGTGATGGGCGTAACCGACAAATGCACCTGGTGTTACCACCGCATCACCAAGGGGCTGCAGCCCGCATGCGTGGAAGTTTGTCCCGTTGAGGCGCGGGTTTTTGGCGACCGCAACGACCCACAAAGCCCGATCAGCAAGTTTCTGCGCAATAACCGCGTCTCCGTTCTGAAGCCCGAAACGGGCAATGCGCCCAACGTGTTCTATGTGGGCATCGACAAGGAGGTTTCCTAAATGATAGGCACCATGGCACACGCTGCACCCTACGTTGGTTACGTCTATCCCAACGAAACCGACATTCCGTGGAGTGTACTGATCGTTATCTATCCCTACATCACCGGCCTCGTAGCCGGTGCCTTCATCGTATCCAGTCTCTACCACGTTTTTGGCATGGTGCAATACAAGCCTGTGGCACGCTTTGCATTGCTGACGGCCGTTAGCTTCATGTTCTTTGTGCCCACTCCGCTTTTGCTCCATCTGGGTAATCCGCAGCGAGCTTTCAACGCTGTGCTCACGCCGCACTGGACTTCGGCCATGGCTGCATTCAGCTATGTGGCCGGATTTTATATCTGCCTGCTATTGCTGGAGATATGGTTTGCCTTCAGGGCCGACATCGTGGCGCTATCGAAAACGACCCGAGGGCCACTGGGCACCGTCTATCGTCTGATGACACTGGGTTCGGACGACGTCTCGCCGCATGCGCTTGCCCTGGATCACAAATTTGCTACCGTGCTTGCCATGATCGGCATTCCTGCTGCTGGCGGATTACACGGCTACGTGGGTTTTCTGTTCGGTTCTGTCAAGGCACGCGAGTGGTGGTCTTCTGATCTGATGCCCATCATTTTCCTGTTGTCTGCCATCGTTTCCGGCATTGGTCTGCTTATTGTGTTGTATGTCGCATATTCCCGCGTTCGCAAAGTGCCCGTGGATGATGCATGCATGAAGGGGCTTGCGCGCACCATGTGGGCTTTCCTGCTGGTGGTGCTGGTGATCGAAGGACTGGAACTGCTGGAGATGTTTTACAAAAGGCTGGAGGGCATCGACATGGTGCAGCGCCTGATCGAAGGACCCATTCGATACGGCATGATGATTCAATGGGGCGGCTCTCTCATCGTACTGGCGATTTTAAGCGTACTGATCATCTTCAAGGTTGATGGAAAGGCTTTGGTTAGAGGCATGGTGGTTTCTGGCGTCGCGATGATGATTGCCGTTCTGGCCATGCGATGGAATGTGGTGATTGGTGGGCAGGAGCTATCCAAAACCATGAAGGGGCTGTTGGTGTATTACCCGGAAATCGTGAGCCATGAGGGCCTGCTGGCTGTGGCCATCGTGTTCACCTGTCCGTTTGTTGTCCTGTGGTTGATCACGCGCTTTCTATCACCATGGGAACCTGAACCCAGTTAAGGAGGTTCATCATGAAAAAAGTCTGCGTTTTGTCCGCAATTGCAACTTCCCTGGCTACTGCTTTACTGTCCGGCTGTGGACAGCATGAAGTTAGCTACCAGAAGGAAGTCCTCCCCATTCTCAAGGCTAACTGCTTTGAGTGCCATACTCCGGGAGGCATTGGGTATGAAAAAAGCAAACTCGATATGAGCACTTACGACACCCTGATGAAAGGGACGCAGTTTGGCCCCGTAGTCAAACCGAATGACAGTTTGACCAGCGTGCTGGTGATGCTGATCGAAAACCGTGCTGACAGTTCCATTCACATGCCGTATCAACGCAATCTCATGTCGCAGCCGAACATCGACACGATCAAGACCTGGGTGGCTCAGGGCGCCAAAAACAATTGACCTGAAATCCCAAACTGAGTCACGGCGTCAGGGCCATCCAAGAGTCCAAATGCTGAACTGTTACTGCAAAAACGAGGATTGCGTCCTGTGTGGTGCCCATTTCTTCAACGGTGAAGACGGCGCATCCCAGGTATGCGACGTGCGCGGTCTGCTTAGCCGAAGACGGTATTCAGCAGGGGAGACGGTGTTTCGTGAGGGCGCGCCTTGCACGCAGCTGATGGTCCTGCGCGCCGGACAGCTCAAACTGACCACGATGCCGCTGGCGGGACGTGAACAGATTTTGGGTCTGCTCGTGGCCGGCCAGCTCGTGGGTTTTGAAACATCGGATGCCACCTATCCCTATACCGCCACTGCACTGACGCCCGTGGACGTCTGCTGCATTTCCCATAAGAACATGTTGCTTGTCCTGGAAGAAAACCCCTCCGTAGCACTGCGGGTCATTCAGCGCTTTCGCGATGAACTGGTTCAGGCGCAGATCATGATTCGCAATCTCGGCATCAAGCCGGCGCATGCGCGGGTGGCTTCCTTCATCCTGTCCCTGGTGCCCGTCGGTTCGGATGCCGCAGATCCCTTTCCCTTGGTGCTATCGCGGCTTGAGATCGCGGAGTTGCTGGGGTTGAGCGAAGAAACCGTGAGCCGGGTATTTGCCGAGTTCAGGCGCAACGGCCTGATTGAGGCACCGCATGGAGAGGTGCGCCTGCTCGATGTGCGCCGTGTCAAACGCCTGGCAGGCATGGGAGCGGGCGAAACATGGGACGGCATCTGATCTGATAGAATTCGGGGCATGATCCGTCCCCAGTCATTTCGTCGCATGACCCGCCTGCTGCTGCTGTGCATGCTATTCCAGGCTTTTTTGGCCTCCGGGGCCTTCGCGCGTATGGTTCAGGGAGCGGGTCCGCATAGGGTCCAGATATGTTCTGCCTCAGGGCTTCAGTGGGTGGATCTGGACAGCACCTCGCCTGGGACCGGAACCTCCTCATCGCACCACGACCATTGCGCCTTATGTGGTTGTCTTGCCATGGACTTGCCTTCCATGGAAGTCCGGTTTTCAGCAAACCCGGACCACGATACCCTGTTCATCGCCACACGTCAGCGCGCCCAGTGTGAGCATGAGGTAAATCTTCTTCCCCTTTCACGAGCCCCTCCAGAAGCCCTTTGAGCACCGTATCAGGGTTGTTTGTGGAACAAACAGCCCACGAGTATTCAAAGAGATGGGGGCATATCATGCAAAACAAGTATCGCCGGATCTGCGGCGTATTGACGGCCGTCGTGGCTCTGGCAGTGGGTTTTCAATCCTTGCCCGTCCAGGCATGCGCCTGCGGATGCGGCATGTTCGATGTGGGGATGCCTGGTTTGGGCATGCCTGCCGCCAACGGTGGCGCGATCAATATTCAGGACACGTTTCTCAACCAGAACAGTGCCATGCAGGGGAGTCACCGGATTCCCCTAGACCAAAGCCCGGACCAGAGGATCCAGACCAATTTTCTTAATCTCAACGCCCAATACACGTTTAACCATGAATGGGGCATCATGGCCATGGTGCCATACTGGCAAAGAAGCTTCGAAACCAATGAGAGTTTTGGCAACGGGTTGCCGAATGTGGTTAATCACACAATCCACACCCTGTCTGATGTTCGGGTCATGGGCATGTACACCGGTTTTTCGCCTGATATGTCCAGCGGCCTGATTTTTGGCCTGAAGTTGCCTACTGGTACCTACACGGCATCCGGCTTTGACCGGGACACCCAACCTGGCACCGGCAGCACTGATTTGCTGTTGGGGGGGTACCAGGTGGGACAGGAACGGACTTGGGGATGGTACGCCCAGGCGATGCTTCGCAGTGCAATCGCCACGCGCGACGACTACCGCCCCGGCAATAGCCTGCAACTGGTTCTGGGGATGCACTACGATGCCAATGCTTATGTTGAAGACCTGATTCCGCTCCTCCAGCTCAATGCCACGATCCGCAGCTCGGATTCCGGGATCAACAGCGACCCGCTCAACAGCGGGTCGAAAAGCCTGTATCTCACACCGGGCGCGCTCTACAATCTGACCAAAAATCTTCAGGCCAACGCGCTGGTGTACCTGCCCCTGATGAGAGATGTCAACGGGATTCAGCTCGTGCCCAACCAGATTGTCAGCGCTGGCTTGACCTACAACTTTTAAGGTGTCCTGGGATGAATGGTCTGAAAGGCGTGCGCGCCATAATCCTAATCCTGATGGCGGGACTTTCCTCCACGGTGTGGGCCATTGAAGAGGGTGCACCAGCACCCGGATACGAGATCCATTTGATGAATGGACAGACCTTCGCCACCGGCGATGGGTCGGGCAAGGTGGTGATGCTGCATTTCTGGGCGAGCTGGTGCGTGCCATGCCGTGAAGAAATGCCAGCCATGGAGCGCTACTATCAAGCGCATCACCGCGAGGGGTTGGAACTGATCGCCATCACCATGGACGACCCCGAAGACCTGCAGAAAGCGCGTGACATCATGAAGGGGTACAGCTTTCCAGGTGCATGGATCCGTGAATCCCGGGTCAAGGGCTATGGGCGGATCTGGCGCATCCCGCTGACTTTCGTCATCGATCGCAAGGGTGTTCTGCGCCGCGATGCCTGGGATGGCGATGCAGGCCTCGATGAAGCAACCCTCGACAGGGCGATTGCCCCCTTGTTATCCAACCCATGATCACGACAGGAGAGATTTCATGAAGCAATGTTCCGTAACGCATGGCGTGGCGCTGCTGTTGTGCTGGGCCGGTTTTGTCGCGGCGCATGCCGAGCCGGTGCGACAGGAAGCGCTGGTGATTGATGGCGTTTACGCGCGTGCCACGGTCCCCGGGCAGGAGGTGGGGGCTGCCTACCTGACCATCGACAATACCGGGGCTGTCCCTGACCGTCTGTTGTCGGCCTCAAGTCCCGTAGCTCGCAGGGTGGCCCTGCATAGCAGTCAGATGGAGCAGGGCATGTCCCGCATGCGCCACGAAACGAGTCTGGAGGTTCCAGCCCATGGCCGCATCGAACTGAAACCGGGCGGGCTGCACTTGATGCTGGAGAATTTGAAGAAACCGTTGCGGGAGGGCGAGACGCTTTCCCTGAAGCTGAAATTCGAACGCTCCGGCGAGATTGAAGTGGCACTCCCCATCAAGCCTGTCACGCCCGAAGACGGGGTGGGTGCGATGATGCACCACGACATGATGCACTAGGAAAAAAGCGCCCTGATCTGTCTTGCCTGGGCCAGCGGGCGTCCCAGGCGGATTGCGTTTTCTGCCGCAATCGCCACCAACTGGTCATTACCCCGGGCCAGGCTGCCATCGGGCAGATGCAGATTGTTTTCAAACCCCGTTCGCGCATGTCCTGACAGCGCTGTGGCGGCGGTGAGGCAGGCGCTTTCACGCGTACCGAATGCGCAAACAGCCCAGGGTGCAGGATTTGAGAGCGTTTGCAGGAAAGGCAACAGGTCGCGCGGGTCGCTTTGTTGTTCGGCGCTATAGCGGCCCAGCACAAACAGCAAAAAGTCCCGCGCGGGAGGTAATACTCCGCGCTGGCGCAATGCCTGATAGCGCCCCAGCTCATCAGCCGAATACAGGATGAACTGCGTCATGATGCCTTCCTGATGCAGCCATTCAAAGAAAGGCGCGGCAACGGCTTCGGATGCCGCGTCTGGCACGAGTTCGCGAATGGCGACGGAAACCGCTTCGGGACGAACTTCCCGTATCACGGCCATCTGCACATCGGGCGTGTAGAGGCGGGCGGCCTCCGAGGTGATCTGGATGACGAGTTCGTCACCCACGGCCTTGCGAATGGCCGCCGTTGCCTCACGGTAAGCTGTGGCATCCAGCAGATGGCGGCCGGCAGCGTCACGCACGTGCAGGTGGATCATACTGGCACCGGCCCTCAGGCAGGATTTCGCCGTCTCTCCCAGTTCGGCTGCGCTCAAGGGCACCCGCGGGTGATCCTGGTGGGTTTTATACGCACCGTTGGGGGCAACGGTCAGGATCAGCGGTTCCCAGGCGGTGGTCATGGCTCAGTCCGTGGTCAGGGCGCGCCGTTCGGCATCTTCGTGACGCGCCTGCTCGGAGGATACGAGCTCGGACAGTTCACGCTTGAGCGCATTGAATTCAGGGGAGGCCGAGTCGCGCGGGCGCGGCAGGGTGACGCGAATGTCCCGTTTGATCGTGCCTGGGCGATAGGTCATGACCACGATGCGGTCTGCCAGGAAAATGGACTCTTCGATGCTATGTGTCACGAACAGCACTGTCTTGCCCAGTTCCGACCAGATCCGTAGCAGTTCGTCCTGCAGCGAGCGGCGCGTCAGGGCATCGAGTGCGCCGAAGGGTTCATCCATCAACAGGATGGGTGAATCCAGCGCGAGAATCCGGGCAATGGCCACACGCTGGCGCATGCCTCCGGAAAGGTCTCTGGGGAAGCGCTCGCCAAACTCGAACAGCTTCAGCAACTTCAACAGTGCATTGACCCGGTTGCGGACGTCGGCCTTTGCCAGCCCCTTGATTTCAAGTCCAAACCCCACGTTCTGAGCCACGGTCATCCAGGGGAAAAGCGCATATTCCTGGAACACCATGCCTCGATCGGGTCCGGGCTGGGTTACGGCCTGACCGTTGACCTTGATTACGCCCTGGGTGGGCAGTGAAAACCCAGCAACGGCGTTGAGTAACGTGGATTTGCCGCAGCCAGATGGGCCCAGCAGGCAGACAAATTCACCCTTTTTGATTTCAAGGTGGATGTCTTGAAGGGCGACCACGGCGCCATGGGGGGTCGGGAAAGTTTTATCGACGCCGGATATGACGATGTTCGTATCCATGGGGTCAGTGCTCCAGCCCGCGGTGCCACCGCAGCAGATGATTGTTGAGCAGGCTCATGGCTTGATCAATGGCCAATCCGATGAGACCGATGGACAGCATGCCGGCAATGATCTTGTCGGACCAGAAATATTCGCGGGCTTCAAGAATGCGAAAGCCCAGGCCGTTGTTGACGGCGATCATCTCGGCCACGATGACCACGATGAATGCAGTGCCAATGCCGATGCGCATTCCGGTCAGGATGTACGGGGTCGAGGCCGGCAGGATCACGCGCATGAATATGGTGGTCTGAGAGGCGCCAAGATTTCGCGCCGCACGCAGAAAAATACCGTCCACAGCGCGTACGCCGGCAATGGTGTTCATCAGGACGGGAAAGAAGGCCCCGATGGCAATCAGAAAGATGGCGGGCGGATTACCCAGGCCAAACCAGAGGATTGACAGTGGAATGTAGGCAATTGGCGGAATGGGTCGCAGGATTTGCAGCAGTGGATTGCAAAGCTGGTAAATCTGGCGGCTCGCTCCCATCATCAGTCCGATGGGCAGTGCCAGCAGAGTGCCCACCACAAACCCCGCCAGAACCCGATACAGGCTACCCATGGCGTCCTGGATCAGCTCTCCGGAAAGAAGCCAGCTCAGGCGACTGTCCGATTCGGCATCGTAGGGCTGTTGCGGCGCAAGGTATTCCCACCACTTGATGGCTACGGCATGAGGGGGAGGGAGTACCTTGGCATTGACCCATCCCAACAGGCCCACGCCCTCCCATAGTGCCAGTATTCCCAGTATCAGCAGAACACCCTTGAAGCGCTGCGACCCTTCCGTCATGGCTTGATGTCCAGCGTCTTCTTGGCGGCTTCCAGCAAATCGGTTTTGACAAAGTCGCGCGCCATCGGTGGCGCGGACATCTTGCCGATGCCGTATTTGAACATGGTATCGGCGGTGCGTTGGATATGTTCAGGAGTGATGTTGTAGGAATAGGGTGAATTGGCGATGGCGGCCTGAAACTCCTCGCTGGAAAGCTGGTGCTTGAAGATGGCATCGCGCACGTATTTTTCGGCGACTTGCGGCTGGTCGATGAAGGTTTTTGTGGCGAGCACAAAGCATTGCATGAACTTTTGAGCCACGGGCTTGTTGGCATAAAACTTTTCCGTCATGACCAGCGTCCGGATGGGTTCGCCAATGGGGGTATCGTAGGGCTTCATCAATTCCGTGCCCCAACCCTGGGCCAGTGCCTGGGAGGAGTAGGGTTCGCTTTGCATGATGGCGTCCACATTCTTCTGCATCAGGGCCTGGTTGAGATCGGGGTAAGCCAGATAAATCAGCTGAACGTCCTTGCCTGGCTGGTCGGACCAGGTCATTTTGTGTTGTGCGAGTTCCGCCACCAGCAGCACCTCCTGGATGCCACCGCGTGTCACACCGACTTTTCTGGATTTGAGGCTCTCGATGGTTTTGAGGTGAAGGTCGGCCCGGCTGAGCAAACGGGCTCCGCCCCGGGCAAATCCAGCCACGATCACAATGGGTACGCCATTGGCGCGACCGGAAATGGCCGCTTCAGAAGCCGTGGCGCCCACGTCAAGTTCATCCGCAATCATCGCCTGCATGATGTCAGGGCCTTTGGCAAACAGGCGCTCTTCCACCTTGAGGCCGCACTTTGGTGCGATTTCCTTGATGTAGCCCACAGCGCCAAAGTGTGCAAGCTTGAGATTGCCCAGGCGCACCACGTCCTCAGCCTGGAGCGGACTCATTACCATCAACAATACCGAAATCAGGAAACCGTGCGTCCAACGCATTTCATACCTCATGATTGAAAGTCCAGAATGGCTTGCGCTATGGCGCCGGGGGGTAACTGTACCGCAACCCAACCGCGCACGCTATTCACGAACCACAGCGCTTCGGCTTGAGCCAGGTCCGCCAGGGTGACAACCCGTTCCACGAGCCGACCCTCATCAAGCAGGCATTGCCGATATGCGCCGGGAAGCAGACCGCAAGCCTGAGGCGGCGTGTAGAACGCCTCATTTTGCTCCAATACAAGGTTGCCGCGCGTAAATTCGGTGACCTCACCGCGTTCGTTCCACAACAGTACATCGTAATGACCGGGCAAGGCGGCCTGCACATGGTGCTCATAGAGGTCGCGCTGTGTGGTTTTATGTTGCAGGAGGGTGTCTTGGGATGAGACCGGAGAGCGCGCCAGGGTGACGGACACCGTCAGCGCAGGATTGGGCTCGACGGGACACCCCTCGAGGTGCACCGTGCCTTCCCGGCCGTAGCACAGGCGCACGCGATAGTCGCCCTGGGGGTACTGCAGGGCGTAGCCCGCCAGGATTTGGCTCAAAGCCGCCGTGAGAGGTGGAAACCCCAAGGTGGCGGCAGATTGGCTAAGGCGGGCCAGATGCTGCGCTTCCAGCCAGAACTGTCCATCCCGCAGGAGCATGGTTTCAAGCAGCTCGTAACCTTTGGGCTCAAAGTCCAGGAATTTCGACTTGGTGACGACTTCGGCATACTCGTCGTCACTGCGCGAGTCCCAGGTAATGCCGCCACCCAGGCCGCAGACCATGGCGCCGCTGTCCGTATCGAGGGTGAGGGTACGAATCGCCACGTTGAACTGGGCGTCTCCCCCTGGTTTAATCCAGCCCACCGCGCCGCAATAGGGGCCGCGAGGGGTAGCCTCCAGTTGATGGATCAGTTCCATGGATTTAAGCTTGGGGGCGCCAGTGATGGAGCCGCAGGGAAACAGGGCCGCAAAGATGTCTCCCAGCGCCGTTTCATCGCGCAAGGTGGCCTCTACCGTGGACGTCATCTGCAGCACGGTGGGGTAGCGTTCGATGGTAAACAGGGCCGGGACGTGAACTGTCCCTGAGCGCGCGATGCGGGACAGGTCATTGCGCAGCAGGTCCACGATCATGAGGTTTTCTGCGCGGTTCTTGCGCGATTCGGAAAGCCATCGCTCCAGGGCAGCGTCTTCCTCGGGTTGAAACCCCCTGCGGACTGTTCCCTTCATGGGGCGGGTGGTGACCACGTTGCCGGTTTTGGCGAAGAACAATTCCGGAGAGATGGAGAGTATCTGAAAATCATTGCAATCCAGCCAGGCGCAGTAATCGGCGCGCTGCGCGTGACGCAAACGTTCGTAATATTGCCAGCTCGACCCCGTCAGGTGCGCTGCAGCCCGTAGCGTGTAATTGATTTGATAGGTGTCGCCTCTTTCAATGGCTTCATGAATCAGGCGGATGTTTTGCTCGTAGGTTTGCGGCGAGACGTCGAGCGTCCATGGGGAACAGGACAGGGGTTCGGTAGCAGGCGGTGTGTACATCATGGTCTTTGGGGCATGGAACACCCCAAATTGTGCGATGGGCAGGGCCATGGAGCCGTGAACCCGCGCGCTGGGCTCAAAAGCGGGGGCGCATTCATAGCTCATGTACCCGGCCGCATAAGCGCCGTTGCCAGTAGCCTCCGCGATCTGGTCCAGCAAAGGCCTCACTTCATCCGGGTGATGGGCTTTCAGGACCACACTGGGTTCTGTAAACACCCGTCTGATGACATGTCCCGGGTGATCGGCAAAATCGAGTACCAAACGCATACCGCCATTCTACTCCTGCTCAGTGATGCGGCAATGCGGTAAAATTGCCGTCTCGTTGATCAGTATCGGGTGTCTCGCACCCAAAAGGAATTGATGGCACATCGCATTGCAGTCATCCCGGGGGATGGCATTGGCATGGAAGTCATGCCCGACGGGGTGCGCGTCGTGGATGCCGCTGCCCGCAAGATGGGCATCGCCCTGGAATGGACCTGGTTTGACTGGGCCAGTGCGGCGTGGTGGCAAAAGCACGGTGAAATGATGCCCGCCGACTGGTTTGACCAACTCAAAGGATTTGACGCCATTTATTTTGGGGCGGTTGGCTGGCCCGAAGTGGTTCCGGACCATGTCTCGCTCTGGGGCTCCCTGATCAAGTTCCGGCGCGAGTTCGACCAGTACGTCAACCTGCGTCCAGTGCGCCTGATGCCCGGCGTGCCCTCGCCCCTGGCGGGAAAAAAGCCGGGCGATATCGATTTTCTGGTGGTTCGCGAAAACACCGAAGGCGAATATTCCTCCATTGGCGGCAGAATGTTTGCCGGCACCGAACGCGAAGTTGTGGTGCAGGAATCCGTGTTCTCGCGCAAGGGTGTGGACCGCATCTTGCGCTATGCCTTCGAACTGGCGCAAAAGCGTCCGCGTCGCCATCTCACCTCGGCCACCAAGTCCAACGGCATCTCCATCAGCATGCCCTATTGGGATGAACGGGTGGAGGCCGTGGCTGCCGAATACCCCACCGTTCACTGGGACAAGTACCACATCGACATCCTCACGGCGCGGTTCGTCCTGAGCCCCGAGCGCTTTGACGTGGTGGTGGCCTCCAACCTGTTTGGCGACATTCTTTCGGACCTCGGTCCTGCCTGCACCGGGACGATCGGCATTGCCCCTTCGGCAAGCCTGAACCCGGAGCGATTATTTCCCTCGCTGTTCGAGCCCGTTCACGGCTCTGCCCCCGACATTTACGGCCGCAACATGGCCAATCCCGTAGCCATGATCTGGTCCGGCGCCCTGATGATGGATTTTCTGGGTGAAGGTGGGAATTATCGGGCGGCCCATGACGCCATCGTCAAGGCCATTGAGGAAGTGTTGGTGCAAGGCCCCCGGACGCCGGACCTGGGCGGCACCGCCAGCACGACGGAGGTCGGAGTGGCGATTGCCGCGGCTATTTGATTCAATCCATCAGGAGTCAGGAGCGTGAGTCGATTCATCGTACGAAAGGTCGCTGTGCTGGGGGCGGGGGTGATGGGTGCGCAGATTGCGGCTCATCTGATCAATTTGCGCATCCCCGTGCTGTTATTCGATCTCGCTGCACCAGACGGTGATAAAAACGCCATCGCCACCAGGGCGGTGGAGCGCCTCAAGAAGATCCGCCCCGCGCCACTCGGCTTTGCAGCAGATGCAGCCCTCATCCGGCCCGCCAATTATGATCAGCATCTGCCATTGCTGAAGGAATGTGATCTCGTCATCGAAGCCATCGGCGAGCGCATGGACTGGAAAAGCGAGCTTTATCGCAGGATTACCCCGTACGTGGGGGCGCGGACGATTCTTGCGTCCAATACCTCGGGGCTCTCCATCACTGCCCTGTCGCAGGAATTGCCCGAGGCGCTGCGCGAGCGCTTCTGCGGCATCCACTTCTTCAACCCGCCGCGTTACATGAGCCTGGTGGAGCTGATCCCCACGGCGGGCACGGCAGCAGCCATTCTGGACGATCTGGAAACCTTCGTGACCACCCGCCTGGGCAAGCGCGTGGTGCGCGCGCTCGATACACCCAACTTCGTGGCCAACCGCGTCGGCGTGGCCGGAATGCTGTTTACTCTGATCGAGGCTGAAAAATTCGGACTGAGCTGCGACGTGGTGGACGATCTCACAGGCAGGAAACTGGGGCGTGCCCCTTCGGCCACCTACCGTACGGCGGATGTGGTGGGGTTGGATACCTTGCTGCATGTGGTACGCACGCTCCAGGACCAGCTGCCCGAGGATTCCTTTCGCGCGGCCTACGCCACCCCCCCGGTGGTGGCGCAGCTGATTGAAGCGGGTTGGCTGGGAGCCAAATCCGGCGCCGGTTTCTACAAGAAAGTGGGACGGGAGATTTTACGGCTGGACCCCGCCATGCTCGACTATGTGGCAGGTGGCGGCAAAGCGGCTCCTGAAGTTGCAGCACTCCTCAAACTGCCTCCCGCAGAACGGATGGCTGCCCTGCGTGCCTCGAACCACAAGGAAGCGCAGTTTCTGTGGGCCCTGTATCGCGATACCTTCCACTATTGCGCGGTGCATCTGGCGCGCATAGCCCATTCGGCACGCGACGTGGATTTCGCCCTGCGCTGGGGTTTTGGCTGGCAAGAAGGCCCCTTCGAGACCTGGCAGCGCGCCGGGTGGCAGACCGTGGCGCAATGGATTGCCGAGGACATTGCAGCGGGTCGGGCGCTGTCCAGTGAAGCATTGCCGGCCTGGGTGATGGATGGGCGCAAAGGCGTGCATACCCCCGCGGGGTCCTGGAGCGCGGCGACACAACGCTATTTGCCGTCCAGCACCTTGCCGGTGTATCAGCGCCAGTTGTTCCCTGAAACGGTGGTGGCAGGGCCCGGGCAGCCTCCAGATACTGCGGGAACGACCGTGTTTGAAGACGAATTCGTGCGCGCCTGGACGCTGGATGGCGAGTTTCTGATCGCCACCATCAAAACCAAGATGCGCACCTTCAACACGGGAGCCCTGAAGGGTCTGGGCAAGGCCGTTACCTGCGCTGAGACGGATTTTCGCGGCCTCGTGATCTGGGGCCCTGGCGAGCCCTTTTCGGCTGGCGGCGACCTGAGTGGCTTTCTCACCCTCTATACCCGTACAGGCCTCGACGGGTTCGGTGCCGAACAGAAAATGTTTCAGGACGTGATGCGCCGGCTCCGGTTTTCCCAGATCCCCACCGTTGCGGCAGCCAGGGGCTATGCCCTGGGGGGAGGGTGTGAAGCGTTTTTGCACTGCGATCGACGCGTTGCTCATTTCGAATCCCATGTGGGACTGGTGGAAGTGAACGTGGGATTGTTGCCTGGAGCAGGCGGATTAACCACCCTGGCACGTCGCGCAGGCGAGCGTGCCTTGCTGGCAGGAACGCCCCTTGACGCCATCAGCGCCCTCAAGGATGGATTTGCCCGCGTCATGCGCGCCGAGGTCAGCACCAGTGCCATCGAGGCGCGTCAGGCGGGTCTTTTGCTCGACGGTGACGTGATTGCTGCACACCAGGACGAGCTTCTCTTCATTGCGCTTGCCGAGGCGCGTGCGCTCGCCGATGCCGGCTACAGTCCGCCGCTGGAGCGTTCGTTTCCGGTAGCCGGTCGCGATGGCAAGGCCATCCTGATGAATCTGCTGGTCAATTACAACGCGGCCGGCCAGTTGACCGACTACGACGTGGTCATCGGTACGGCCATTGCCGACGTTCTATGCGGCGGTGATGTTGACTGCGGCACGATGCAGAGTGAACGCGCCATCCTGGCCCTGGAGCGCAAGCATTTCTGCGAACTCATGACCCATGCCAAAACCCGTGAACGCATCCAGGCGCTGCTGGATACGGGCAAACCATTTCGCAACTGATCGGGAGACCTCATGAACAGCGTCTATATCGTTGCAGCCACCCGAACGCCCGTGGGCCGTGCCGGACGTGGCGTGTTCAGGAACGTACGTGCCGACGACCTGCTGATCGCTGCAATTCAGGGCGCCTTGAAGCGGGCACCGGGACTGGATCCTGAAGCCATTGAAGACGTCATCATGGGTTGCGCCATGCCGGAAGGGGAACAGGGTCTCAACATTGCCCGCAGTGCGGCGCTCCTGGCCGGGGTGCCCGTCTCTGCGGGAGGCATGACCGTCAACCGGTTCTGCGCTTCCGGGCTTTCAGCGCTGCAGATCGCGGCGGACCGCATCCGTGTCGGTGAGGCGGATGTACTGCTGGCGGGTGGCGTCGAATCCATGAGCCGTATTCCCATGGGGGGGTACCATCCATCCGTGCATCCTGCGGTGTTTCAGAGTGCCGATAATCTGGGCATGGCCTATGGTATGGGAATCACTGCCGAGAATGTGGCGCATCGGTGGAATATTTCGCGACAGGATCAGGATGCCTTCGCACTCCAATCTCACCAACGCGCCGTCGCCGCGCAACAAGCCGGCGCATTTGGGGCCGAAATCACGCCGGTGATGGTGACGCAACGGCAACCCGTCGAGGACACGGACGAGGTGCGCGTCCAGTCGGTTATGGTGGATCAGGACGAGGGGCCGCGCACCGATACCACACTGGAAGCCCTGGCGCGCCTCAAGCCTGCGTTTCAGGTCAAGGGCTCCGTGACCGCGGGCAACAGCAGTCAAATGTCGGATGGCGCAGCATGTCATATTCTTGCCAGTGAAGCTGCCGTCAGGCGTTTTTCCCTGCAGCCCCTGGCACGCGTGGTCGGTTTTTCCGTCAAGGGCGTCCCGCCTGCCATCATGGGAATCGGCCCGGTGGAGGCCGTGCCCGCCCTGCTCAAGCGCGCAGGGCTGTTGCAAAAGCAACTGGACTGGGTTGAACTGAATGAAGCGTTTGCGGCACAAGTCCTCGCCGTACAGAAAACCCTTGGCTTTGACCCCGAACGGCTCAATCCCGTGGGCGGCGCCATTGCCTTGGGCCACCCGCTGGGTGCAAGTGGCGCCATCAGGGCAGCCACCCTGATTCATGGTTTGCATCGCACCGGTGGGCGCTATGGCATGGTGACGCTCTGTGTGGGTATGGGGCAGGGTGCTGCTGCATTGTTCGAACGGGTATGATGCGCGGTGATCCATCGCGCTTTTCCAAAATAACAAGGAAATCTGATTCATGAAAGTATTGGTGCCTGTCAAACGAGTTCTGGACTACAACATCAAGGCGCGTCCCAAGGCTGATGGCACTGACGTGGAACTGTCGGGCCTCAAGATGTCCATGAACCCCTTCGATGAAATCGCCATGGAAGCCGCCATTCGGCTCAAGGAAGCCGGTCAGGCCAGCGAGATCATCGCCGTTTCATGCGGTCCGCAGGCCTGCCAGGAAACCCTGCGCACGGCACTCGCCCTGGGGGCAGATCGCGCCGTGCTGGTGGAAACCGACGAACCGCTGCAACCTCTGGCTGTGGCCAAACTGCTCAAGGCGCTGGTGGCGCGCGAGCAACCAGGCCTTGTGATCTGCGGCAAGCAGGCCATCGATGACGATGCCAGCCAGACCGGTCAGATGCTGGCCGCCCTGATGGGATGGGCCCAGGCCACCTTTGCTTCGCGCATCGCGTTGGGCACGGATGACGCCAGCGTGACGCGCGAGATTGACGGCGGGCTTGAGACGCTGTCCATTCGGCTGCCTGCGGTCATCACCACGGATCTGCGTCTGAACGAACCGCGCTATGCCACGCTGCCCAACATCATGAAAGCCAAAAAGAAGCCCCTGGAAACGCTGACCCCTGAACTCCTGGGTGTGGACATAAGTTCGCGTCTGACCCTGCTCAAGGTGGCAGAGCCTCCAGAGCGTCGGGGCGGCATCAAGGTCAACGACGTGGCCGATCTGCTGGACAGATTAAAAAACGAAGCCAAAGTGATCTGAGGAATAACCCATGACTCTTCTCGTTGTTGCCGAACACGACAATCTGCATCTCAAGGCCGCCACGCGCCACGTGCTGGCCGCCGCCCAGGCCATTGGTGGTGAAATCCATGTGCTGGTGGCGGGGCACCATTGCGCTGCCGTGGCGGAAGCAGCACGCAGCCTGCCAGGCGTTACCTGCGTGATGCTTGCGCAAGGCGATGCCCTGCAGGGCCCAGGTGCTGAAAACATGGCGGATCTGGTGGTGCGCCTTGCGCGCGGCTACACGCATCTGCTTACAGCGGCGAGCGCCTCGGGCAAAAACTGGATGCCACGGGTTGCCGCCTTGCTGGATGTGGCGCAAATCTCCGACATCGTTCGTGTGGATGCTCCAGACACTTTTACGCGTCCCATCTATGCGGGCAGCGTCTGGGCCACCGTGCGTTCTGAGGATGCCATCAAGGTCGTGACCGTACGTTCCACCGCCTTTGATGCCGTGCCGGAAACGGGTGGCGCAGCCCGCCTGGAAGTGGTGGACGCACCGGTCGACGCCGGATTGTCGCGCCGTACCGACCTCGCGCTCAGTGAGTCCAGCCGTCCCGAACTGGAAACGGCTCGAGTCGTCGTTTCCGGAGGGCGTGGTCTGGGTAGCGCCGAGCGATTCAGTGAGTTGCTGGAGCCCCTGGCGGATAAATTGAATGCGGCACTGGGGGCCTCACGGGCCGCAGTGGACTCGGGCTATGTGCCTAACGACTACCAGGTGGGGCAGACTGGGAAGATCGTGGCTCCCGACCTCTATATTGCCGTGGGCATTTCGGGTGCCATCCAGCATCTGGCCGGGATGAAGGCATCCCGGGTCATCGTGGCCATCAACAAGGATCCTGACGCCCCCATCTTTGCGGTCGCGGATTATGGGCTGGTGGGGGACCTCAACCAGGTGGTGCCGGCATTGACGGCTGCGTTGTAGGGCGCTTCAGACGGATTGCAGCGGAATCTTGAACCCCTGGCGCTTGATGCGATTGTTGGCATCCACATAGACCAGCCGGGGTTCAAAGGATTCGAGTTCGGCCTCGGTGTAAGCGGCGTAAGTGGCGATGATCAGGATGTCGCCCACTTGTGCCTTGCGGGCAGCCGCGCCGTTGACGGAAATCATGCCGGAACCGCGCTGACCCCGAATGGCGTAGGTGGTAAAGCGATCGCCATTGTTGACGTTGTAAATGTCAATTTGCTGGTATTCGCGAATGTCGGCAGCATCCAGCAAGTCTTCGTCAATGGCACAGGAACCTTCGTAACCCAACTCAGACTGGGTGACGGTGACACGATGAAGTTTGGCTTTAAGCATTGTCCGTTGCATGGGCCTTATATCCAGGTAAGTTCATCACAGTTCTGTTGCAAGGTGAGGCAGTTTACGCAAATGTGCCGCTTCACGCCACCATTATTGCATTGCAGCAGAGCGCAATATTATCAGGAATTTGGACTGCTTCAATAAGAAAAGGTTTATATGGTTTTGCATAATCATTCACTCCTCCCACCAAACATTATCGAGCAGGTTACACTGGCCCTCGCCGAGGATTTGGGCAGCGGAGATCGTACGGCGGCGTTGATTCCCGAAGGGCGGTTAGCCCGTGCCACCGTCAGGGTGCGCGAGGCCGCGGTTTTATGTGGGCAACCCTGGTTTGAGGCTGTTTTTGAGCAGATCGCTTCTTCTGTCGAAATAAAATGGCATGTGAAAGAGGGCACCATGACGGCGTCCGACACGCTCGTGGCAAGCCTGTTTGGTCCGGCGCGTTCCCTGTTGACTGGAGAGCGTACGGCACTCAATTTTTTGCAGACGCTCTCTGCCGTGGCCACGCAAACCCATCGCTTCAAGCAAGCCGTAGCAGGTTGCGGGGCGCAGATCGTGGATACCCGAAAAACATTGCCGGGACTGCGGCTAGCCGAAAAGTACGCCGTGAGGGTTGGGGGCGGAACCAATCACCGGATGGGCCTTTATGATGGCATCCTGATCAAGGAAAATCACATTGCGGCCGCGGGCAGCCTTACCGTCGCAGTAAAGCAGGCTCTGGAGGCCGCGCCGCCCGGGGTCATTGTCGAGGTGGAGGTGGAGACCCTGGCACAACTGGAAGAAGCCATTGAAGCGGGTGCACCGATGATACTGCTGGACAACATGACCCTGGCCCAGCAACATCAGGCCGTGGCCTTGGGGCAGGGCCGGGCCATCCTAGAAGTGTCGGGGGGTGTAACCTTGAACACGGTGCGTGCGATTGCTCTCACCGGGGTGGATAGAATTTCCGTAGGAAGCCTCACCAAGGATATTAATGCAGTTGATTTTTCGATGAGATTTCAATTAGATGAATAATGTTATTGATGTTGAATATGAGCGTCCGGCCTCTTGTGACACCCGTCATATCTGGGCCCATGTTCCGGACGATCCCAGCCCGACGCGCCGCCAGGAACTGCTGGGGCAGATTCGCACCCTGCTGCAGGCCAAAAATGCCGTACTGGTGTCCCATTACTATGTGCATCCGGACTTGCAGGACCTTGCCGAAGCAACGGGGGGGCTGGTTGCAGATTCACTGGAAATGGCCCGCTTTGGTAAAAATCATGCGGCCGGCACACTCGTGGTTGCGGGGGTTCGCTTCATGGGAGAAACCGCCAAAATTCTCTCCAACGAAAAAACCGTGCTGATGCCCACCCTGGAAGCGGAATGTTCCCTGGATCTGGGTTGCCCGGCAGATGAATTTGCGGCCTTATGCGATCAGCATCCTGACCGCACAGTGGTGGTCTACGCCAACACGAGCGCAGCCGTGAAAGCGCGCTCGGACTGGGTGGTCACCTCAAGCTGTGCAGTGGACATCGTGCGCCACCTGCATGAGCAGGGGAAAAAGATTTTATGGGCACCGGACAAGCATCTGGGTGAGTACGTTCAGTCCCAGACTGGCGCAGACATGCTGTTGTGGCGCGGCTCCTGCGTGGTTCATGATGAATTCAAGGCCAGTGAACTGCAGGATCTCATGCGCCGGCATCCTGAAGCGAAGGTCCTGGTTCATCCCGAATCGCCTGCTGCCGTGGTGGCGTTGGCCGATGTGGTCGGATCCACGTCGGCCATTCTGAAGGCGGCCAGCACATTGGCTGCGGGAACTTTTATCGTGGCTACGGATAATGGCATGATGCATAAACTGCGCCAGCAGAATCCCGGAAAAACCTTCATCGAAGCACCCACTGCTGGCGCCAGTGCCACCTGTAGAAGCTGCGCTCATTGTCCCTGGATGGCCATGAACGGTCTGGAAAACCTGTTGGAAGTTTTGCAGCGCGGACACAACCGCATTGAGGTTTCAACCGAACTGGCCGCAAGGGCCCAGCTTCCCATCCAGCGCATGCTGGATTTTACGGCTTCACGCGCGGGCCCCTCAGGGATTGTGCCCCAAATCGGCGCGGCCTGAAGAGAGCGCGCGCGCCATCAGGCGCGCCTTGATCCAGTCATTGGGGCCCAGTGCCAGCAGGCCGGTCACGACAAAAATGAATGCGATGTCTCCAGCCGGCAAGGATTGCATCTCGGCCAACCCGGTGAGGCCAATGCCTGCGGCAAGCAGGGCGTCGAATAGCACCGCCACCAGCAGCACGCGACTGGGGCGCGAATGCCAGAAGGCAGCGCGTTCCCTTAGGGAAAACACCGAAAAGAGCGCAAAGGACCCCAGGATTTCAAAGCCGTAAGTGAGCAAGGGGCCGCGCTCGCCCTCAAGCCCAAAGTGGGCCCAGCCATACGCGAGCAGCCCCAGGCCCTCTACCAGCATCAGCAAGCCCAGCACGGCGGCCACCTTGATCTGCGGGCCGATATTCCAGGTTTCCGGTTTTTGCGAGGGGCGCACCTGGTCGGTGGCAAGGGAAATCATCATGAAATCGTTCATGAACACCAGCAGCACGATACCCAGCAATGAAATGGCAAATTTCCCCAAGACCAGGAAAGACACCACCACAAAGCCTGCCTTGAGCAGGGTTTGGGCGACTTTGTAGAGGATCCAGGTCAGAACCCGTTGGTAGATGGCGCGCCCTGTTTTGACAAGGGCAATGATGTTGGACAGCCCCTCGGTGGTCAACACCGCACTGGCTGCACCCTTGGCCACATCAGTGGCACCGCTGACGGCGATGCCTACCTCTGACTGGCGCAGGGCAGGAGCATCGTTGACGCCATCGCCGGTCATGCCCACGATATGCCCGGCCGTTTGCAGGTTCTGCACCACCAAAAACTTGTCTTCGGGAAACACCTCGGCAAAACCATCTACCGATTCGGTCAGTGCGGTGGCCTGTGCGGCCGCCCTACTTTGCAGAGTGCGCAATTCCGGTGCGCGCACGATTTGCGCAAGACCCAGCTGCCGCGCCACTTCGCTGGCCACGGGCAGAGCATCCCCCGTGAGCATTTTGACGCTGATGCCCAGATCGCGCAGTTGTGCAATGAGTTGCCGTGAATCCGGGCGTGGAGGGTCATATAGCGTCACGAGCCCCAACAATTTCAAGGAGCCTCCATTCTTGGCACAGGCCACGGCCAGGGTACGTCTGCCTTGTGCTGCTTGCTGATCTGCCTGCAATTCGAGCTGCGCCATGGAATCTTCATCCAGGCCAGCTGCTTCGCCTACTGTGCGTAGTGCACCCTTGATGCAGCGCAGTTGCTGTCCATTTATTTCGATTACGGCTTCCGTGCGGCGCGTTGCTGCAGAGAAGGGAGAGAAAGACAACACACGACAGGGCTCAGAGGGCAGGGCGCGCGCGCTTGCGGCAAGCAGGATCGCCAGATCGATGGGGTCGTTGTTGGCCTCATTGGAGGCCCAGCGCCCCGCCTGAAGCAATTCTGTATCGGTAATTCCGGGCTGCGGCATCACCTGCGCCACGGAGAGCTGATTGCGCGTCAGGGTGCCCGTTTTGTCGGCACAAAGCACGTCCATGGTGGCAGCATCCTCCACGGCACTGAGTTGGGTGATCAACACGCCCTGACGGGTCAATTCCAGAGACCCCAGGGCCATGCTGACGGTAAACATGACTGGCAATGCCACGGGCACGGCATTCATCAGGATAGCCAGTGCAACCGGCAGGACGCGTAACAAGGGCAGCCCCTCGAGGAATGCCACGAGGAGCGTCGCGAAGACCAGCAGGCTGACCAGGATCACGAGCCAGCGTACAACGCGCGCAATGACCTTTTCCACGTGCAACTGCGGGTGCGCGGTTTCCACGAGTTGTGTGGTTCGCCCAAACCATGTGGCGGCTCCCGTGGATACAACAATAGCTGTGGCTTCTCCCTGTCTCACGACGGAACCTGAGTACAGGTCGGCATTCGCCGATTTTTCCACCTCATGGGATTCGCCGGTCAAGGCGGACTGGTCCACCTGTAAAACGCCCTCAATGATCTGCAGGTCGGCGGGAACAAAGTCCCCAGCCCGGATCCGGATCACGTCACCTTTAACCAGATCCCGGGCTGACAGGGTTTGCCAGGCACCTTCGCGCAACACTCGGGTCATGACCTGAAGTTGGCTGCGCAGTGCGGCTACGGCAGCACTGGCGCGCTGCTCCTGGGCAAATCCCAAAACTGCGTTGACCACCAGCAGCACCAGGGCAATCCACATGTCGAGGCTTTTGTGGATGATGAACGAAAGAATGGCAATAAGCTCGATCATCCATGCGGAGAGGTTCCAGAACTTTTTGGCGAAGCTCTGCAGGGGATGGCGTTTTTTTTCGGGGATTTCGTTGGGTCCCTCGCGCTGCAATCGCAGCGCTGCCTCTTTGTGCGACAGCCCAACATCACCACGGGATTGCAGCGCGGCAAGCCTTTCTGTAGCCGTGGTGGCCGGTTGTGATTCCTGGAGATTTTCTGAAATCGTCATGGCAAGGTGGCAGGCCGGCAAGAGGCAAGAGAATGGTCTGGACTATACCCCAAGGATACGAAACCGCTTTCGGGAAAGCGTAACAAATCGTGCCTCAAGCCTCCGGGAAAGATCAGATGCCTGAGTTGGGCATGCCCGGGCAGATGGTGGGTTCGGCCTTGTCCAGCGTGAAGGGATAATCGCGGCTAAAGTGCAGGCCGCGACTTTCATGGCGCGATTGAGCGGAGCGGACGATCAGGTCAGAAACCATGACGAGATTGCGTAATTCCAGTAGATCCCGACTCACGTGAAAGTTGGCATAGAACTCGCGGATTTCTTCGGACAACAGCTTCAGTCGGTGAGCAGCCCGCTCGAGGCGCTTGTCGGTACGTACAATGCCAACATAGTCCCACATGAAGCGCCGCAACTCATCCCAATTATGGGAAATCACCACTTCCTCATCGGCATCCGTGACCTGGCTGCTGTCCCAGTCCGGCAATTGCGAGGCGGGGAAGGAGGGGTGCGCCAGGATGTCCTGACTTGCAGCAGTCGCCATGACCACACATTCCAGCAGGGAGTTGCTGGCGAGCCGGTTGGCACCGTGCAGGCCGGTATAGGCCGTTTCGCCGATGGCGTACAGGCAGTCCAGATCGGTTCGTCCCGAAAGGTCCGTTACTACACCGCCACAGGTGTAATGGGCTGCAGGAACGACTGGAATGGGATCGCGCGCCATGTCGATGCCCAGGTCCATGCAGCGTTGGTAGATGGTCGGAAAATGTTCGCGAATGAAGGCTTCACCCTTCTGGGTGATGTCGAGATAAACGCAATCGATGCCATGCCGTTTCATTTCATAGTCAATGGCACGCGCAACGATATCACGCGGCGCAAGCTCGGCACGCGGGTCGTGGGCCGGCATGAAACGTGTTCCGTCGGGCAGGCAAAGAAGGCCACCTTCGCCGCGGACCGCTTCGGAGATGAGAAATGATTTTGCATGAGGGTGATACAGGCAAGTTGGGTGGAACTGGATGAATTCCATGTTGCCCACCCGGCATCCGGCACGCCAGGCCGCGGCAATGCCGTCCCCGGTGGCAGTATCCGGGTTGGTGGTGTAGAGGTAGACTTTGCCCGCTCCGCCAGTAGCCAGCAGGATATGCCCGGCAGAGAAGGTTTCCACCTCGCCGGTCAATTCGTTTAGTGCATACAATCCCAGGCAACGCCTGCCGATTTGCTTCAACTTGCCGGTGGTGATGAGGTCCACCAGCATGTAATGGTCAAAAAGGGTGATGTTGGGGTGCGCTTTCATTTTGGGGTAGAGCTGGTTCTGGACTGCGGCTCCCGTGGCATCGGCAGCGTGCACGATGCGGCGGTGCGTATGCCCCCCCTCCCGGGTCAGGTGGAGATGTCCTTCCTCCAGCGTGAAGGGCACGCCTTGAGCGCTCAGCCAACCAATGGCAGCGGGCGCGTGTTCCACGATGAAGCGCGTCGTAGCAGGCTCGCACAAGCCCGCTCCGGCATTGAGCGTGTCTTCAATATGGGAATCGAAACTGTCGTCTGTGCCAACCACTGCGGCAATGCCCCCCTGGGCCCAGCCGCTGGCACCATCCTCCAGGGAGCGCTTGGTCAAAACGGCCACCTTGCAATGTTCGGCAAGGCGCAACGCAGCCGTAGCGCCGGCAAGTCCGCTACCAATCACGATGACATCAAAAGTCTTCAGAAAACAGCTCCAGAAATGGATAGGTTCATCATCAGCCGCAAGTATGCTTTGCTATGCGCATTGTCACAAGTCCATAAAGCGGGCTCACCATAAAACCTGACAAAAACACAAACAAAAACATAGTTGTATCAATTAATATCAGCGCCGGGCTCCACAAAAAGAGACGGGATGAAATTATCGGCGTAATTCGGATCTGGACAATGACAACATCCGTATTGATTCTGGAAGATGATTTGCAACTGGTTCGGTTTTTCAGGCACATCTTAAGTCGCGAGGGATTTGAGCCCATTCATTGCAGGGATGTGGCCCTTGCGAAATCCCTGATACACCAGTCGCGATTTGAATTGGCATTGGTAGACGTGGTATTGGGGCCGGAGGATAACGGCCTTGATTTTGTGCGCTATGCCCGGGAGGCCCGCCCTGAAATGGGTATCATGGTCATCAGTGGAAAATCCACGCCGCTGGATCGGATTCTGGGCATCCAGATGGGCGCGGACGATTATCTGGCCAAGCCCCTGGATATGCGTGAGTTGGTGGCCCGGGCCAAACGCCTGTTACAACGACTGCGTGGCCGTTATCCGTCGAAAAACGAGGTGTTGGTCAGGTTTTCCGGATTCATCCTGGACAAGAAGCGCAGAAGCTTATGCACCCGCGAGGGAACGCCGATTGCCTTGACCAGCCGTGAGTTTGATTTGCTCGTGTGCCTGACCGAAAGCGGCAACCACGTCGTGGGCCGGGACGTCATTGCCAGCATGGTTTGCGGCCGCACGTGGAGCACGCAGGACCGATCGGTGGACGTGATGGTATCCGGGTTGCGTTGCAAATTGCGCAAGTTTCACTCCGGTGAAATCCTGATCAAATCGGTGCGGGGGCAGGGGTACTGCTTTGGCAGTGTGGTTGAGCCGATTTGCTTGATGCCGCAGGCCTAAAACAGCTGCTCGTTCAGGATGCGGTACAGATACTGGCCATAGCCGTTGTTCTTCATGCGCTCTGCCAGTTCCTCAACGTCTGCGGCAGAGATCATGCCCTTGCGATAGGCAATCTCTTCGGGGCAGGCAATTTTAAGCCCCTGCCGTTTTTCCACAGTCTGTATGTATTGTGCCGCTTCAAGGAGGGATTCGTGGGTGCCGGTATCCAGCCAGGCAAAACCACGCCCCATCAATTCCACGTGTAACTGCTTCTGCTCCAGATAGCAGCGGTTGAGGTCGGTGATTTCAAGTTCGCCGCGCGGGGAGGGCTTAAGGCTCTGCGCAAGGTCACACACCTGATTATCGTAGAAGTAAAGGCCCGTCACTGCATAGCGTGAACGGGGCTGCCTGGGCTTTTCTTCCAGGCTGATGACGCGTCCAGTGGCATCGAATTCGGCCACGCCATAGCGTTCGGGGTCGGTGACGGCGTAGGCAAAAATGGTCGCACCATCCGCATGTTGCTGTGCGCGGTCGAGCATGCCGGAAAAATCGTGCCCATAGAAGATGTTGTCGCCCAGGACCAGGGCGCTGGGATCATTTCCTATGAAAGATTTCCCGATGATGAAAGCCTGCGCCAGACCTTCTGGATTGGGCTGCACTGCGTATTGAATGGAAATGCCCCATTGCGCGCCATCACCCAACAATTGCTGGAAGCGCGGGGTGTCCTGCGGGGTTGAAATCACCAGAATGTCGCGTATTCCTGCCAGCATGAGCGTGCTGAGCGGGTAATAGATCATGGGTTTGTCATAGACAGGCAGCAGTTGCTTCGAGACGACCTGGGTAACCGGATAGAGGCGGGTACCTGAACCTCCGGCCAAAATAATGCCTTTTCTCATGAAGGACTCCGCTCCACGTAATTCTTCTCGATCCACTCGCGATAAGCACCGCTTGTGATGCGTTGTGTCCACTCGGGATGGTGCAGGTACCACTTGATGGTTTTTTCCAGTCCGGACTCGAAAGTTTCTGCCGGCGACCAGCCCAATTCGCTGCGGATTTTACGGGCATCGATGGCATAACGCCGGTCATGGCCTGGGCGATCCTTGACGAACTGGATCAAGGTGTCATAGCTGCCAATGGCGCTGTTGGGGTGCAGATGGTCCAGGGCCGCGCAAAGCGCGTGCACCACCTCGAGGTTGGTGCGCTCACTTTGACCGCCAACATTGTATGTCTCGCCCAGCCGTCCGGCCTCAAGGACGCGCCTGATGGCGCTGCAATGGTCCGTCACGTATAACCAGTCGCGCACGTTCTTCCCGTCTCCGTAGACCGGCAAGGGCTTGCCGAGCAGTGCATTGTGGATCATGAGCGGAATCAGCTTTTCAGGAAACTGGTACGGGCCATAATTGTTGGAACAATTGGTGGTGAGTACCGGAAGCCCATAAGTGTGGTGCCAGGCCCGTACCAGGTGGTCCGAAGCGGCTTTCGAGGCCGAATAGGGGCTGTTGGGCGCATAGGGCGTGGTTTCCGAAAAGGCCGGAGCGGTGGCATTCAGAGAACCATACACTTCGTCTGTGGACACATGCAGGAAGCGAAAGGCCGATTGGGCGGTGCCATCGAGTTCGCTCCAGTAGGCACGGACTGACTCGAGCAAATGAAACGTGCCCATTACATTGGTTTCGATGAAATCCGCGGGGCCGTGGATCGAGCGGTCCACATGGCTTTCCGCGGCAAAATTGATGATGGCTCGCGGCTTGTGAGTGCGAAGAAGGCTTCGGACGAGACCCTGGTCACCGATATCGCCTTTGACGAGATGGTGCTGGCGGGCATGCTCGATGGCGGCAAGATTGTCAGGATTGCCTGCGTAGGTCAGTTTATCGAGCGTCACTACGGGCTCATCGCAGCACGCAAGCCAGTCGAGCACGAAGTTGGACCCAATGAATCCGGCGCCACCAGTGACGATGATCATAGTTCTGTTATGTAGTTGCCGAGGAAGGATGGAAGTTCCGAATCATATCAGGTTCAGGCGCCAGCCTGCGATGCCGCACAGCCTCGACGGGCATGATGCCGACCATGCAAACTGCGTATAATGTACATTATGTTAAATTATGTGCGCGAAAGAAACCCCGCCTCGGCGGGGTCCCTGAAAACGCGTCACTACCCTTCTTGCAAGACTACTTGATAACCTTCATCCAGGGAGATTTGCAGGTGGGGACTGCAGGATAATAAGCATTGCTGTCCGGACAGAAATAAAGGATCTGCTGGGAAAGGTTGCTTGGCGCACTGTTGGCTGGTGGTGCGGGGGGTGGCGCATCACGCGGTGGCATGGTGTTGTTGACGGGTGGAGGGCCCGATACCGGGCGAGCATTGGTGAGCGAAGACGCTGCATCCAGCCGCGTGACCCGGGTGGCACCTGCGCCTCCCAGAACTTGAACGCGATCGCCAACCCTGAAGTCTTCATCTGCGCCTTGGGTCACCGCAATGACATAGCCGCTATCGAGGCGTACCGTAATTTCAAGGCCTTCCTGGGTTGCAGCGGAATTCTGAATCGCTTCTCCGGCAGCAGCGCCAGCGATCGTGCCCAGAATTGTCGATGCCGCGTTACCCGTACCCTGCCCCATGGTATGACCCAATGCGGCTCCGCCCACTGCACCCGCCAGCAGACCCACAGCACCCGGTTCACTCGCCTGGATTCTGACTTTGCGAATGCTCTCGATCGTACCCAGTCGAACAGATTGTTCTCCGCGCACTTGCCCGTAGGTGTAGTCAGAGCCGCCTACGCCCGGAGTTGTACAACCAGAAACTGCTATAACCGCCAATGCCGTCATGGTCAATGCTGCAACGGATCTTGTTTTCATGTAAATCTCCAAGGTAATTACGCAATGCATTGTAAAACAACTCGTTATTATTAGATCAAAATGATCTGTAAAGGGGTATTACGCAGCGCTTGTCACTCCGACTGCCCTTTCGTCCTGCTTTTGAGCATAACGCATCATGTCAGTTCCCGTGGACTACAACATGCGCAAATTCACTCGCTGTGACGCTGCGGCTCTGGTACCCTCGCTGTTTTTAGACTTGCGGAAGTTGCACAATGGCACAGTATGTATTCACCATGAACAGGGTCAGCAAGATTGTCCCTCCGAAGCGCCAGATCCTCAAGGACATTTCGCTCAGCTTCTTTCCAGGCGCCAAAATCGGCGTATTGGGGCTGAACGGCTCGGGCAAGTCCACCCTGCTTCGGATCATGGCAGGCATCGACACGGAAATCGAGGGCGAAGCCACGCCCATGCCCAACCTCAGCATAGGCTATTTGCCGCAGGAACCGCAGCTTGATCCCGAGATCACCGTGCGTGAAGCCGTTGAACAGGGGCTGGGTGAGATTCTTTCGGCCCGGAAGGCCCTGGAAGTTGTTTATGCAGCTTATGCAGAGCCTGATGCCGATTTTGACGCATTGGCTGCTGAACAGGCCCGGCTCGAAGCCATCATCAATGCATCGGATGGTCACACTGCCGAGCTTCAGATGGAAGTTGCAGCCGATGCGCTGCGCTTACCCCCTTGGGATGCCAAAATTGGCAAATTGTCCGGCGGAGAAAAACGCCGCGTAGCGCTTTGTCGCCTGTTGATCTCCAAACCAGACATGCTGCTGCTCGATGAGCCTACTAATCACCTGGATGCGGAAAGCGTGGACTGGTTAGAGCAGTTTCTGCAACGATTTCCTGGAACCGTGGTGGCAGTCACCCACGACCGTTACTTTCTTGACAATGCCGCCGAATGGATTCTTGAGCTGGACCGCGGACATGGCATTCCCTGGAAGGGCAACTACACATCCTGGCTGGAACAGAAGGAAGATCGCCTCAAGCAGGAGGAGTCACAGGAATCTGCTCGCCAGAAAGCCATCCAGAAGGAACTGGAATGGGTGCGCCAAAACCCCAAGGGACGCCAGGCCAAGTCCAAATCCCGCCTTGCACGATTCGAAGAGCTGAGCTCGCAGGAATACCAGAAGCGTAATGAAACCCAGGAAATCTTCATCCCGGTGGGCGATCGTCTGGGCGATACCGTGATTGAGTTCAATGACGTGAGCAAGGGTTTTGGTGATCGGCTGCTGCTGGATCACACCAGCTTTGCGATTCCGCCGGGGGCCATCGTGGGAATCATCGGCCCCAATGGTGCTGGTAAATCCACCCTGTTTCGCATGATTACCGGCCAGGATAAACCCGATTCGGGCTCCATCAGGATCGGCCCAACCGTCAAACTGTCCTTCGTGGACCAAAGTCGCGACGCACTGAACAGCAAGAATACCGTCTGGGAGGAAATCTCGGGCGGGGCGGACATACTGACCGTGGGTAAATTCGAGACCCCCTCCCGCGCATATATTGGCCGTTTCAATTTCAAGGGTGCAGACCAGCAGAAGGTCGTTGGTAATCTTTCAGGGGGCGAGCGAGGGCGTCTGCATCTTGCAAAAACCCTGATTCAAGGCGGAAATGTCCTGCTCCTGGATGAGCCCTCCAATGATTTGGACGTGGAAACCCTGCGTGCCCTGGAGGATGCCCTGCTGGAATTTGCCGGCTGTGTGATGGTGATTTCTCATGATCGCTGGTTTCTGGACCGGATTGCCACCCACATCATGGCATTCGAAGGGGAGTCGCAGGTGGTGTTCTTTGCCGGTAACTACCAGGAGTACGAAGCAGACAAAAAGAAGCGCCTGGGGGACGAAGGTGCTCGACCCAAGCGCATTCGATTCAAGGCGTTGCGGGCTTAACAACCCCGCTGGCGGCCCCGGTTTCCTCCTGCAACAAACCGATCAGCTCTTCGGTGGAGATGGTGCTGGTCTCCCCTGCACCCTCCAGCAGACTGTCTGCCAGGTGGCGCTTGCGTTCATGCAACGCCACGATTTTTTCTTCGATGGTGTCTTTCGAGATCAGCCGGTAAACGGTCACCGGGCGTGTCTGACCTATGCGGTGGGCGCGGTCTGAGGCCTGGTCTTCCACTGCCGGATTCCACCAGGGATCCATGTGGATGACATAATCTGCGCCGGTGAGATTAAGCCCAACCCCCCCCGCCTTCAGGCTGATCAAGAACAAGTCGCCCTCGCCTTCCTGGAAGGCCTTGACGCGGCGTACGCGCTCCATGGAAGGAGTCGAGCCATCCAGATAATGGAAGGAAACGCCACGCTCAGTGACGGCCTCGCGGATGATTTCCAGGTAATCCACAAATTGACTGAATATCAGTGCACGATGGCCACTTTCCCGCAGTTCCTCGACAATTTCCATGAGTGCGGCCACTTTGCCCGAGGCCCATTCACGGTCTGGAATGACCAGGGAACCATGGCAACAGGCCCGGCGCAATTTCATGATACCCGCCAGTACCCGGATTCTGTTGGGTTGGTCTTCACCCTCCACGGTGACGCTTTCCAAAGCTTGCTGACGGACCGCCTCATACATGGCCCGCTCATCCGGACTAAGATCCAGCGTCAAGGTCACCTCGGTGCGCGGCGGCAGTTCTGACAGCACCTGGGACTTGGTACGACGCAATACAAAGGGTTGAATCAGGCGGCGCAGGCGTTCACGGGCCTCTGCGTCATTGTTCTTTTCAATGGGGACGGCAAAGCGGTCCGTAAACGAATCCAGCGAGCCCAATAGCCCCGGGTTGATGAAGCGAAAGAGATTCCACAGTTCACCCAGATGATTTTCTATGGGGGTGCCGGTCGTAATCAGGCGAAACTTGGATTTCAGTTTCATCGCCGCCTGAGAGCGTTTGGTGCCGGAATTCTTGATCGCCTGGGCTTCGTCCAGGACTACCGTGGCCCATTCTTTGGTGGCCAGGGCTTCGGTTTCCTGCTGAAAAAGGGTGTAGCTCATGATGATCAATTCGCCGGGGCCCGCATCCGCAAAATTCCGGTCGCGGGGTCCGTTTCCCAACCAGCGAATCTTGAGCGACGGGGCAAAACGCCTTGCTTCGCTATCCCAGTTACCGCATACGGAAGTGGGCGCAACCACCAGGGCCGGGCCCTGCGAGGCGCGGTACAACAGCAATGCCAGGGTTTGCAAGGTTTTCCCCAGCCCCATGTCGTCGGCAAGGCAGGCACCTGCACCAGAATGTGCATGGCGAGCCAGCCATTCAAAACCGACTTTCTGGTAGTCCCGCAATTCAGCATTAAGGCCCTCGGGCAATTCGGGTTGCCATACGGACAGGGCTTCGCGCCGCTCCAGCAAAGCGCGCCAGCCTGGATCGCTGTGGGTTTCGGTGACTTCATCCACGACGCTGGACAACTGCGATGCAGCCAGTGCATGGATGCGCAGCAGATCGGCATGTTGTTCGGACAAGCCGCCCAGTTCACGTACACGCCTGAGCAGTTGCTCGCTCAAGGCCAGGTATTGCCCATCCTTGAGGGCCACAAACCGGGTTCCTGGCGTGGAGGCGGCTTCCAGCAATGCCTTGAGTTCAACCACGGTGTTGCTGTCCACCGCGATGCTTCCCGAAACCCCCAGCCAATCGCCTTGTGAGGAGACCTGCAAAGTCAGTTGGCTTGCATCCACCTCACCGCGAATCTTTAATGTCTCACCTTCAGGCCAGCGCAATTTCACCTCGTCGCCCATCTCGCGCAGGGCAAGGAGCAATTCGCAAGCCGTGGCTGGGTTGGTGCTGTGACCGTGATAGTCGTAATCGGAAGGCTTGATCCAGGGAAGGCAAACCTCAAAAATTCTGTCAGCCGCAGCGCGCTCCTGGCGCAATTGGCGCAAGGACTCGCGCTGCACCGGTTCGTCGGGAGACGCATAACCCACGCATTCCTGACCGGCGCCTGGTGTGTACGCTTCACCGCGATCCCCTTCGGGATACACCATGAGCTCCACCTGAAGTCCCGTGGGCGAAGGTGACAACAAGGCATAGATTTGTGGGTCAGCCGGAACGATTTCCGTGTTTCCACCTCCGATGTCTGACCTGACGCGAAAGCGCAGGGTCAGTCCTTCAATCGACTTTACCAGACGCTCCTCTGCGGATTTTGGCAATACCAGACCCTCTCGGCCGATCACGCCCAATGCGCGTTCCTGATCTGCCGACATCTCGATGATGCGCAACCGGTTGCGGGTCTCACGCATCAGGTGATATCGCGACTCTTCCGGCAAGGCGGGCGTCATGACGAGACGCAGTTGATTCCGCTCGCGCTGGACCACGATTTCGGGTTGGCCTCGCAGCAACTGCACGGATTGATCCGGGCTTTGGGACCAGAACAGCAGGGGGTGGTCTATCAACAGGGCCAAGGCCGACATGCTGTCGATTCGCTTCTCGCTGCCCTTTTTGGCGATATCCGCATGGCGCAACATGGCGATCACTGCGCGGTCCTGCTCCGTCAATCCTTCCAGGTCCTGCTGGGCCGTGAGCATTCGATTGATGGTGACGGCTTTTCCCTGGCCCCAGGCATTGCCCTGTGCGCGCCGCTGTTCGCGCGCTTCAAGCAAACATTGTCCCGTTTCGGGAATATAGGTGAGGTACCAGGCAAATCGCACATTTCGTGGCGGCGGCGTGGTGCTGGAAAATTCATTGCCCAATCGGTCCAGAGCCCCCAAAGCGCGCTCCCACAGCGGCTGGCGTCGGATTGCTTCGGCCAGCGTGGTCGTACCCAGTTCATAATGAAGTTTTTCAGCGCGCTCTGCCGAAGTGGGATTATCCATTCGTCCCAACAGCCCCAGGGCTTCCGCCGCAATCCACCGATAGCCTTGGGATTCGGCTTTGGCGGCAAGGTCGCGCAGGCGATCACGGTCAATGCGCTCCCCAGCCCCGTCCACCCACCAACTGGCCAAAGCGCGAAACAGGGTACCCAAGGGATCGCGATCAGAAGCTTCCGTGCGGTCTTCAGAGGCCAGCACGTCCACCGACTGGGTGGCCCGTGCCACATGCCCAAGGCAGGCGAAAACGGAAAGCATGGACGAGCCCCCCTTGATGACTGCGGCGATGTGGCTGGACGCCTTTTCCAGGCGTTTGGGATCTCCTGTGGAAATCAGGGCGATGACGTAGGCCACCCCGCTTAAGCCCGCCATGCCCGCCTTGCGCAAATCCTGTGCCTTTTTGCCATCCTTGAGAACGCTCTCAAAGATTTTCAGGCCCTCTTCCATCTGCCCGCGAAGCACGCACGCAAGTCCTGCGATGGGTGTTGTGGCATTGCCACTCTTGCCGCGCGAGAGCAAGACGGCATCGTCAATGTGCCCTCGCATGACCATGGGTTCGCACAGCACCGTGGCAAACCAGCCCTTCTGTTCATCCCTGGCGGTCTTGGCGCGATCCCTCAGCCAGGACATGGGCCCGGAACAGGACTCCATCCGGTTCAGACGGACCATCAACAGGGTTGCGGCAACGGGCAGGCTGATCTCCGGCGGCAAACTGTCAAATTGAGCAGACTGGAAGGGGTTGTCGAAAATGGCGACATAGGGGTTTTTGCTGCGCCACTCTGCAGAAAAATAGCTCTGGATGGTTTGAGCAAGGCGTGTGAAATCATCAAACCGGCCGGCGTACAGGGCAAGGCGCAAGTCGCGCACACCTTCACCAAATTGGCGCACAAAATAGCCATAACGATAATCGGCAATCTTGAAAACGGTACGGATGGCTTCGACCATCGGGGCGCAGCGTGCCGTGTGTGAGAGCAGGCGTGCAAGGTGTTCCGAGAGCGTCTGCTCGCAAGAGATTCGGGGCCCCTGTGCAACCAGTGCGCCGCTGGCAACCAGGGATTCCACCGCAGGGTTAAGCGTGGCCAGCACCCAGGGCTGACCCTCAGCGTCGCGACACTGCGCGGCTTCCAGGCATTGAAGTAGCTGCCCCTTGGTGATAGGGACATGGGCCAGCGACACCAGTTGCAATAACTCCAACAGATGGAGCGCAAATGCCGGTTTGTCTTGGTCCACTTCTGCCAGAGGTCTAGGAACTACAGGGGTCATCACCATTCGGTGTCCGAAACTGATTCAATGAAGTTATGTGTACAGACGAAGCTAAAGATTCTACGGCTTCGATAGCCATATGCCAAGGCCCTGATTTTTTGCCATGTTTTTGCATCTGCCGGCTGTTTTCCTTGCCTTGAGACGGCTCGCCCGCTAGGATTGCGTGCTACTTCCATATTTCGCCGAGAATGATATGAGCTCTCCTTTGCTTGAACTTGAAGATTTGCATTTCAGTTACGGTTCTCGCGAGGTCTTGCGGGGAATCAACATGACCCTAGCAGAAGGCAAGATTTCGGCGATCCTGGGAACAAGCGGTTGCGGCAAAACGACCTTGCTGAAGCTCGTGGGTGGACAGTTGCATCCAGACCGCGGTGCGGTGCGATTCAGGGGACGGGTGGTGCACGAAATGAATGACCGCCAGCTGTACGAAATGCGTCGCGAAATGGGCATGATGTTCCAGCAGGGTGGTCTCTTCAGTGACATGACCGTATTCGATAACGTGGCTTTCCCCATCAGGGAGCATACGCAGCTGCCCGAACGGCTGGTACGGGATCTGGTCCTGATGAAACTCCAGGCAGTGGGGTTGCGCGGAGCGCGTGACCTCTTTCCGGCTGAATTATCAGGAGGAATGAACCGCAGGGTCTGCCTCGCGCGAGCCATTGCCATGGATCCCACCGTGACCATTTACGATGAGCCCTTCGCCGGACTCGACCCTATATCCCTCAATGCCGTGGCCAAATTAATTCGTGAACTTAATGACGCCATTGGCATCACATCCATCGTCGTTACCTATGACGTCAGCGAATCCTTGAAAGTGGTTGATGAAATCTTTTTGCTCTCTGAGGGCGTGGTCGTGAGTCACGGAGACCCGGCGACACTCAGTAATTCCAACGATCCCTATGCGCATCAGTTCATTCACGCCGAGCCCGATGGACCCGTGCCGTTTCAGGTTCCGGCGCCCTCGCTGGCCCGCGATTTTCGTTTTGCCCCTGTTGCGAGGTAATTGTGAAATTGTCCATGAGCCAACTCTTTCAATATAAGCGGCCCCGGTTCTGGATCGGAGTGCTGATACTGGGGTTGTTGGCTGCACTGGCCTTTAAATTGTATGTTGGTTCCCTTCACGGAGGTAAAGCTGCCAGCCCGCGCCGGGCGCCGTTGGCGCCCGTGAGTGTTGCCCCGGTCGCCACAACCGACTTTCCGGTATGGCTTGTCGGTTTGGGTACGGTCACACCCGTCTATACTGTCTCGGTACGTTCCATGGTGGACGGACAGCTGATGCGGGTCAATTTCCAGGAAGGGCAGATCGTCAAGGAGGGCGAGCTTCTGGCAGAAATCGATCCGCGACCTTTTCAAGTCCAACTTGAGCAGGCATTGGGCCAACTCGCCCACGATCGTGCGCTGCTGCAGAATGCCCAACTGGATTTGAAGCGGTACAAGGTACTCGCCGAGACCGGCGCAGTACCACAGCAGCAACTGGACACGCAGGTGGCCCTGGTGGCCCAGTACGAAGCCTCCATCCAGTCGGATCAGGCGCAGGTGGACAATGCCAAACTGCAACTGGTTTACGCGCGAATCACCGCTCCGGTGTCAGGCAGATTGGGTTTGCGTCAAGTGGACCCGGGCAACATCATCCATACCACGGACACCAACGGCATGGTGATGCTGACGCAGCTTTCACCCATCACCGTCATTTTTCCCTTGCCACAAGATGCCCTGCCAGCCATCCTCAAAGCCCTTAAAGAGCCTGAGGCGTTGCGCGTGGAAGCCTGGGACCGGACCAACAGCATCCGGCTGGCCGAAGGTCATCTCCTGACGGTGGATAACGAAGTGGATGTCACCACAGGCATGGTCAAGCTACGGGCCCAGTTCAAGAATGCGGACTACAGTCTCTTTCCAAATCAGTTCGTCAATGCGCGCCTGAAAGTGGATACGATCAAGGGTGCTCTCGTCATTCCCGTGGCAGGGGTGCAGCAAGGGGCGGAAGGGCCCTATGCCTACGTAGTCAACGCGCAGCACGTTGTGTCGGTGCGCAAGCTCAAAGTGGGTCCGGGCGATGGCGAACGCGTATCCATCTTGCAAGGTTTGGCAAATGGCGAGGAAGTGGTGACGGATGGTATAGACCACCTGCGTGAAGGAGTCACTGTCGAAGTATCCCATCACGAAAAGCCCTAGGCTTCACCTTGAACATATCAAAAATTTTCATTGAACGGCCGGTGGCGACTTCGCTCATCATGGTCGCACTGCTGCTGGCCGGATTCATCGCCTGGCGATATTTACCGCTTTCTGCCTTGCCCGAGGTGGACTATCCCACCATCGAGGTGACCACGCTCTATCCCGGCGCAGGCCCGGAAGTGACTGCATCTGCCATCACGGCGCCGCTTGAGCGCCAGTTCGGCCAGATGCCTGGCTTAAGCCAGATGAGTTCAACCAGTTCCGGTGGTGCTTCGGTGATCACCCTCCAGTTCGCCCTCAGCATGTCGCTTGATGTGGCCGAACAGCAAGTGCAGGAAGCAATCAATGCGGCCGGCACCTTTCTGCCTACCGACCTACCCATGCCTCCCCTCTATAACAAGGTCAACCCGGCCGATGCGCCCATCCTGACGCTGGCGGTTACCTCTCCTGCCATGACCCTGCCTCGTCTTCAGGACTGGGTGGACACGCGTCTAGTGCAAAAAATTTCACAATTACCTGGCGTCGGCATGGTCAGCATGGGCGGAGGCTTGCGCCCGGCAATCCGGGTACAGCTTGATCCTGGTGCACTCGCCTTTCGTCAGTTGGGTTTTGAAGACGTGCGTACAGCAATCGTGAACAACAATGTCAACTTGCCCAAGGGCAGCTTCGACGGACCCGAGCGCTCTGCTGTGGTGGACGCAAGTGACCAGCTGCGTCAAGCCGGAGACTACCGCCAGATCATCATCGCCTATCTCAACGGCGCGCCCGTACGACTGGGAGATGTTGCCACCGTCACGGAAAGTGCAGAAGACACGCATCTGGCTGCCTGGCATAACCGTACCCCTGCCATTATCGTGAATGTGCAGCGTCAGCCCGGTGCCAACGTCATCGAGGTGTCAGACCGGGTCAAGGCACTGCTGCCGCAGCTGCAGCAATCCCTGCCCCAGTCAGTGGAAGTGTCTCTGCTCACGGATCGCACCACCACCATTCGCGCTTCAGTGCACGAAATTCAGTTCGAAATGCTGCTCGCCATCGCGCTGGTGGTGATGGTCATTTTTCTTTTTCTGCGCAATTTGCCCGCCACCATCATTCCGAGCGTTGCAGTGCCGCTGTCGCTGGTGGGCACGCTGGCATTCATGTATCTCGAGAACTTCAGCATCAACAACCTGACGCTGATGGCCCTCACCATCGCCACCGGATTTGTGGTGGACGATGCCATCGTCATGATTGAAAACATAGCACGCTATCTGGAACAGGGCGAGTCACCCATGCAGGCAGCGCTCAAAGGAGCGCGCCAGATTGGGTTCACCATCATTTCCTTGACCATTTCCCTGATTGCAGTGCTGATACCACTTTTATTCATGTCGGACGTGATCGGCCGCTTGTTCCGGGAATTTGCCATCACCCTGGCTGTGGCCATCATGATTTCTGCTGTGGTGTCCTTGACCCTTACACCCATGATGTGTGCCCGCATCCTGGGCAAAACGCGGGAGAAAGCAGCTGTCACCGTTATTGGTGCCCGCACCAAAGCAGCCTTCGATCGGCTCATCGCTGCATACGGCAGCGCACTGGACTGGGTGCTGCGGCACCAGAAAGCCACCTTGTGGGTGGCTGTTGCCACGTTTGCCTTGACGGCCCTGCTGTACCTGTACATCCCCAAAGGATTTTTTCCGGTGCAGGACACAGGCATCCTCCAGGCCATCACTGATGCGCCCCAGTCCATTTCGTTTCAGGGAATGGCAGCGCGTCAGCAGGCTGTGGCCGAAACCCTGTTGCAGGACCCGGCCGTGGAAGGCCTGTCTTCCTTCATTGGGGTGGATGGCATCAACACCACCATCAACAGCGGGCGCCTCCTTATCAGCCTCAAACCTCTGGAAGCGCGCGGACCGGATGGCGGCGTCACCGAGGTGATGGCGCGATTGCGTCAGAGGCTGGCCAAGGTGGAAGGTATGCACGTTTATCTGCAACCCGTGCAGGACCTCACCATCGAGGACACCCTGTCTCGTACCCAGTTTCAGATGACGCTAGAGAGCCCCAAGCCAGAAGAGATACAGGAGTGGACGACGAAGTTGGTGAGCCGTCTGCAGGCGCTGCCGCAACTCAAGGATGTGGCGAGCGATCTGCTCAATGACGGGCAGCGGGTGTACCTGGACATTGATCGCAACAATGCCGGTCGCCTTGGCGTGACCGTGGCGGCCATCGACAACGCGCTTTACGACGCTTTCGGACAGCGCATCATATCCACCATTTTCACGCAATCCAATCAGTACCGTGTGGTACTTGAGGTGCTGCCTGAGTTCCGAAAAAACCCGAAGCAACTCGACAGTATCTACGTCACAGGGGCCCTTCCGGGTTCCGTGAGTGTGGGTGGGTTGGGGCCTGCCATTGTGCCCAACGCCACCAACTCACCCGGTGCTACCACCACCTCCGGTCCAATAACCGCCTCCGGCGGTGGCAACGTACAGATTCCATTGAGCGAGCTGGTGCATGTCTCGGAACGCGTTGGTCCCCTCGCGATCCACCATTTGGGACAGTTTCCCTCCTCCACCATTTCATTCAATCTCAGCCGTGGGGTGTCGCTTGGCCAAGCGGTGGATGCCATCAATGCCGCCCAACAGGAGATTCACCTGCCTGAGAGCATCGAGACACGGTATCAGGGGGCCGCCCGGGCCTACCAAAAATCCCTTTCATCCACGTTGCTGTTGATCCTGGCCGCCGTGGTGACCATGTATATCGTGCTGGGCGTACTCTATGAAAGTTACATCCACCCCATTACGATCCTTTCCACCCTGCCCTCTGCCGGCGTGGGCGCGCTGCTGGCACTCTTCCTCACCGGCAACGACCTGGGCGTACTGGGCATCATCGGGATCATTTTGCTGATTGGCATCGTCAAGAAAAATGCGATCATGATGATCGACTTTGCACTGGATGCCCAAAGAAACCAGGGATTAAGTGCGCTTGACGCGATCAGGCAGGCTTGCTTGCTGCGCTTTCGTCCAATTTTGATGACTACCTTTTCAGCACTTTTCGCCGCATTGCCCCTGATGCTGGGCAGCGGCATAGGGGCCGAATTACGGCAGCCATTGGGGGTGACCATGGTGGGTGGCTTGCTGGCAAGCCAGTTGCTGACCCTGTTCACCACCCCGGTCATTTACCTGGCTATGGACCGCCTGGCCACTCGCGCCAAATCACCATGAACATGACCGGGGTGTTCATCCGTCGTCCCATCGCAACCACGTTGCTGACGGCCGCCGTCACGCTTTCTGGGCTGGTTGCCTTCAATCTTCTGCCCGTGGCACCGCTGCCCCAGGTGGATTTTCCGGCGGTAAACGTGCAGGTAAGCCTGCCAGGGGCCAGCCCAGAAACCATGGCAGCCACGGTGGCCACTCCCCTGGAGCGGACTCTGGGCCGCATCGCTGGCGTTGAAGAAATCACATCCAACAGTTCCACCGGGCAGACGGTGTTAAGCCTGGTATTCAATCTGGATCGCAACATCAATGGTGCCGCACGGGATGTGATGGCCGCCATCAATGCAGCCAGCGCACTGCTTCCAGCAAATTTGCCCCTCAATCCAATCTACCGCAAAGTCAACCCGGCCGACGCACCGATTCTCATCATGGCGCTTACTTCCTCCACCCTCAGCGCTGGGGAAATTTATGACGCTGCTTCCACCATTCTGGCGCAAAGGCTGTCCCAGGTAGATGGAGTGGGTCAGGTCACGGTAGGAGGCAGTTCATTGCCGGCAGTAAGGGTTGAACTAAGCCCATTGGCACTTGACCGCTACGGGGTGGGCCTGGAACAGACCCGCATTGCCATTGCCAGCACCAACACCAACCGCCCCAAGGGCTTCATTGAAGACGACACTCATCGCTGGCAGATCGAGGACAATGATCAGGCCATGAAAGCCAGTGAGTACCGGCCGCTCATCATCGCCTGGCGTAACGGTGCACCGATTCGTCTGACGGACGTGGCCGAAATCAACGACTCGGTACAGGATCTGCGCAATCTGGGAATCGCAAATGGGCGTCGTGCCATCCTGCTGATCGTGAACCGCCAACCCAATGCAAATATCATCGAAACCGTGGACCGCATCCGCGCACTGGTGCCCCACTTGCGCGCCTCAATTCCCAGCGCCATTGACCTGTCTGTAGTGATGGATCGCACTCCCACCATCCGTGCTTCGCTGCATGACGTGGAGCGCACATTGCTCATTGCCACTGCCCTGGTCATCCTGGTGGTATTTCTGTTCCTTCGTGAACCCCATGCGGCGTTAATTCCCAGCGTGGCCGTTCCGGTGTCGTTAATCGGCACCTTTGGCGTGATGTACCTGTGCGGCTACAGCCTGGACAACTTGTCCTTGATGGCTTTGACCGTGGCCACCGGGTTTGTGGTGGACGATGCCATCGTGATGCTGGAAAACATTTCGCGCCACATAGAGGCTGGCGTCCCCCCACTGCAAGCCGCCCTGCAGGGTGCGAAAGAGGTCAGTTTTACGGTGATATCCATCAGTCTGTCACTGATTGCGGTGTTCTTGCCCCTGCTCCTGATGGGTGGACTGGTGGGCCGCATGTTCCAGGAGTTTGCCGTGGTGCTGTCGGTGGCTGTGATGGTCTCGCTGTTGATATCGCTCACCACCACCCCCATGATGTGTGCCCGCCTTCTCAAAAAAAGTTCAGGGCCGACAGAATCTGTGCTCCCGTCCACGCAACACAGGTTTCAGCGCTGGATGAGGGCCCCCTTGAACGAAATGCGCGACCGACTGGATGGTTTGCACCTTCATTATGAAAGGTCCCTGGCTTGGGCAGTGTCCCACAAACGGTGGATTATGCTGATGCTGTTCGCCACCATCATCCTCAATGTGTACCTTTACATCATCGTTCCCAAAGGGTTCTTTCCCCAACAGGATACCGGGCGCCTGATTGGTCAGGTGCAGGCAGACCAGAGCATTTCATTTCAGGCCATGCGCAGCAAGCTTGCTGAGTTCATCGCCCTGTGCAAGACCGATCCCGATGCTGAAAACGTGATCGGATTCACGGGCGGTTCTGCACGCAACACCGCGTTCGTGTTCATGACCTTGAAGCCACCTGGTGAACGTACCGTGCCATCCGATGCCGTGATAGCGCGTCTGCGCAAGAAGCTTGCCCAGGTGGCGGGCGCGAGCCTGTATTTTCAGGTGGTGCAGGATCTGCGCTTTGGCGGCCGCATGGGTAACGCCCAGTACCAGTACACCTTGCAAGGCAACGACCTGGAACAACTGCGTCTGTGGGCACCCAAAATCCTGGCAGCATTATCCAAGCTGCCGGAGCTTGCAGACGTCAATACCGACCAGCAGGACAAGGGGCTCAATGCTTATCTCACCTATGATCGCGATACGGCGGGAAGGCTTGGAGTTTCTGCAAGCGCCATCGACCTTGCCCTGAACGATCTCTATGGCCAACGCATCATTTCGAACATCTACAACCCGTTGAACCAGTATCGCGTAGTGATGGAAGCAGCGCCCTCCTTTTGGCAATCGTCCGCCATGCTGGACCAGACTTACGTCACGGGCTCTAACGGAGCCATCGTTCCACTCTCTGCCGTGGCACATTTCGCTTCCGGCAACGCGGCCTTGTCGGTCAACCACCAAGGCCAGTTTCCCGCAACCACCATCACCTTCAATCTGCCGCAGGGCGTTTCGCTTGGTCAGGCCACCCAGGCCATCGACCGGGCGTTTCTGCAATTGGGCGTGCCCGCATCGATTCAGGGTGCGTTTCAGGGTACTGCAAAAGTATTCCGTTCGTCGCTCTCCAGCCAGCCCCTGCTGATCATGGCAGCGCTATTGGCGGTCTACATCGTTCTGGGAATACTCTATGAAAGCCTGGTACACCCCCTCACAATTCTGTCAACCTTGCCCTCTGCTGGAGTAGGTGCATTGTTGGCCCTGATGGGCACCGGTGTAGAATTCAGCCTGATGGCATTGATTGGCGTGATTTTGTTGATCGGGATTGTCAAGAAAAACGCCATCATGATGATCGACTTTGCCTTGCAGGCAGAACGACAGAACGGTATCCCGCCTGAAGAGGCCATCCTTCAGGCTTGCAAGCTGAGATTCAGGCCGATCATGATGACGACACTCGCCGCAATGCTGGGGGCGCTCCCGTTGGCCGTGGGCTGGGGTGTTGGTTCGGAGTTGCGTCGACCGTTGGGTATTTCGATAGTTGGGGGGCTTGCCGTTAGCCAAATTCTGACCCTTTACACCACGCCAGTGGTTTATATTTATCTGGATCGCATCCGTACCGCCATGCTGTCACGTTTCCGCTCCTTGTTCCTGCGACCCGGCCATGAAGCTCGTTAACCAAATTTTCCACATGGCAGCAGCGACCTTCGTTGTTGTGCTGTCTGGCTGCGCCGTTGGCCCGGACTATGAACGCCCTTCGGTGCCCACGCCGCAATCTTTCGCCGTGCCGTCAGGCTGGAAGGTTGCCGAACCTCACGATGCGGAGATTCCAGCCGATTGGTGGAAGATGTTCAACGACCCTGTACTTGCAGCTTATGAGCAGAAGGTGGCCCAGTCCAACCAGACGCTGGCGCAGCGGGAAGCTGCCCTGCGCCAGGCGCGCGCTTTGGTACAGATTGCCCAAGCCGGCCTTTTTCCAACCCTCAATGCCGCCGCTGGTAGTACCCGCAACCGGGCCTCTGCGGGTGCCATCGGTCTTGCCCAGGGAAAGATTTACGACAACTATCTGCTTGCCGCCCAGGCCAGTTGGGAGCCCGACTTGTGGGGTTCGGTTCGCCGTTCCATCGAATCCAATACGGCGTCCATGCAGGCCAGTGCTGGCCAACTGGCCGCCTCGAGGCTCTCCCTTCAAAGCCAGCTTGCGGTGGATTATTTTCAGCTGCGCGCAGACGATGCACAAAAGAAAATATTGACCGATACAGTTGACGCCTACCAGAAATTCCTTGACCTGACCCGGAGTCGCTTTGACCAAGGTGTGGCAGCACAAACGGACGTGCTGCAAGCCGAAGGCCAGTTGCGCAGCACCGAGGCCTTGTTGCTGGACATAGGCATACAGCGGGCACAACTGGAGCATGCGATTGCAGTTCTGACGGGGACTCCGACCTCAGAATTTCATATTCCGGAATCCCCCCTCGGTACGGACGTTCCACGGATTCCACTGACCGTTCCTTCCGTGTTGCTGGAACGGCGGCCTGATGTGGCATCGGCAGAACGCAGTGCCGCAGCGGCGAGCGCCCAGATCGGGGTAGCCAAGGCAGCCTTTTTTCCGGCCTTGAGCATCAACGGCTCCATGGGCTTTCAAAACAGCGCTTACAATAATCTGGTAAACCAACCCAATTCCATGTGGAGCTTGACCCCCCAGTTTTTGCTACCCATATTCAATGCCGGCCTGCTCGCAGCCGGGGTTGATCAGGCCGTGGCCGTATACGACCAGTCCGTGGCCAATTACCGGGAAGTGGTGCTGGAAGCCTTCCAGAACGTTGAGGACAATCTGGTGGCAGCGGCCGTACTCAGTCATGAAATCAAGGTGCAGGACGAGGCGGTGCGTGCCGCTCGTAGCACGCTGGTTCTGACAACCAGCCAGTACCGGGAGGGAATCGTGAATTATCTCAATGTCATCACGGCGCAGACCACCCTACTGACAAACGAGTTGACCGAATTAAACCTGCGCAGTCGCCAATACGCGGCGAGCGTACAATTAATCGTTGCCTTGGGCGGTGGATGGGGTGACACACAGTGATCATAAAACGGGATAATGGGCTCATGACACAATCCGAGCCTGCATTTTTCAATCTCTACAGCCACGGGTTCGTCCGAGTCGCTGTGGCCATTCCTGAAGTTCGCGTCGCCGACCCTGCGTGGAATGCAGCGCGCACGCTTGAGCTCATGCGCCAGGCGGCGGATCAACAGGCCTGCCTCGTGGTCTTTCCGGAGCTGGGTCTCACTGCATATTCCTGCGAAGACCTGTTCCACCAGGAGGCCCTCCAGGAAGCAGCCCTGCAGGCGCTGGTTCAGGTCATCAAAGAAGGCAGCAAGTTGCCCATTGTGGCAGTGGTCGGCCTTCCCATCCGGCACCGGGGCCAGTTGTTCAATTGCGCTGCGCTGGTCTGTGGCGGCCAGGTTTTAGGCATCGTGCCCAAAACCTACCTTCCCAACTATCGTGAATTCTACGAAGCCCGCCATTTTGTTTCAGGCGACAGCATACGGGCAGAAACCCTGAACCTCCCGGGCTTTTCAGACATTCCATTCGGCACCCGCCTGTTGTTCCAGGCCAGCAATCAACCCCTGCTGACCATCGCCGCAGAAATCTGCGAAGATCTGTGGGTTCCCATTCCCCCCTCCAGCGTGGCTTCTCTGGCAGGTGCCACTCTCATCGTGAACCCTTCTGCGTCCAATGCCACCATTGGCAAGGAGTCCTACCGTCGTCAACTGGTTTCCAACCAGTCGGCCCGTTGCCTTGCGGCCTATCTCTACAGCGCTTCGGGCCGGGGAGAGTCCTCGACCGACCTTGCCTGGGATGGCCATGGTCTGATTGCCGATTACGGCGAAATCAAGGCGGAAAGTGTCCGTTTCGAGGACAAGGACCAACTCATCCTTGCTGACGTGGATCTGGTGCGCCTGCACCAGGAGCGCATGCGTCAGAACACCTTTACTGAAACGATTCGACGCCATGAAGATGCCGTTGCGGAGATGGTGACCATCCCATTTGAGCTACCGTTTCCCCAGAGCCATCATTTACCATTGCGTGATCCGCCCCTGCGCTACCCTTACGTGCCCAATAACCCGCTGTTGCGGGACGAACGATGCCGCGATGTGTTCAATATTCAGGTGCAGGGCCTGACCACACGACTTCGCGCCACCGGACTTCAAAGGCTCGTCATCGGAATCTCGGGTGGGCTTGATTCAACCCATGCGCTGCTGGTGGCCATTGCGGTGCTGGACGGTATGAAGTTGCCGCGCAGAAACCTTCTTGCCTTCACAATGCCGGGGTTTGCCACGTCACAGAAATCCCTGGGGCTTGCCCATCAACTGATGCAGGCCCTGGATGTGAGCGCTACCGAGATCGACATTCGGCCCAGTTGCCTGCAAATGCTCAAGGATATCGCTCACCCGTTCCATGACGGCCATCCGGTTTATGACGTCACATTCGAGAACGTACAGGCCGGAGAGCGCACCAGTCATTTGTTTCGCTTGGCCAACCAGAATGCCGGACTGGTGGTGGGGACGAGCGATCTCAGCGAACTGGCGTTGGGATGGTCTACCTACGGCGTGGGCGATCATATGGCGCATTATCACGTCAATGCAAGCGTTCCAAAAACGCTGATCCAGTACCTCATTCACTGGGTCAAGGATGGCGGCAAAATGGGTCTGGAGGTGTCCGCCATTCTTGACACGGTGCTGGCCAGCGACATTTCTCCGGAATTGATCCCCGCCGAGCAGCCGGAAAGTGTTCAACGGACCGAAGACACCGTGGGGCCCTATGCCCTCCAGGACTTCAGCCTGTACCACATTCTGCGTTTTGGCTTCGACCCGGCTCGTGTGGCTTTCATGGCCTGGTGCGCCTGGAATGACAAGACGCGCGGCGAATGGCCGCATATTCCAGAAGAAAAGCGGGCACAGTATGGAATTGACGAAATCCGGCGCTGGTTGAATGTTTTTGTGAAACGGTTTTTTCAGGATAGTCAGTTCAAACGCTCCTGCATTGCCAATGCCCCCAAGGTTGGATCGGGGGGATCCCTGTCCCCACGCGGGGACTGGCGCGCTCCCAGTGATGCCGTGGCAACGGTCTGGCTGCGAGCCCTGGATCAGGTTCCCGAACAGGAACCTCATAAAAAGAAACCCTGATGGATTTTCAACCGCTCCTGGAAGTGCCCGATCAATCCACAGGCGACCCGTTCTGGTTTATCTTCCAGGGGTCGCAACTGTTGGTCACTCACTCTGAGGGCCCTGTCGGATTGCCAGACGACAGGGTGACCGCCCTGCTTGCCAGCGCCATTGTGCGCCGCCACGTCATTGGCCAACTGGAAGGACGCATCTGTCACGCCCTCGAAGTGGGCCCCCAAACGCCACCGCCTGCGGGTTACGCTTTTTCCGGTTTGCGCACATTGTTTGGTCGTGCCGAAGATGTTCTCCTGGCGCTTGCCGGGCGCGCGCTGCAGATCATTGACTGGGACCGTACCCATTTGTACTGCGGTCGCTGCGGCACACCCACCGATTTGCGTGCACATGAACGCGCCCGCACCTGCCCCACATGTCAGTTGGTGGCTTATCCACGCATTGCGCCCGTGGTCATGGGGCTCATCTTGCGCGGGCAGGAGCTGCTGTTGGCGCGCAGCCCGCATTTTGCCCCTGGCGTCTACAGCGCCATTGCTGGTTATTGCGAACCAGGGGAAAGCCTTGAAATGGCCCTGAAGCGCGAAATTCGCGAAGAGGTTGGCCTGGAGGTCAGGGACATCCAGTATTTTAAAAGCCAGTCCTGGCCCTTCCCACACTCCCTGATGGTAGCCTTTACTTGCCAATATCAGTCCGGATTGATCGTGCCGCAACCTGATGAAATAGAAGATGCACGCTGGTTTTCGACCGAGGCGCTACCTTTGCTTCCTCACCCAGTCAGCATCGCCCGCCAACTCATTGACGCCACCCTATCACTCATGAAATCCCGCCAACATGCCCTTCATTGAACGCCTTGGAGGGATCGTAGGCCCTGCAGGGCTGGTTACAGACCCCAGCGATCTTGCGCCTTACAACACGGATTGGCGCGGTCGATACCATGGCGATGCGGCAGTGGTGGTAAAACCCGCAAGTACAGCCGAAGTTGCGGCCGTGGTACGGGCCTGCCACGAAAACAGGGTTGCAATCGTGCCTCAGGGGGGCAACACCAGCCAGTGCGGTGCCTCCATTCCACGACCGGGCCATAATGAAATCATACTGAACCTGTCGCGGATGAACCGCATCCTGGCTACAGACTGGGACAACGATACCTTGACCTGTGAAGCAGGTACAGTTCTGGCCACGGTGCAGAACACCGCCAGCCAGGGGGGGCACCTGTTTCCCCTTAGCATTGCCTCCGAGGGCAGCGCTGAGATTGGCGGCATCATTTCCACCAATGCCGGGGGCACAGCAGTATTGCGCTACGGGAACATGCGCAGCCTGGTGCTGGGTCTCGAAGTCGTATTATCCGATGGACGCATCTGGAACGGCCTACGGGGCTTGCGCAAAGACAATAGCGGGTATGACCTCAAGCAATGGTTCATCGGTGCCGAAGGCACCTTGGGCATCATCACTGCAGCGGTATTACGCCTGTTTTCTCTGCCCCATGAACGAGCCACTGCCTGGGTGGCCCTCGACACGCCGCGGGATGCCGTGGCGTTGCTTGGATATCTCAAGACGCGCAGCGGTGATCGGGTGACAGGGTTTGAGCTGGTTTCGAACTCTGCCCTGCAAATGGTGCTTCACCATATTCCGGGTAGTCAGGACCCGTTAAGGCAATCGTCGCCCTGGTATGTCCTGGTGGAAATGGATGATACGGACCCGGGATCCGATCCCCATGCGGTGCTTGAGGACAGTCTGGCCGAAGCCCTGCGTTCCGACTTGATCACCGACGCCGCATTGGCCCAAAGCGAAGCGCAGGCTGATACGCTATGGGCCCTGCGCGAGCAGATTTCCGAGGCACAACGACTGGAAGGCATCAGCATCAAACACGACATCAGCGTTCCTGTCAGCAGGATTCCTGATCTGATCAAGGAAGCCACTGCGCGACTGGAAGCGCAGTATCCCGGAATTCGGCTGCTGTGCTTCGGGCATGTGGGCGACGGAAATCTGCATTACAACCTATCCAAACCCAACCGTCTGGATAATGCTGAATTCATTGAACAAACCCTGGCCGTCAACCGCATCGTGCACGATACCGTGGATCGTCTGGGTGGCAGCATCAGTGCAGAACACGGCATTGGCCAGCTGAAGGTAGACGAACTCGCACGCTATAAAAATCCAGTAGAACTCGATTTGATGAAAAGCATCAAGCACACGCTAGACCCCCTGGGTTTGATGAACCCGGGAAAGATTTTTCACGCTACCAAAGAATGACCTGCTGATCGGAGGTACGATACAGCCGGTCGCCCGGTTGCGTGCCAAAGGAGGCCTGATATCCAGGCTGATTGACCAGGGCGCCGTTGGCCCGAACAGCAGCCGGTGCATGGGGATCCACCTTGAGCAGGCGAATGGCCTCGGCATCCCTGACCCGGCTACGCCAGACCTGTACCCAGCCGCAATAGAAACGTTGGTCACCGCTCAAGCCATCAATGATGAGGGCAGGTTCATTTTCCAGGGCAAGGTGGTAAGCCTTGAAGGCAATGGCGAGGCCTGCGTTGTCAGCGATATTTTCACCCAGGGTCAATTCACCGTTCACGAAATAGCCCGGCAAGGGACTGTAAGCGTCGTACTGCGCCACCAAGGCATGTGTACGCTGCGAAAATTGCTGGCGGTCTGCATCGGTCCACCAGTTGCGCAAGTTGCCTTGCCCGTCAGACTTGCTGCCTTGATCATCGAAGGCGTGACTGATCTCATGTCCAATGACGGCGCCAATAGCCCCATAATTAACGGCATCGTCAGCCTCCGGATTGAAAAATGGTGGTTGCAGTATGGCGGCTGGGAAGACGATTTCGTTGAGCCGAGCGCTGTAATAGGCATTGACTGTCTGTGGTGTCATGCCCCACTCCTCACGATCGATGGGTTGCCCCAGCTTATTGATCTGGCGATGGGTTTCAAACAGGTTGGCGCGCATCAGATTGCCCAGCAAATCACCCGGCCGGATGGTCAGGGCGCTGTAGTCCCGCCAGCGAGAGGGGTACCCAATTTTGGTATTGAGGGCGGCAAGTTTGCGCAGCGCCTCTTCCCGGGTGCTCTGGCCCATCCAGGGTAATGTTTCGATGCTCTGGCGATAAGCCTCCAGCAGATGGTTCACCAAGGCTTCCATGCGCTGCTTGCTTGATTCCGGAAAGACCGCATCGACATACATATGTCCCAACGCTTCGCCCATGCCGGATTCAACCACGGCCACTGCGCGTTTCCAGCGTGGGCGGTTTTCTGGAATGCCACGCACCGTAGTCCCATGAAATTTGAACTGGGCGTTCACAAATTCGGCACTGAGGTAAGGTGAATAGGCGTCGATCAGACGCGCCTTGAAATAGGCCTTCCATTGTTGCAAAGGCACGTTGCGGCTGAGTGCCGAAAGCGTCTTGAAATAGCTGGGTTGGCGCACGATCAGTGCGTCAGTGCGGTCTTCAATCCCCATGGCCTTCTGCCAGACTTTCCAGGCAAAGTCCGGCGAAATCTGCGCATCGAGGTCGGATAGCGTAATTTTGTTGTAGGTTTTGATGCTGTCCCGATTTTCGACTTTGGTCCACTGCGCCTCAGCCAGCGAGGTTTCCAGCGCGAGGGTCTGTTGTGCCAATCGGCGGGGATCCGCTTCATGGGCCAGGGTGAAGAGCGTTTCAAGATAGCGCTGATAGGCTTCACGGACCTGGTTGAGCACCGGGTCGGACGTGTTGAGGTAGTAGTCGCGGTCCGGCATCCCCAAACCACCCTGACTGACATAGACCGCATAATGTGTTGCTTCGCGCGCATCCGGTGCAACCGAAGGCTCCATGGGCACGCTAACGTCCTGTGTGGCCAGATGCGCCATCAGGGCCACCAGCGCATCATGGGATTGAACGGCGTCCACACGCGAGAGTTCTCCCGCAAGTGGCGCAATGCCGGCCGCTTCGAGGGCAGGCTCGTTCATGAAATCGTGGTAGAGGTTAGCCATTTTCCAGGCCTCGGACTCCGGTTCCAGATCAGGTTGTGCGACGAGCCCTTCAATGAGTGTGCGCAAATGCGCTTCGGACTGGTCGCGTAATTCATCAAATGCTCCAAAGCGCGCGCGGTCTGGCGGAATGGCTGCGGTTTCCAGCCATTTTCCGGAAACATGCCGGTACAAATCATCCTGCGGTCGGACCGAAGCATCCATCCACTGGGAATCCATCCCGGATTGAGCGGGTTGCGGAGACAATTCAGCACAACCTGCAAGCGTCAGCATCAGGGTTGTTCCCCACAGTATCCATTTCATCAAGACCGTCCTTGCGCGAGTATCAAGACAACAACAGAAAATCCCGAACGCATTTCAGTTCATCGCGTTTTTTTGCTGCCAGTTCAAATTCCAGGTTTTGAGCAGCCTCCAGCATTTCCCTTTCCAAGCGCTTGAGCAACGCAGTCAGCTGTTTCTCTGATAACTCATCCAGCTGTGCTGATGCCGATATTTTGGACAATTCCTGGGGGGCAAATTCAGGATCGTAGATGCCCTCGATGATGTCCTTGATACGCTTGTTTACACCGCGCGGCGTGATATGGTGCACATCGTTGTAATCCATCTGGTACCGACGCCGGCGTTCGGTCTCATTCATGGCCGCACGCATGGAGTCTGTCACCCTGTCTGCATACAGGATGGCTTTTCCATTAAGATGGCGGGCAGCCCTGCCGATGGTCTGGATCAAGGAGCGTTCGGAACGCAGAAAACCTTCCTTATCCGCGTCCAGTATGGCTACAAGGGAAACTTCAGGGATATCGAGACCCTCACGCAGCAAATTGATACCCACCAGGACATCAAACACGCCCATGCGCAGATCGCGAATGATTTCAACCCGCTCGACGGTATCAATATCGGAATGTAGGTAGCGAACTTTGATGCCGTGTTCGTCGAGATAATCCGTCAGGTCTTCTGCCATGCGTTTGGTCAGCGTAGTGACCAGTACGCGCTCGCCTGCGGCAACCCTGAGGGTGCATTCGGACAGCAGATCATCTACCTGCGTGCGCGCCGGGCGGACATCCAGAATCGGGTCGATTAGCCCCGTGGGCCGAACCAGCTGTTCCACCACCTGGCCGGCATGAGTTGCTTCATAGGTCGAGGGGGTGGCTGAAATGAAAATGCATTGGGGAATGAGCCTCTCGAACTCATCAAAGCGTAGCGGGCGGTTGTCCAGCGCAGAAGGCAGGCGGAATCCATAGTTCACGAGATTTTCCTTACGCGCCCGGTCACCCTTGTACATCCCCCCAACTTGCGGAATGGTGACATGGGATTCATCCACGAACATCAAGGCGCTCTTCGGCAGGTACTCGATCAATGTTGGCGGAGGCTCTCCAGGAGCGCGCCGGGACAGATGGCGTGAATAATTTTCAATACCCTTGCAGAATCCGATTTCGTTGAGCATTTCAAGGTCGTAACGCGTGCGCTGCTCAATGCGCTGCATCTCGACCAATTTGTGCTCCCTTGCAAAAAATTCAATGCGCTCATGCAGCTCGATCTTGATGGAGTCGATCGCGCGAAGCACCGTGTCGCGCGGGGTGACGTAATGGCTGGATGGGAATACGGTGAAGCGGCCCAGGCGCTGCAGCGTTCTCCCCGTGAGGGGGTCAAACAACATCAGGCTTTCCACTTCGTCGTCAAAAAGCGTCACCCGCAGGGCAGATTCGCTGTTTTCGGCCGGGAAAATGTCAATGACGTCCCCGCGCACACGGAAAACACCCCGCTTGAACTCCATCTCGTTTCGGGTGTATTGCATGGCCGTCAACCGGGTGACGATGGCTCGCTGGTCCAGTTTTTCCTGGTCTCTCAGATGCAGGATCATGCTATGGTATTCCGCAAGCTCGCCAATCCCGTAAATTGCCGAAACCGTAGCAACGATCACACAATCCGGGCGCTCCAGCAGGGATTTGGTGGCAGACAGGCGCATCTGCTCGATATGCTCGTTGATGCTGGAGTCTTTTTCGATGTACAGGTCGCGTGATGGGACATAGGCCTCAGGCTGATAGTAATCGTAATAGGATACGAAGTATTCCACCGCATTCTCGGGGAGAAATTCCCGCAATTCGGCATACAACTGTGCAGCCAGTGTTTTGTTTGGCGCCATGACGATGGCCGGGCGACCCAGACGGGCAATGACGTTGGCCATCGTGAAGGTCTTGCCTGAACCCGTCACTCCCAGGAGGGTCTGATACTTCAATCCGTCGTTCAGGCCTTCCACCAATTGCGCGATGGCCTGTGGCTGATCTCCAGCAGGCTCAAAGGGCTGGTGCAGTCGATAGGGGCTGTTGGGAAAAGTGACGATCACTGCTAGAATGGGGCGTTTGACGAGTTATCGGACCACGATTTTAACATTCAGAGTGCATCATGACCGGATCCTTGTTCAGTTCAATCGAAATGGCCCCCCGCGACCCGATCCTGGGGATTACAGAAGCTTACAACGCGGATACCAACCCTGCCAAAGTGAATCTGGGGGTTGGCGTCTATACGGACGACAGCGGCAAAGTACCGCTGCTGGAATGCGTCAAACGCGCTGAGGCCCAACTGACCGCTGCGGCGGCGCCCCGAGGTTACTTGCCTATTGACGGGCTGGCCAGCTATGACAAGCAGGTGCAAGCGCTGGTTTTCGGAGTTGATGCTCCTGCGGTCGCAGAAGGACGCGCAATTACAGTGCAATCCCTGGGGGGCACGGGCGGCCTCAAGATCGGTGCCGATTTCCTCAAGCGTTTCAGTCCTGACGCCGAGGTCTGGATTTCCGATCCCAGTTGGGAAAACCATCGTGCACTGTTTGAATCCGCAGGCTTTGTGGTCAAAACCTACCCCTATTACGATGCGGCCACCCACGGCGTCAATTTTACAGGGTTGCTCGACGCGCTTGAAAGTGCCAAGGCCGGGACCGTCATTGTGCTGCACGCCTGCTGCCACAACCCCAGCGGTGTCGATTTGACCGACAGCCAGTGGGACCAGGTCATTGAAGTCGTGGGCCGCCGTCAGCTCATCCCCTTCCTGGACCTGGCGTATCAGGGTTTTTCACGATCCATAGATGAAGATGGTGCCGTGGTTCGCCGTTTTGCATCCACTGGCCGTGCCCTGCTGGTTTCCAACTCCTTCTCCAAGTCGTTTTCCCTGTACGGGGAACGCATTGGCGCCTTCAACCTGGTGGCCAGCAGTCGTGAGGAGGCACAACGTGTCCTCTCCCAGATCAAGCGTGTGGTTCGTACCAACTACTCGAACCCGCCCACCCATGGCGCCCAGCTTGTGGCCACCGTATTGGGCACTCCCGAGTTGAGGACGCTCTGGGAAAAGGAACTCTCAGGTATGCGCGATCGCATCAAGGCGATGCGCCAAAGCTTCGTTGCCAAGCTCAAGTCTCGTTTACCTGCGCAGGACTTCAGCTTTGTGGCACACCAAAACGGCATGTTTTCCTTTTCAGGCTTGAGCCAGTCGCAGGTGGCCCGTCTCAAGTCGGAATTTTCCGTCTACGCGGTAGATTCAGGCCGGATCTGTGTTGCGGCACTTAATACCCGCAACATCGACACAGTTGTGGAAGCCATTGCAAGCGTGCTGAGCTGAAATAATGGCGTGGACGCTCTTGACCCCCCCTCTTTAAGCATTTAAAATCTACGGTTTACCGATTCCTCGATAGCTCAGTCGGTAGAGCGACGGACTGTTAATCCGCAGGTCCCTGGTTCGAGCCCAGGTCGAGGAGCCAAATTTAAGGGTTAGCGATCATCATGTCGCTAACCCTTTTTTCATGCCTACGCTTTATTATCCTGCGCCAGAATTTCCCCTGAGTTTTCAGGATAGAGGCCCGAATTGTAGGCAGACTGATTTAAGGATAAAGTACGCGCTAAACCAATAGTTTCGCGCCAATGAGAGGGGAATCTCATGTCATTCCAGCAGTCAGTGCCCAATGCCGCCCACCAGGCTCCGCCGGTGGTCGTCATTATTGACGATGAATTCACCAGTCGCGTCATTCTCGACAAGATCGTCCGCAGTATCCAAAGCGACATCATCACGCATACCTTCCCTTCCCCACTGCAATCCATGGAGTGGATACACCAGAATCAACCTGACCTGATTCTGGTGGATTATCGCATGAAGGAAATGTCCGGACTGGAAGTGATCATGGCGATCCGCCAGATTCCATCCCTGGAAACCGTACCCATCATCGTGATCACATCGCATGATGAGTTGGGTATCCGGTATGGTGCGCTGGATGCCGGGGCAACCGACTTCATGACCAAGCCCATCGATCCTTACGAATGTCGTGTCCGTTGTCGTAACCTGCTAGTACTGCGCCAACATGAAAAGAACCTGCAGGCCCACTCGCAGGATCTGGAGCATGCCGTCTACAAGGCTACCCAGCAAATTCGCGAGCGGGAGCAGGAAACCTTGTATTGCCTTGCCAAGGCAGGGGAATTCCGGGATGCGGAAACCGGAAATCACATTCTTAGAATGGCGCGCTACTCCCGCTTGATTGCTGAAGGCATTGGACTGAATCAGACGCGTTGCGAACTCATCGAAATGGCTGCGCCCATGCACGATATCGGCAAGATTGGGATCCCTGACCATATTCTGCTCAAACCGGGTCGACTAACCTCCGATGAGTTTGAGGTGATGAAGAACCACCCGATGATCGGCTACAAAATTCTCAAGGAAAGCCCCTCGAACATTCTTATCCAGGGCGCTCAGATTGCCCTGGGGCACCATGAAAAATATGATGGTAGCGGCTACCCGCAGGGGTTGAAGGGCAATGACATAGCGCTTGAAGCACGCATTGTTGCAGTAGCCGATGTTTTTGACGCATTGACTTCGGTCAGGCCTTATAAAATGTCGTGGTCCAATGACGATGCCCTGGCCTATCTCCTGGCAAATCGTGGCAAGCACTTCGACCCCATCTGTGTCGATGCCTTCATCGCCCAGTTCAGCAAGGTCAGCCTGGTTCAACAGCAGCTACAGGATACCTTGGTGGCCTCTACAGTCAGGGTGGCTCAATGAAGGAAAAATTCCGCTATTTCATCCAGAAGGTTCGAGAGCGCGAGGGTGAATATGAGCAAGTTACCCTTAGGGTGATCTACTCGCTTGCCGCATTTCTATATTTGAGTTTTGAATATCTCCTTAACCGGTCAAATGAAATATCTTTAAATATCTACGTATTCTCGCTCAGCAGCTTTTTGGTATCCGTCGGACTGCTGGTTGTTTTGCTTTATAAGCAAAAAACCTCCAGAAAAAGACAGTGGATATCGATGGTTGGCGATATTTTCGCGATTTCATACGGCATGTTTTACCTGCGCGAAATGGGCTTTTTATTGTTCGGTGTTTTTCTATGGCTTATCGTCGGGAATG
>DAIBBI010000053.1:0-2470 GCA_027442615.1 Ferrovaceae bacterium | reverse complement strand
CCGGATGAAGATCAAAAGCGTGCAAAACACGCGGAAGATCACCAAGGCTATGGAGATGGTCGCGGCCAGCAAGATGCGCAAGGCGCAGGAGCGGATGCGCGCTTCCCGACCCTATGGCGAGAAGATCCGTAACGTGGCCTCTCACATGGCCCATGCCCACCCCGAGTACCAGCATCCCTTCCTGGTGCGTCGGGAGAGCGTGCGTAGCGTGGGCGTCGTGGTGGTGACTTCAGACAAGGGGCTGTGCGGTGGCTTGAACACCAACGTCCTGAGAATGGTGGTTCAGTCCATGAAGCAATGGGAAGAACAAGGGGCCAAGGCTCACGCAGTGGCCATCGGCGGCAAGGGTCTGGGTTTTCTGCAGCGGATGGGTGTTCCCGTGGTGGCGCAGGTCACCCATATGGGCGATACACCCCATTTGGAAAAGCTGATTGGTCCCGTCAAGGTGATGCTCGATTTGTATGCCGAAGGCAAGATCGACGCGGTGTATCTGGCTTACAACCGCTTCGTCAACACGATGAAACAGGAGCCGACGGTCGAGCCCTTGCTGCCCCTGCCCAAGGTGCGTCTGGAAGGCGAGGGCAAGGCAGCATCCCTGGCCTGGGATTACATTTACGAACCCGATCCCCGTGCAGTAGTGGACGAATTGTTGCTGCGTTATGTGGAAGCACTGGTCTATCAGGCGGTCGCTGAAAACATTGCTTCCGAACAAAGTGCGCGAATGGTGGCCATGAAGGCTGCATCGGACAATGCAGGCAACGTCATCGATGAGCTGCAGTTGATCTACAACAAGTCTCGCCAGGCTGCGATTACCAAGGAACTGTCCGAAATTGTCGGCGGTGCCGCTGCAGTTTGAATCTATTCAATAGTTAATGATTAGGACACGCAAATGAATCAAGGAAAAATTGTCCAGTGCATCGGTGCGGTGATCGATGTCGAGTTTCCCAGAGACCAAATGCCTGGCATTTATGACGCACTCGTCATGGACGGCAGCGAACTGACCCTTGAAGTCCAACAGCAGTTGGGCGACGGAGTGGTTCGTACCATTGCCCTGGGCTCCTCGGATGGCCTGCGCCGCGGCATGATGGTGCAAAACACGGGGGCCCCGATTTCCGTGCCCGTGGGTCCGAAAACCTTGGGACGCATCATGGACGTGCTGGGTCGCCCCATCGATGAAGCGGGCCCGGTGGGTGCCGAGCAAACAGCCTCGATCCATCGCAAGGCCCCCAGCTACGAAGAACTGTCTCCAAGCCAGGAACTGCTGGAAACCGGCATCAAGGTGATTGATTCGATCTGCCCCTTTGCCAAAGGCGGCAAGGTGGGCCTGTTTGGTGGTGCCGGCGTCGGCAAGACCGTCAACATGATGGAGTTGATCAACAACATCGCCAAGGCGCACGGCGGCTATTCCGTGTTTGCGGGGGTGGGTGAGCGAACCCGCGAAGGGAACGACTTCTACCACGAAATGAAAGACTCCAACGTGCTGGATAAGGTGGCCCTGGTGTACGGCCAGATGAACGAGCCTCCAGGCAACCGTCTGCGCGTGGCACTGACCGGCCTGACCATGGCCGAATACTTCCGCGACGAAGGTCGCGACGTACTGCTGTTCGTGGACAACATTTATCGCTTCACACTGGCTGGAACGGAAGTGTCCGCGCTGCTGGGTCGCATGCCCTCCGCCGTAGGCTACCAGCCGACGCTGGCAGAAGAAATGGGACGTCTGCAGGAACGGATCACTTCCACCAAGGTGGGTTCGATCACGTCCGTCCAGGCCGTCTATGTGCCAGCCGATGACCTGACCGATCCGTCGCCCGCAACCACCTTCCTGCACCTGGATTCCACCGTGGTGCTGTCGCGTGACATCGCTTCCCTGGGCATTTATCCCGCAGTGGATCCGCTGGACTCCACCTCGCGCCAGCTGGATCCGCTGGTGGTGGGCGAGGAACACTACAATACGGCGCGTGCCGTACAGGCTACCCTGCAACGCTACAAGGAACTGCGCGACATCATCGCCATTCTGGGCATGGACGAACTTTCGCCAGATGACAAGCTGGTGGTGGCACGGGCCCGCAAGATCCAGCGCTTCCTGTCCCAGCCCTTCAACGTGGCCGAGGTCTTTACCGGCGCTCCGGGCAAATATGTCAGCCTGGCCGAAACCATCAAGGGCTTCAAGGGTATCGTCAACGGTGACTACGATGCTCTGCCGGAACAGGCCTTCTACATGGTGGGCACCATTGACGAAGCGGTCGAGAAAGCCAAGACGCTGCAATAACGGAGAGATGAGATGGCTAACTTGATCCATGTGGATGTGGTCAGTGCAGAAGAGCAAATCTTCTCGGGCGAAGCCGAATTTCTGGTGGCGCCCGGTCAGGAAGGCGAAATCGGTGTTTACCCGCGGCACGTCCCGCTGCTGACCCGCATCATGCCCGGCGTGCTGCGCATGCGCGTACCCGGCCAGCAGGAGGAAGTGCTG
>DAIBBI010000054.1:0-36972 GCA_027442615.1 Ferrovaceae bacterium | reverse complement strand
ATGGTAGATCTTCAGGTTTGGCGAGCCAAACTGCCAGATGATGCGTTTGTCTGGAGACACTTCGATCAACCGGTTGTTGCGGCGATCAGCGATGACAACCGGGTAAGGCAGCGGTTTGCCCCAGGAGGGAGTTGGCGCATTCCGGCTGCCGCTGACTGGAGGAGGCGTGGACGATGTCGGATCATCCACCGCAATTGCAACCCTATCGTTGGTCATGACCATGGCAAGAAGCACCACCCAAAGACCGTACCTCACGAATGCTGGAATGATCATGGAATCATCTCGCTCACGGGTGCCTGCGCAGGGCACATTACGCCAATCCGGCCGCTAGCGATAAAATGTACAGTCACCAGGGGCGCCTTTTGTTGACCTAAATCAACCAGCATTTAGAATGAACAGGGTTGTCATCCCATACAGCACAGTTGAAATCATCACCACACAATGAACTTCGGGGTAAAGCTGCTGTTTTCAGCATTTTTTTGGATCTTCTTCGCGACAGGATCCTGGGCAGAGCCTGCTGCAAAACGCCCGGATGCAGTACTGCAGTACCTATCTGACCAGCCAGCTGAATTCCCAACGGCAAACCTGCTGTCCGCCGCGAGAGGTTTCGGCACTGCCAAGCCAGACCAGCCCGCCAACAGTTTCGAAAAAGCGGTGGGAGTGACGCCAGCGAGCCCCGTGCAATTGAACCTGGGCGGCAACCTGCCGCTGCCCACTGCGGACGACGAACGGCTGGGACCAAACCATAAGGATGTGGGATTTCACTTTGGGCTGGATTTCCATCCCGACAAAGCCTGGGTGGTAACGGGCGTGGCAGGGGTTAAAATGAACAACGGCCCGGTCACTGCCCCGCCCACCAAACCGTCCATGGATCAGGTCGGTGTGGAAGCAAAATTACGATTCTGATGCCGAAACGAAGGTTTCCAGGGAGTAGTGCATGACAAACACTGCATCAAAAGCCGCTGACGAAAAGTACTGCTCGGAATGTGGCGCCATCATCAAGGCCAAGGCGGAGATTTGCCCCCAATGCGGTGTTCGCCAACTTTCGGTGCCTTGTCAGCTTAACATGCTGGCCCCCAATGGAAAAAGCAGGTTGGCTGCCGCCTTGTTTGCCATATTCCTTGGTGGTATCGGCGTCCACAAGTTCTATCTGGGACAAATGGGTTGGGGAATCCTTTACATCCTGTTCTGTTGGACAGGCATTCCCGTCATTGCCGGCGCCATTGAAGGCGTTCTCCTGCTGGTGATGCGCCAGGAGGACTTCAATCGCAAGTACGGTTACTCCTGAAGATTTAGCAACTCATTGCCCGCGGACGCGCTGGCTCCTTGACTCCCAGGGACGATGATGGTTTCCTCGACAGTTTCCTGCGACCTGGTTGCGCAGAAGAAAGCCATTCTCACACCCGATAACCACTTTGCAGCTCGATCATCCAGCCTGGGTATTCTTTGGGCAATGCGCTGACTTCGGAGAGTGCCTTCAGGTCCTCTTCGTCCAATCGCACCCCGCTGGCTGCGATGTTGTCCTTGAGTTGGTCTGTGGTTCTGGCGCCGATGATCACCGACGAGACAGCCGGCTGCGCCAACAGCCACGCCAGCGCCACCTGCGCCACAGTGGCTCCATGGCGTTGTGCGATGGGGCGCATCGCATCCACACAACGGAATGCGCGGGGCTTGTCCACCACCGGAAAATCAAAGGTTGCGCGCCGGCTCCCTTCGGGCCCCTGCCCGTCGGGCGTAAATTTGCCGGTGAGCAACCCCCCCGCAAGCGGACTCCACACCATCAGACCGAGCTTCTGGTCGCGAATCAGCGGCAATACTTCCCGCTCCAGATCGCGTCCAGCAATGGTGTAGTAGGCCTGCACGCTCTCAAAACGCGTCCAGCCACGCCGTTCGGAAATGGCCAGCGCCTTCATGATCTGCCAGGCTGCCATGTTGCACAGGCCGACGTAGCGCACCTTGCCAGAACGGACCAGATCGTTGAGCGTGGAGAGCGATTCTTCCAGCGGGGTGAGCGGATCGAACCCGTGCAACTGGTAAAGATCGATATGGTCCAGCTGTAGTCGCTTCAGACTTGCGTTCACCTCATTCATCAGGTGCAGCCGCGATTGGCCTCGCCCGTTGGGCAGATCGTTCATGATACCGGTGGCCTTGGTGGCCACCACGATCTCGTCGCGCGGCAGACCCAGCGCCTTGATGGCCTGCCCTATGCGCATCTCCGACTGGCCCAGGGAGTAAACGTTGGCCGTATCGATGAAATTGAGGCCTTGGTCGAAAGCGTATTTCACCTGTGCATTGACGGCGTCCTGCTCGAGGCCGCCCATGACTTTCCAGAACCCGTCGCTGCCATAGGTCATTGTACCCAGGCACAGTTCGGAAACATACAGACCCGTTTGGCCCAACAAACGATATTTCATGTCCTCAACCCCTGGAAAGTGAAGGCACGGATTAACGCCGCGCCACAATGACCGCTTCGTTGCCGCCTGCAAAGCGGTAGATCTCGGTGGGCATGCCCTGCTCGGCAAAGGCGGCAACGATTTCCTCGGGCTGCAGCAGGTGATTGCCCTGGATATGCTCGCTCAGATTCTGGAACGACAGCGTTCGCCGCGCCGGGTCGCGCAGGGCACTGCGCTCGGCGGGCCAGGCGGGCTCCCAGATGATGGCGTAGCCGCCGGGCTTAAGGTTGTCGTACAGCCAGGCAAAAATGCCGGCGCGGTCATGCTCCCACACGTGATGCAGCGCCCTGTTCATGGCGATCAGGTCGGCGGGTTCTTCCAGGGTGAAATCATGGATGTTACCCTGCTCGAAATGCAACCGGCCGGAAAAGCCTTCGGTGTGGGCCCGTTCTCGCGCCTGTACCACGTTCTCGCCAAAGCCGTCGAGCCCCAGCCCACGCAGACGCGTGTACCGCCGTGCCAGAACGCGCAGGTACCAGCCGTTGCCGCAGCCCAGGTCCAGCACCAGCCCGCTGCGTGCATCCACCTCGGAAAACACCGGGATGGCCGGGCTGATGGTTTTCTCGAACATCGTGCCAAAGCCAGCTTCCAGCATGGGGCCAAACCACGGCAGGATGGTGGCGCGTTCAGCCAGCACTGCTTCTCCCGGACGCTCGCCGCTTTGCAACAGCCCCGCCGCTCGCTCGGCCATATGCGCCGACAACACGGATTGCACCGCCATGGGCATCAGGCTGTCCGGGGCTTCCGGACGCATGGCATCCCCCATGGGCGTGAGGCGGAAGATGTCTCCGGCGGCTTCCAGATAGCCAAAGGCATAAGCTGCATCGCACCAGCGGGTGACATAGCCGGCATCCAGGCTGGCGGCCTGTGCCAGCGCAGCGGCCGTTGCGTCCTGCAGGCGATAAAGGGTGGAAAACAGGTTGCCGGTGACGCCGATGAAAGCGACATTGAGGCTCAAGGCGCCCTGGGCTTGCTGCCGGAATTGGGTTTTAAGGGTTTCGGTGTTCACTGTCGGGTCCTGAAGGTGTACTGCCTGGCGTATTATTCCACACTGCCTTAACGATATTGTGCCAGAGCCCGTCGTCTTCAAGGAAACGCGATGAAAAAGAAAACCGATGCCCCCGCCCCTAATCACAACGGCAACGAATATGAGGCACAACTGCGCCTGCTGCAGATCGAGCTTGTCAAACTGCAGCGCCACTTCATCAACGTCGGCGAGCGCATCCTCGTGATCATCGAAGGACGCGACGGGGCAGGCAAGGACGGAACCATCAAGCGCATCGTGGAACACTTGAGCCCTCGGGAGACGCGGGTGGTGGCCCTGGGCAAACCTTCCGACCGCGAGGGTGGACAGTGGTATTTTCAGCGCTACGTGCCGCATCTGCCCAGCCGGGGCGAATTCGTGCTGTTCAACCGCAGCTGGTACAACCGGGCAGGGGTTGAACCGGTCATGGGGTTTTGCACCCCAGAAGAATACGAAACCTTCATGAATACCGTCACCACCTTTGAGGAACTGCTGGTGGGCTCGGGCATCAGGCTGTTCAAATACTACCTCGACATCTCGCGCGAGGAACAAATCCGGCGCCTGAAAGACCGCGAACAGGATCCGCTCAAGCAGTGGAAAGTCAGCCCCATCGACGAGATGGCGGTTCGCAAGTGGAAGGCCTACAGTCATGCGCGCGACGCCATGCTGCAGCGGACCCACCACCTCTCAGCCCCATGGACCATCGTGCATTCCAATGACAAGAAGCTGGCGCGCCTCAATCTGTTGCGCCACCTCCTCTCCCACCTGCATTACCCCGACAAGGACGCGACGCTGCTGGCCTGGGACGGCGCCATCGTCTCCGACTGGCCGGTGGGGGCCGCAGCCCTGCCTGCCCTGGCCTAAAAGAACACCCAGGCCACCAGGGCAAATACGGGCAGCAGGATCAGGCCCGACCATCCCGCGAATGCAAAAAATCCGGGCATGGGCACATGGCGATGCTCCGCAATGGCCTTGACCATGAAATTGGGGGCGTTGCCGATATAGGTGAGCGCGCCCATGAACACGGCGCCCGCCGAGAGGGCCCTCAAGGCCTGCGGGTCGCTGCCCCCCATGTTGAAAAACACCAGGTACGTGGGCGCATTGTCGAGAAACGCGGAGAGGATTCCCGTCATCCAGAAATAATGAGCGCCCACTGGCTGCCCGTGCGCGTCGTGGGCGAGCACGATGAGGCTACCCAGCGCCCCGTCTGCCCCCATCTTCAGTATCGCCACCACCGGAATAATGCTGAGAAAGATGCCGATGAACAGTTTGGCCACCTCCGCCATCGGACCCCAGGTAAAGCCGTTGCCGTGCCGTGCGTGGGGCGCCGTCCATTTGAGCGATGCTGCGGCCGCAAGCAGCAGCAGCGCGTCGCGCACCAAATTCTGCAGTTCCAGCGTGACCCCTTGCAGGGAAACCGACACGCCAGGACGCCACACCCCGGACAGCAGAACTGCCCCGACGATGAGGGCGAGGAGTACCAGGTTGATGCGCCCTTCCAGCCCCGGCGCCTGGACCGGTGCGGTATCGCTCTCGGGCAGCAGGCTGTCGGGGCGGCGCAGCAGGTGGCTGTCCACCCCAAGGAACAGGATCAGGAGGATGCCGCTGACCAGCAGCGTCGGTGCGGCCAGCATGCGCGTGGGCCAGAAAAAATCGACGCCGTGTAAAAAACCCAGAAACAGGGGGGGGTCACCCAGCGGCGAGAGCGCGCCGCCGATATTGCCGACCAAAAAGATGAAGAACATCACGAGATGTGCACGCTGCCGGCGCCGCTCATTGGCGCGCAGCAGGGGGCGGATCAGCACCATCGCCGCCCCCGTGGTGCCGATCACGCTGGCGATGGCCGTGCCAAATGCAAGAATGCCGGTATTGACGAGCGGCGAGCCGCGCAGCCGCCCCTGGATGTGCAGCCCTCCAGCCACGGTATAGAGCGCAAAGAGAAGCACGACGAAGGGAATGTACTCCAGGAGCAGTGCGTGCAGTATTTCGTGCAGCGCGGAGGCAAATCCCGCGGAATACGCAAACGGCAGGAGAAAGGCGGCCGCCCAGCCCACCGCGACCTTGCCATGGTGGGCGTGCCAGAAATGCGGGTAAGCCATCGGCAGCACGGCAATGGAAAGCAGCATTCCCGCAAAGGGAAGCGCCCAGAGCAACCCGCCGGCTTCAAAAGGATGCATGCCTGCCTGCAATCGCGATTCCTTCGTCGTTTTCAAAACCGGGCAACGTGCCGCCGGGTTCACCATGAAGTCCGTTCCCCACCCTTTTGGAGGCTTCAACATGAATCTGATCCTGCGTGCCGCCCTCGTGGTCCTGCTTTCCCTGCTGGGGGCCTGCACCACCCACCAGAGCGCCAACACCTATACTACAGTCAATGCCCAGCAAAAACTCAAGGTTTCCTACGCCGTCATCACCGGTCTGCGCGAGGTGAAGCTGGAAAACGCGCCTGCAGGCGTGGGAGGGCTCGCCGGCGCCGGGGTGGGCGGCGTGTTGGGCAGTGCCGCCGGACAGGGCCGCACCAGCATCATCAGCACCATTGCCGGGGCGGTCATTGGTGGCGTCACGGGTGCCGTGGCCGACAGGGCTGCCAACAGCCCGGAAGGCCTGGAGATTACCTATCGCATGGAAAAAACCGGTGACGAATTCGTCACCGCCCAGGCCAAAAAAGGCTCCGAGGCCTTGAAAGTGGGCCAACGCGTACGCATTATCGAGAGCGAGGACACGACCCGCGTTGTTCCGGCAGAATGATGTTCTTATTTGGAGGAACGAATGCCGTTTTCGCCTTTGCGCATCCTTCTGCTGTTTGCGGCGTTGGTTGTACTGATCATCGTCATCCAGTTTGGCGTGGTCAGCGTTGCATTCGAAAAGCTGGGCCTCTCCAATCACTCGGCCTACCTGTTGCTGATGGGCACGCTCGCGGGCAGCATGGTCAACCTGCCGCTCTTCAGTATCCGATCGGACACCACCGCGGCGCCCCCCATACCCCCGGAACTGTCGAAGTTGCCCTTCTTCCGTCCTGTGCCCTTTACCGGGAACACCACCATCGTGGTCAACGTGGGCGGAGCATTGGTACCCCTGGCCTTTTCCTTCTACCTGATGGCGCACCATCCGCTCGGCCTGTTCCAGATCGTCGCGGCGGTGGGTGTGGTGGCGGCTGTCGCCCATGCCGTGAGTCGCCCCATTCCAGGGGTGGGCATTGGCATGCCCATGTTCATTGCCCCCATTGCAGCGGCCCTGATTGCCATCCTGCTCGCCCCCGGGGAGCGCGCCCCGCTGGCTTACATCGGCGGCAGTCTGGGGGTGCTGATCGGTGCCGATCTCGTGCGTCTCAGGGACCTGAAGCATATGGGAGCACCCATCGCTTCCATCGGCGGCGCCGGAAGCTTTGACGGAATATTCATTACGGGGTTTGTGGCGGTGCTGCTGGCCTAGCCTTTCGAAACATTCAACGGAGGTTTACACTTGACCACTCGCCTGCAATCCATGTTTTGGGTCACCGCCCAGTTCGTGTTGGTGGCCTTCATGCTGCTTTGGTCCATTCCCTGGACGCTCAAATGGGTAGCCATATTGTTTGGCGTTGCTGCATTCGCGCTTGCACTCTGGGTTTTTGCCCACAACCCCCCCGGCAATTTCAACATTCGCCCCGAACCCAAGCGCGGTGCCCGACTTGTAACGCATGGCCCCTACCATTGGGTGCGCCATCCCATGTATGTGGCGCTCATGCTGGCCATGGCGGGTATCGCCGCCGAAGCGTCGGATGGTCTATTGTCGGGCATGTGGGCGTTACTTCTGCTGGTGCTGAATTTCAAGGCTGCACTTGAAGAGCGGCTGTTGCAGCAGCGTTGGCCGGAGTACGCGGATTACCGCGCCAGAACATGGAGATTCATTCCCCGGGTGTGGTAACGCCGTTTACCTTGCAGCGTTGCCCGGACTGGTGAACGCTTCTGCCCCGTAGGTTTTCACGAGATAATCCACAACGGCCGGAATGTCCGCATCTTCCACTGGCGCACCAAATGCATTTTTCATTTTATGCACTGTGGCGTCCCAATACTGCCGTGAGGAGAGCGGCGGCTGTGTCTGCACATACTGTGACGAGTGGCAGGTAAGGCAGTCTTGCAGTACCAGCGGGAAACCCGGCAAATCAACAGGGCGGTAAGTGGTGGTGTCCTGCGGCAGTTCAATTTCCAGGGCTTCTGCCGAACCACAAGCCATCAGGAGCACCGCCAGGATTCCCCAGAGCAGGCGCGTCATGCGCCCTCCCGCACTGCAACCACATGAGTGGTCTCAATTGCGTTGCGCATGTACCCGCCCGGATTCCACAAGTTCTCCATGGGCTGGCTTTGGCCGATTCGGTTGACGGCGCGAACCATCAACGCGTAGGGGCCCGGCCGGATGGGCTTGAATGCTGCGGACCATTCACGAAAGGAATATCGGCCATAATCCTTTCCTAGTTGCGCTTCCCGCCAGACGCGACCGCCATCCACTGAGAAAGCTACTTCGGTAATCCCTTCGCCCCCGTCAAAAGCGATACCTCGCACGCGCTGCTCGCGACCCACGCGCACGCGTTCTCCATCCGTCAGGCTGGTGATGAAGGAGCGCACATCGAAACGGCCGATGGGACGTGTCGCAACAGGAGCGGCCAAAGGGGCCACACAGCGGCAGGGATCGTCTGGAACACGATAGGCATGACTCATCCAGAAGCCGTCAAAGGGCTTGTCGAGCACCTCAATGCTGGACACATGCTTGACCCAATAGGTGCCGTAATAACCTGGGACCACGAGACGCAAGGGATAGCCGTTGAGCATGGGTAAGTCTTCCCCGTTCATGGCCCAGGCCAACATCACTTCGCCGTCCATGGCATGATCCACCTCGAGCGCCTTGATGAAGTCCGGACTGTTTTTCAGGGGCGGGTGGTCCAGCCCGTCAAAGGTTACCTGAACGGCACCAGCCTGCAGCCCTGCCGCCTCAAGAACCTTTTTGAGGGGCACGCCCGTCCAGCGCGCATTGCCCATCGCTCCATTTGCAAGCTGTCCCCCATTGACACGCGGCCTCATCAGGCCACGACTGTTGCCGGAACATTGGTTGACGGCCGCTATTTCCACCGAGCCGGCAAGTTGCCTGATTTCGGCGAGCGAGAGTTCGAGGGGTTTGCTCACTTTTCCAGATACGCGCAGCCGGTAGGTCTGCAAATTCACCGCAGTCGGCACTTCGCTCCAGTGATAGCGAACGAAGAAGGCATCGTTGGGCGTGAACACGCTCTCCCCAAACACCGAAAAGGGTGTTTCCAACTGAGGGGGGCGATTGCTCAGAAGGATGAGGGGCCGCTTTTGTGGAAAGGCAACCAGTGTCCGGTGCCCGTTTTTGAACGGAAGTTCCGTCTCTTGAAGTATGGAACTGCCCCACGAAACATGGGGCGCAGTTGCCAAGCCAGCTGCACCCAGTCCCCAAGCGCCCAAATATTGCAGAAGCCCGCGCCGAGAGGCGTCGGGTTGATCCTTTCCAGCCATGATTCCTTAACCCCCCAATCTTGGGTATCTTTAAGTCCGGGGAATTATAGATTTAGCACTGAAAATTATATGAAGAATTGTGTAACAAAAATTTAAGTCTCAGTACCTGCGCCGCTGCGGGGCACCTGACCAGCCGCCCTCAATATGGCGGAAGGTAATGCGTCCCTTGCTAAGGTCGTACGGAGAAAGTTCGAGGGAGACCTTATCGCCCGCCAGGATCCGGATGTGATGCTTGCGCATCTTTCCGGCCGAGTAGGCGATGAGGTCGTGGCCATTGTCTAGAGTGACCCGGAAGCGTGAATCAGGAAGGACTTCACGCACCACGCCACTCATTTCGATCAGCTCTTCTTTGGCCATGCCGCAGGCTGCTTAGTCAGCCGGGCGAATGTTGGAAGCTTGCTGCCCTTTGGGGCCTTGCGTGACTTCGAAGGAAACCTTTTGGCCTTCCTTCAAGGTCTTGAAGCCCGATGATTGAATCGCGGAAAAATGAGCGAAAAGATCTTCACCACCGGCGTCCGGCGTGACAAAACCAAAACCCTTCGAATCGTTGAACCACTTCACTGTACCTGTTGCCATGTCTTGATATCCTAAAAAAATAAAAATAAGGGAGATGCTCCCAGGGAGCGATACTCAAGACGGCAGGATGATGAAGGGAGAAATACCTGAATGCTTCAGGGTACTGAACCAGACAACAACAATACTACTTGAAGATCGCAACGGTGGGAGTGTGCGCGTAATGTTGCGAATAAGCAAGGTATTTCTTTTTTAAATAAGAGATGCCACGATCCTGAAGTAAACACCTACCGCGTTCTGCACCTGTAAAGCCCCACCCATCACTGAGAGCGGAGTGATGCCAAAGTCGCTCTGGTTAAGGGTCATGTGCCCCGTCACAACCGCTTCCCTGTCCGAAGGCGCAGCAATGCTGGCCTGCACGAGCTCGGTATGCGTTATGCCATGGAGCGTGATGGATACCTCAAGCGTGGGCGAGGCAAAATCTCTCTGGGTGACGCGAATCTTCGCCACCGGAAACCTGTCCACCTGTAGCACCTTGAATCTCATGTTATGGCGCGTCCCGGCGATGGCATCCGCTGCCACTTCTGACTCCCATCCCGCCTCGGTGCGCAAGCCGGGCTCGTCCACCGTCAGCCCGTTGAGCGGCACGGTCAATTCGGCATGGCCTGTTTTCATGTCCACGTATCCGGCCACATCGTGACTTGCGATGATGTGATCATGGCCCATGCGCGCCAGGGGTCCGCCGCGGTACACCCTCAGGGTCACAAGCGAACGATGCGTGTCCACTTGCAGCGCAGTTGCAAGCTTCGGCACAGTGGCTTGCGACACCGTGGCCACGGGCGCCACGGCCCGGGGGGGCGTCGCACACGACACCATCAGGCCGGCGGCCAGAAAAATGGATAGAATGGCTTTCATGTGTCTGCTCATCCTATCCGATTTGCCATCACGAAGATGAAAATCCATTTCCTCTCCGATCTTCACAACGAACGCGAACCCTACCAACCCGTGGTACGCGATGCCGACCTCGTCATTCTGGCCGGTGACATCGACGAAGGCACCAAGGGCATGGCGTGGGCACGGCGCACCTATGACTGCCCTGTGTTATACATCGCTGGCAACCACGAGTACTACCATGGGCATCTGGAGCGGACCCATGAGATGTTGCAGCAAGCCAGTGACGATCGCGTGCGTTTTCTCGACGAGGCCGAAGTCGTCCGTGACGGCATCCGTTTTCTTGCAGCCACCGGCTGGACTGACTTTAGCGCCACGGGCGATGCACCCCTCGCGGAATGGAGTTCCCGGGTGCGCTTCAAGGATTTCGAGCGCATCCGGACAGCCAATGGGCGCCTTGCCCAACCCTTCGATTTCAAGACGCGCAATCACTCGGCGCGGCGATGGCTGGCGCAGCGGTTGGCCCTGCCTTTTGCAGGCACCACCATGGTCATCACCCACCACGCTCCCTCCATGCAATCCCTCGCATTGCAGGCTTATCCATCAGGTCCGCTCGACGCCTCCTTTGCCAATTGTTGGGAGGATTTGCTGGGACCACCCGCCGCATATTGGATTCACGGCCACACCCACCTTGCCGTGGACTACACATTCGCCGGCACAAGGATTCTCTCCAACCCGCGTGGCGTGCCCCGGGAACATACCGGATTTATTGCGGACTGGATGTTGGAAATCTGAATCGCGCAGCGCGGGAATGGCTATCATGAACGCGGTTGCCCTATGGAGAACGACATGGCCTCACCCCACGAAAACGTCAGCATGGCGCTGTTTTGCGACTTCGAGAACGTCGCCCTCGGCGTGCGCGACGCAAAATACGAAAAATTTGACATCAAGCCGGTACTGGAGCGCTTGCTGCTGAAGGGCAGCATCGTCGTCAAAAAGGCCTATTGCGACTGGGAACGCTACAAGGGCTTCAAGGCCACCATGCATGAAGCCAACTTCGAGCTGATCGAGATTCCCCACGTACGCCAGTCCGGCAAGAATTCTGCGGACATCCGCCTCGTGGTGGACGCGCTGGACCTGTGCTATACCAAGTCGCATGTCAACACCTTCGTCATCATCAGCGGCGATTCTGATTTTTCGCCGCTCGTCTCGAAGCTGCGCGAAAACGCCAAGCAGGTGATCGGTGTGGGCGTGAAGCAATCCACCTCCGACCTTCTCATCGCCAACTGCGACGAGTTCATTTTCTACGACGACCTGGTACGCGAAAGCCAGCGTGCAGCTGCAAAGCGCGAAACGCGCGGAGCCCATGCTGCGGAAAAGCGTTCCTCCGAGGAGGAGAAGCGTCCCAGGGACAAGGAAGGCTGGGAGGCTCGCAGAACCCAGGCTATCGAGATGGCCGTGGAGACTTTTGACGCGCTGGTGGCCGAACGGGGCGACAGCGGCAAAATCTGGGCCTCCGTGTTGAAAGAGGCCATCAAGCGCCGAAAACCCGATTTCAACGAGTCCTATTACGGTTTTCGCGCCTTTGGCAACCTGCTGGAAGAAGCGCAGGCGCGCGGCCTGCTGGAATTTGGGCGCGACGAGAAATCGGGCGCCTATGTGTTTCGTAGCATCACCGGGGCGGCCGCGATCGAACCCGCCCTCGAGGCACCGGTCACCGTTACATCAGTGGTGGAGGCTGCGGCCCTGGAAGCCCCGGATACCACGCCCGAAGCTGCTGCTCCAAAAGCCGCCAAACCTGCGCGCAAACCCGCCACGCGCACGCGACGCCCACGCAAGGTGGCTGAGTAAGCGGGAGTGGGGACAGACCTCAAAAGGAGACCTTATTGAGGTCTGTCCCCACTTTTAGTCGTTCTCGCCCAGTTCTGGATCCCAGCCGCTGGCACGAGCTCGTCTGATCGCTTCCTGGTGGATGCGCGTGTGACGCTCGCGCAGATCATCAGGCAGGTGGCTGGGCAAATGGCCGTACTTGCCCCACTCAGCATAAACTTTTTCATAGAGGGACTGCATCTGTCCGGCATTCCAGCCAGCGCCGTCCTGGTCTTCGGGCAACAGGCCAAAGACCCAGGCATCCTTGATGATCTGGGCTAGGTGCGTCATGCCCCCATTGGCATCGTTACGCGCACCGCAATAGCGTTGTTCCACGGTCACCTCGTCAATCCGGCATAGAGCAGCGGCAGTCTTTCAGGCAGTCGCGACACCTGGTCCACCACCATGTATTGGCGCGCCCCAAAAATGCGGGACACATACTGGTCGGCCCGCGGGTCGAGTGTCATGCAAAAGGTCACGATGCCTCCACGCCGCGCTTCTTCCACCGCCTTGCGAGTATCGTAACGCAGATATTGCGGGTCGCGCACGTCCACATCAGCAGGCTCGCCATCGGTGATGACCAGCAGCAGCTTTCTGGCGGAACGCTGCCGGGTCAGCGCCGCCGTGGCATGTCTCACCGCGGCACCCATGCGCGTGGAGAGCTTCCCCCCCATGCCGGCAAGGCGCGCCTTGACCGTGTCATCGTAGGGCTGGAGGAAATCCTTGAAACGATAATATTCCACATCGTGCCGACCGTCCGAACAAAAGCCATGGATGGCAAAGGGGTCGCCCACCTTGTGAATGGCATCGGCCAACAGCACGGTCGCCTCACGCGTGAGATCCAGCACGCTGTAGTCCTGGCCCGCCACCCGCTCGTTGGTGGATTCGGAAAGATCGAGCAGCACCAGCACCGAAATGTCCCTCAACTTGCGCACGCTGCGCATCATGATGCGCGGATCCGGCTGCAATCCCAGACGCAGATCGAGCATGCTGGCGAGTGCGGCATTGAGGTCGATGTCGTCCCCCTCCTCGAGCTTGCGCAAGCGCGTGACGCCCTGCGGCTGCATGGCATCCAGCACGAACTTCATCTGGCTGACGAGGCGCCGGTGACGGGTGACAATCTCGTCAATGCCTTGCAGGGAACCCCGCTTGGGGCGCTTTTCCAGTACCGTAGCCCAGGACGGACGTTCCAGCTGGATCTGGTAGTCCCACTCCGGATAATGGGTGGGGTCGGACACCGGTTCCTTGCCCTCCTGATCGTTGAAGCTTTTCCCCTCGTCCTCGTAGGGAAAAAGCTCGCTCCCCAGCACCCATATTTCCTGGGCATCGTCTCCTGACAACTCGCTGTCGATTTCATTGACCATTTCCATGAGGCCTACCCGGCGGCGCACTTGGCGCGGCACGTCATATCCTGCCGCGAGTGCCGCTTTCTGATCAAATGTCCGGAATTCCCAGATATAACGGTTATCGTCGCGATAGGGTGCGCGCAGCCCATCCTTGCGCGGGTGGTAGGGCAACGCCCTGCCGGCGAATTCCCGGGCAAGCGTCACCCCAATGTCCCGGGACACGCCATTGAAATCCAAATGCGCTTCTGCCCTTGTAAATAGCGCCCGTCCCTGCGCCACCCAGGGATCAGAATCCTCATAGGCCGGATCGAGCAGCGCACGTGCCAGGCGGTTGAAGTAATCGCCGGCACTGTCGCACTGCTCGGGATTTGCCGTATGGCAACGCGCCCAGAGCTGCTGCAATCCCGGAAAGCGCCGGATGGCAAGCGCCTCCACCCGGGCATCTTCGATCAGGCCAATGAGCTCCCGCTGTAGCGGGTTGAGATGCTCCGCCTTGAGGGGGGCCTTGGTACCCACCAGGTGAGCGGCACAATGCGCGGCGGCAGCGCGGTAGAGCTCCAACCCGCTCATGCCCTCCCCATCGTCAAAGGCGTCGGGCAGATGCATCAGATACCCTTCGATATAAGGACGGTAGCCCTCGCGGCTTTCAAAATCCCCGGAAGTGGGGCGCATGAAAAAATCCCGTGCCCAGAGCGCGCGCAGATACATGTTGATGCGTCGCTGCACATCCACAAACAAGGTGCCCTTGCGCTCCTTCTGCAGCATGGCCTGCGCTTCCCGCGAGGAGAGGTTGAAGTATTCGATCTGTGCCGCATGGTCGGTACGGTGCGCATGGGCGCCCCATAGGGCCCAGCGCCGCAACCCGCCCAGCGTCAACTGGGAGAGCAGCGCATCCAGATGCTCCAGCATCGGTCGCACCCCACGCGGCACTTGGCCGATCAAGTGATTGAGAAACTGCAGGTAATGACGAAACAGCATGCCGTCAGCAAAGCGCCTGGCGGCAATGGGTGAGGTGGCGAGCATGCGTTCGATCACCGCACCGGAGGTGCGTGAAGCAAAGCCCAGTGCCGTCTCGGCGAGCTCCGGCAGCACATCTTCACCGACTTCGCGCGCCACCTGAGGGGCGGCACCGATCCAGTCGAGCACGAGGTCTGTCCCCCTTCCCAAACGCGAAAGCGCCGCTGCCCCCTTGAGATAATTATCCAGTCCTTGCGCAGAGAGTATTTTGGTGGCCTCCCCCCATGCGTCCCTGATCGCATGACGGCAGGGAGCCGGTAGCCCTGCCAGCAGTTCGGCGTAATCGTCGAGAGAACGGGACACGATGCAGCGCCGCCCTAAAAGAACGTGGTCACGGCAGCGTCCAGGGCATCGCGCATGTCAGGATCATCCGTGATGGGGCGCACCAGGGTGACCCGGCAGGCGTTTTTGGCCTCGACGCCCGCGGCGATGAGGCTGCCCGCGTAGATCAGCATGCGGGTGGAAATGCCTTCATCCAGGCCATGTCCCTTGAGGTTGCGCGCACGCTCGGCGATGGACACCAGTTTGTCGGCAAGCTCCGGCAGGATGCCCGTTTCATGGGCCACGATTTCGGCTTCCACGACATGTTCCGGATAATTGAAGTCTAGTGCGCCAAAGCGCTGCTTGGTGGATTGCTTGAGATCCTTCATCAGGCTTTGGTAACCCGGGTTGTAGGAAATCACCAATTGAAAATCGGCATGCGCCCGGATGAGTTCCCCTTTTTTCTCCAGTGGCAGAACACGGCGATTGTCCGTCAGGGGATGGATCACCACCATGGTGTCCTGGCGTGCCTCCACCACCTCATCCAGGTAACAAATGGCGCCGTGGCGCGCCGCCAGTGCCAGCGGGCCGTCCTGCCAGCGCGTGCCCTGGGCATCCAGCAGAAATCGGCCCACGAGGTCCGAAGCCGTCATGTCCTCGTTGCAAGCCACCGTCACCAGGGGTTTTCCCAAGGTGTACGCCATGTGCTCCACAAAGCGCGTCTTGCCGCAGCCCGTGGGCCCTTTCAGCATCATCGGCATGCGCACCGAATAGGCCGCCTGGAACAGGGTCACCTCGTCCGCCACGGGGCGGTAATAGGGGGGCGTGCTGATGCGGTATTGGAAAAGGATGTCGCTCATGATCGCTCTCGTCTAAAAAAAACCCCCGCACCTCACGGCAGCGGGGGCCTAAAGTGCATGACCGTCAACTCTCAAACGGTCTTGCCGCGGAAAATCACCATGGAAGCCCCCTGGGACTGCTTGAAGTTGTCATACCCGATGAGGCGCACGTGATTATTGGGGTTGGCCTTGTGACAGGCCTCAGCCTCAGCCAGCACGCGGGCCACGTCGGTTTCGCCAAACATCGGCAGCTTCCACATGTACCAATACGAATCCATCAGGTATTCCGGCTCGATGTGCTCGATGGCCGGATTCCAGCCTTTCTTGATGAGGTATTCCACCTGTTTCCTGATTTCCCCGGCCGTCATCGCGGGCAAATAGGAGAAGGTCTCGAACTTGCGGCTGGCGGGGTCGCTCAGGCGCGACTTGTAGTCCATTACTTCGCTCATGAAATACTCCTTGGCGTATTGGGCTTATTTGTGGGCAACGTCAAGCTTGTCCACGGTATCAAATTCAAACTTGATCTCCTTCCAGGTTTCCATGGCAATGCGCAGTTCCGGGCTATGTTCTGCCGCCTGGGTCAACACCGCGCGACCCTCCTTTTCCACGGCGATGCCCTGGTTACGCGCTGCCACGCAAGCCTCGAGCGCCACACGATTGGCTGCTGCTCCCGCCGCGTTGCCCCAGGGATGGCCCAGCGTACCGCCGCCAAACTGCAGAACCGAATCATCGCCGAAGATGTTGACGAGGGCGGGCATGTGCCACACATGAATCCCGCCGGAGGCCACAGGGAACAGTCCGGGCATCGCACCCCAATCCTGGTCGAAGAAAATGCCGCGGCTGCGATCTTCCTTGATGTGTTCTTCGCGCATGAGGTCAATCCATCCCAGGGTGGCTTCGCGCGAACCCTCGAGCTTGCCCACCAAGGTACCGGAATGCAGGTGGTCGCCACCCGACAGACGCAGCACCTTGGTCAATACTCGAAAATGGATGCCATGGTGCGGATTGCGGTCCAGCACGGCGTGCATGGCGCGATGAATGTGCAACAGCATGCCGTTGTTGCGGCACCAGTTGGCCAGCCCCGTGTTGGCAGTGAGACCGCCGGTGAGGTAGTCGTGCATGATGATGGGGGCACCGATTTCCTTGGCAAACTCGGCGCGTTTGTACATTTCTTCCGGAGTGGGCGCGGTCACGTTGAGGTAATGCCCCTTGCGCTCGCCTGTCTCGCGCTGGGCCTTGAGGGTGGCCTCCTGCACGAACTCGAAGCGATCACGCCATCGCATGAAGGGCTGGCTGTTGACGTTTTCGTCATCCTTGGTGAAATCAAGCCCACCGCGCAAGCACTCGTACACGGCGCGGCCGTAATTCTTCGCGGAGAGACCGAGCTTGGGCTTGATGGTGCAACCCAACAGCGGACGACCGTACTTGTTCAACTTGTCGCGTTCCACCTGGATGCCTTGGGGCGGGCCACCGCAGGTCATGACATAGGCAATGGGAAAGCGCACGTCTTCCAGGCGCAGGGCACGCAATGCCTTGAAACCGAATACGTTGCCCACGAGGGAGGTCAGGACGTTGACCACCGAGCCTTCTTCAAAAAGATCGATGGGGTAGGCCACGAAGGCATAGAAGCAGGTGTCGTCGCCGGGCACGTCTTCGATGCGATAGGCGCGGCCCTTGTAGTAATCAAGATCGGTGAGCAGGTCGGTCCAGACGGTGGTCCAGGTACCGGTGGATGATTCTGCCGCCACGGCGGCGGCCACCTCTTCGCGGTCCACACCCGCCTGGGGGGTGATCTTGAAACAGGCGAGGAGGTCAGTGTCCTTGGGGGTATATTCAGGCGTCCAGTAAGTCTGGCGGTACTCCTTCACGCCAGCATTGTAGGTCTTCACTGCCATGGTCTTCCTCCGTTAGGGTCCATACACGGTGTGTCTTGTCAGGCCCCCATCTTCAAATAAAACCATGCATAAGTAAATTAAATTATTCTGATTGCATGTATCAGAAACGCTTATAGGATTCCCGTTACTGCTCATCGGCCCCGTTTGACGCTGATGAGCTTTTGATCCGCAGCCCGCAAAAGATCGCCAGGAGATTTCATGGAGCAGGAATCGCGTTCCGCAATGCCGGTAGAAAACACCAACGAACCGGTTTCCAGTTTGACCTGCGATGCCGCAGCCATGAGACGCTTGCGCAGCACCTCCATGTCAGCTTCGGTGGCCATTGGACAAACCATGAGAAATTCATCGCCACCCAGGCGCACAGCCAGATCCTCCTGGCGCACCTGGCGCTTGAGGATGCGGGCGAGTTCCTGCAGCACGCGATCGCCTGCATCGTGACCATAAGCGTCATTGATCTGCTTGAAGTTGTCGAGATCGATGAGCAGGCAGCTCAGCGGAGAGCGGCGCCGCTCGGCCTGGGCCCAGTGCCTTTTGAGGAAGGCATCAGCCATGCGCCGGTTGGCAAGCCCGGTCAGGGGATCGGTGAGGGTTTGGCGATGCAGCTTGCGCGTGGTCACGGCGAGCTGGGAGAGCAGCTTGCGATGCGCGCATCTTTCGCTTTCCAGCTGCCGGTACGACTGGATCCGCCGGGATGCGCGGGTTACCTGTGCACAGAGCAAGGCAGGACTGACCTCCAGCGGCAACACCGCATCCATTCCCAACAGCAGTAACTCGGCATGCTCCTGCTCGTCTTGCACATCGTGCAAAAGCAAGGCCGCGTGACCGTTGCCCGTCACCATGGCCGAAAGCGTTGCAACATGCACATACAGTGTCTGCCGATGCACCATGGCCACCAGAATTTCTGCATGGCCCGAGGTCAGCTGCCTGCCAGATTCCTCCAACGTCTGGGACTCCACTATCCGGTAGCCCGAAGCCTCCAGAGCCGCGATCCAGGCAGGCTTGAGTGCGCAAGGCTCGGCGTAGAACACGACCGTCACAGGGTGGACACCAGCGGCCTGTCCCACGGTGCCAGATTCCCGACTAACCTCCGGAGCCGGCGAGCCAAACCCATGCTCCTTGCACCACACGTCCCAACCCTTCTGCAATCGCACCACTGCCCGCTGGACATCCTCATCGCTGGCAGCCACACCCAGCACCGCCAGGGTGGCGCGCACCACAGGAATCAGGGGCTCGGTGGCACCTGCCACCAACAACGGGGCAATCTCCCACGAAGCATGCAGCACCTGCGCCATGACGACCTTGCGTTCGTTTCCGGCACGATCCTCCAGGCTGGATTCCGCCATGCGGATCACCTCCACCAGGACGGATGGGAAACCCCAGTCATTCAGCAGAGCCGTACCGATGGCCACGTGATCGATGCCAAAATTCTTGCGCTCCAGCGCTACCAGTTCATCCACCTGGCTGGTAGATGATATAAAACCGCTATAGGCATCGGGATAGAAGCGCAGCAAGGCGAGCTGCCCCACTCTGGCCAGTAGGGCGCAGGTAAACATTTCAGCAGCGCCCGCAGGAATACCCGGTTGCCCACAGAGCCACTCCGAAGTCACAGCGGCAGCGAGAGACAGGCGACAAAGATCGAGATATGCGGATACCTCGCCAGAATGGCTGGAAAGGGCCTCGTCCAGAACCGACAACCCCGCAGCCAGATGCACCGCTGCATTGAGGCCCAGGCGCACCAGGGCTTCTTCTACCGCCACGGCCGGGCGCACCGCCCCGTTACCGGGGCGGTTGGCAAGGCGAAGCAAACGCACCGTCAGCGTCGGGTCTGATTTGACCACCGCAACGATGTCCTTGAGCCCGCTTTCGCCCGTTTGCAACAGGGTAAACAAGCGCATGGCCGTATGCGAGGGGGAGGGTAATTGACCTAGCGCCTGAATCTGCAGCAGCAGTGACTCTTCGGTCGGCTCTTCCAAGGCTTCCTGAGACTCAGCACCGTCCTTGATCATATGAATTCCGTAGGGGTCGGGGGTTCTTGTTATTTGGTTCCATTATCCCCTTACGGACTGGAAAATGCATCCGCTAGGCAGCAGCCTTGCGGCTGAGCAACCAACCGATCAGGGCCAGCAACAGCAGTCCCGCACCAATAAGCAAAATCCCAGCCACTTCAGGCATCTTGAAATCCTCACCGGTCATATAACGCGAGGAAAGGATGGCCACCACCGGCGTACCCAACACCGAGAGGCTTGCTTCCCAGGCAGGGACGCGATCAAGGATATAGATCCACAGCCACCAACATAGGGCCGTGCTGGCCACCGACATGAAAGCGAGGATGCCCAGGTAATGGGGCGACCATTGCGTTGCAGGTTCGGGCAACAGCCCTGCCAACAGCACCAGCGGCACCGATCCCATCACCATCTGCCAGGTCGTGAGGGCCAGCAGATCCACGGATTGGCGCGTCCGCAAGCGTTTGACCAGGATGGTTCCCACTGCCCAGCACATGGCCGCCATGATGCCCAAAACCTTGCTGAGCGGACTGGAGTGCATGTCCCAGGGCTCGATGATCAACGCCAGACCCGTCAACGTGAAGGCGGCGGCGACCCACTGCGCGCCACGCACACGCTCATCCAGAAACCACCAGGCCAGCAGCAAGGTCCAGATCGGCATGGTGTAGATGAGGACTGCAGTTTTGCCGGGCCCGCCTTCCACCAGCGCCCAGGTTTGCAGCAGTGTAAAGCCGGCCACCTGGACCAGGCCGATGGCCAGGGTGGCCCCAGGGGCTACCCATCTCATGGAACGGCCCGCGAGCTTGAGCACCAGCAACAGTGCCAGCGCGCCACCTACGCTTCGTTGGGCGGCAAAGGCTACGGGGGACGCATAAAGAAGTCCTTCCTTGGCCATCACCCAGGTGTAGCCCCAAATCAACGACAGTATGATGAGTGCAAGTTGCGGCAACCAGCGATGCCAGGAAACCGGTGAAGCGGAAGACATGAAACCCTTACTCCATTCATTGCTCTGTCACAGAGATGTCATAACAGTTTGCTTAACTACGGAAGACATTAAAGGTAACAACACGTTCTAAAAAGGAGACAAGATGAAGACTTGCGCCACTTACAGTGCTTCCAACGACAGCGAATCCAGCATTCTACCCGTACGCGTCCTGAATCGCGACGATCTGGACGACGAATCCCTGGATGACCTCTATGCCATTCAGGATGCGGACATCGATGATTTCAGCCGCGGCGGCAAATAACCCAGCCGACGCACATCACAATATCAGGGCCACTCCCAGCCACACGCCTCCCGCCCATCCAGCCACCCAGCCCGCAGGCAGCGGTGCTGGCCACATCAGCAGCAACCCCGTACCCAGCAGCAGTCCCAGTACCCGCCTTGGGGTGCCTGCCCGGTGTTGCATGGCCGAGAACTCATCACGACACTGCCGCACCCGCCATCGCTGTGGCATCAGCGCCAGCCCCAGCGGCGCTGATGCCATCAACCAGCCGGTCAGCAGGATCCAGCGATAACACAGCTGCCACCACAGGCTCTGTGCACTGGCGTGCAGCGTGGCCCAGTGAAATGCACGCAGCACCAGCGTGCCACCCCAGGCGCCCTGGTCGCGCAACACCTCTTCACGCAATGCTTCCAGCATCGCAGCACCCCTACCCTTCCACCAGCGTCAGGCGCCCCACCACCGTGCGCCGCCCACCCAGCAATCCCACGAAGTGCAGATTGGGTAACTGTCCCAGCAGTGCTTCCGGAATCAGGGGAGATTCCTGGAGCTGGCGCGTGCGCCCAGCTGAAAAACCCCGCTGCCGCCCATTGCGGCCGTGCGCCTGCTGCGCACCCACCGAGGTACCGCTGGCGCGAATCCAGGCACTGCCTGCACGCTCCGTCCAGACCTTGCGTGACTCCGGATCAAGGGTACGAAAGGCGACCAGGTTGCCGGCATTGCCCACCATCATGCGTGCAGGCCCAGGGCCACCCATGGCCACTTCAAGATCAGCAAGGGTCTGTACCGCAAAGGTCACCAGGAAACCACATTCCCTGCCCTTGTTGAGCAGCTGGACAAAAGCGGGATTGGTGACTTCGGCCGCCTCATCCACGAACAGCCGCACCGGGATACCGCAGGCCGGATCGCGATAACGGTCCCCTGCCACTGCCGCAAGGTCTGCCAGCAATAACCCTCCCAGGGCGCGGGAGAGGGCCTCGTCCGAGAGCGCTCCCAACCCCGCATAGAACACACCCGCCTGGCGAATGACCTGCGCCAGGTGGACCCTGGGGCGATCCTCCCCTGCCTGATGGATCGCGCCTTCCAGCGGCGGTGAAAGCAACGCACCCAGGGCTCCGGTGGTCAGCGTTTCCAGCATTGGGGTCAACGCCAGGATCATTTTTCGGTAATGGGCGGAATCATGGGACGCGAGTTCGGCAAGTCCTGGCAACGGCAGGCGGGCACGCAATGACTGGCCCTGATCAGCCACGTGAAAGCGCAACGCCTTAAGGGTCACCGGCTCGCGCAGCGCCAACAACCCCTCGATGATGCGGTTGAGCGTCATCCAGGCAAACTGCCCGAAGGCATTCTCCGTTTCATCCGTGGGAATGAGCCGACTCAATCGGCTTGCCAGCTCTGACGCCTGGCGACCGTTGGCCAGTAAATTCAGGCCATCGCTCTGTTCCGGCTCGGCTGGAAGCAACTGAAAATAGGGATGCCCCACCCGTGCTGCGGCCCGTGCCAGACTTTGTCGCAGGTGCTGGCCGCCCTTGGGGTCCAACACGATCACGCATTCGCCGCGCGCAATGGCTTGCAATGCCAGCAACTTGAACAATTGCGTCTTGCCCGTTCCCGGTGCCCCCACCACAAGGGTATGGCCCTGGGCCTCCTCTGCCTCCAGAAATACCGGTCGCAGAAATCCCGCATAACTTAGCAGCACTACCCCTTCGGGGTCTGAAGCGGCGCCGCTCAGGCTCTGGTAGAGCGCCTGGGCCTGTGACGTTTTCCAAGGCGCGCCCTGCCCCAGTAACCAGCGTTTGGGGTGACCCTTTGCCCAACGCTCCAGCCGATGCCCGCTGATCCGGGCGGGATGCCGGGCGCGCCCCAAACGGTAGACCTGCAGGCCCAGCGGCGCCAACACCAGCATCGCCACTGCAAAGCCGGCCCGCATTAGCGCATGCGACGCTGGCACCCCCAGCCCCACCCAGCGGGTTGTCAGCACGGTCAGCGCCAGGGCCAGAAACCAGGTCATCAGTACACCCTGCCAGAACATGCGGCTCATTGCAGGCATTCAAGCAGCGTGGCTTCGAGGGGCTGGGCCAGGCGCACTGCCGTTACAGGCCGCTGCAGCAGCGGATGGGGTACCGTGACAAGCGCCTCCTGCCCTGTCATGACCACGCATTCGGCACTAACCAGTGCCTGCAGCCAATGCTCTGGCGACTCAGCCGGAAGCACTCCGGTCAACGTCGCAATTTCCTTCATCAGGTCCTGGCCTGCCAGCGGCCATAACAGGTAGCCACAGGCGCCCTGCAACCAGACCCGACCCGGAGGCACATGGCACTTCCACAACCCGCGTTGCGCCAGTCGACGAATGGCCAGTGCAACCCAACGCACCAGCGGCGCACGGGTCGCTGGCACGGCAAGCGACTCCTGCTTCCATAACCGATCCACCCCCGACTGCACATGCTGTTCCAGGAAGGCCAGCGTTGCGCCCGAGAGCACCCGTCCGGCCAAAAGCGCGCGATTGACAGGGTACCGGGGAGACGACGACTGCACGGTCCATTCCACCTGCCTGCACTGGTGTGCGCGCCCCCAGCCGGCAAGGCTGCTGGAATAGATGCCCCAGGAGTGGGCGCCGGTCCCTGGTAGAGCGGTCACGCACAGGTATTGAAGGGCCTCTGCCACGACATCGAGGAGCGTTTCAAGCCCCACCAGCAGATTTTGGGTAGCCTGCTCTCCTACGGGCGTGACCTGCAGCGCACCGATGCCCCGACGCAGGGCCGTGCGCAGCAAGGATCCGTGCTCGGGATCTGCGGGGTCTACCAGATTCAGGACCCAGTCGGTCAGGCGTTCCAGGGTGGGGACCAGCGCCGCTTCCGTGGCTCCGTAGTCCAGCCCCACCAGGGTGCGAAACACCATCACTTCCGGACGCAACCGTTGCAGGCATTCCGGCATCGAGAGCAGGGTCAGTCGGCCGCTCGCCACCCGATTCACAAAGCGGCTCCTCTCCTCGCCAATCGTGGCGCCCTGCCGCCCGCCACGGTATACCCCTGCTGACGGCATTCCCAACACAGAAAATTTCTTTCCAGGCGGCTCCAGGCCTGCAGATAGCGGCCTTGACACACCCTGCAACGCGCACGGCGCAGGTTTTTGATCTGCACCGATTTGACCAGCCACCAGGCCCGATCAATGGACATGCCTGCCGCCGCCCCTGCTGCGCCAAAAGTTGCGCGGACCTGGGAATAGGCCCCCACCAGCAGGGCGCATTCGTCCATGCCGAACTCTGCGTGTTTTTTCAAGTCTTCGTAGATCGCGCAGAAAAGAGAAGCCTCTAGATTGTTCTGACGCCGCAAGTACCATTGGTCCGAATTGGGCATCTGGCCCTTGCGCGGAGCCTCACCGCGAATTTCCAGAGACAACTTGCGCAAAAACCAGCTGGAAAGCCGCGTCATTTCCATGACGATGGGAACACGCGCACCCAGCAAAAGCAGCCGCTCGGCGTTACGATACTGGAGAATTTCGGATTGCAAAGCGCGCTTAGTGGACATGGTCGAGCTCGCTCTCTCCTAACAACAGCGCACGCGGCAAGGCCGCAGCACTGCCCATGGCATATTGGCGCAAGCAGTTCCACACCGAGGCACCGCGCCAGCGCAGCCCTACCAACAACAGCGGCGTATGGGCCAGGCGATTGATTTCTTCGGCGGAAAGAGACAGCAGGGTGCTGGCCACTTCCGGGGTGATGCCCAGATTGGCCATCCCCAAAACGCGATCCTGTTGCAGTACTTCACGGGCCAGATACAACATACCCAAATTGATGTCCGACATGGATTTTCCAAGGCTACTCATGGCGCGATTCTCCTGTAGATGAAAGCGCCCAATCCCGTTTGAACGCCAGGATCCAATATAGGTAGAAATGAGGGGAACCACATGGGCCGCCACCCCAGGCAAGGCTGACGGAACGGCCACAATCCCTGATCAGGCAATGACTTAGCGTGCCCGGATCAGGAGAAAGGTGGCGTGGATGAAAGATTTAAATACTGCAAAACCTGTGACAACCAGGGCGTCAAAACCTACATCTTGGGCAGCGTCACTCCATGCTGGCCCTGGTACTTGCCGCCCCGATCCTTGTAGGAGATTTCGCAGGATTCGTCCGACTCGAAGAACAGTACCTGGGCCACACCCTCGTTGGCGTAGATTTTTGCCGGTAAAGGCGTCGTATTGGAAAACTCGAGGGTGACATAGCCCTCCCACTCCGGCTCGAAGGGCGTCACGTTGACGATGATGCCACAGCGGGCGTAGGTGGATTTTCCAAGGCATATGGTCAGCACGTTGCGCGGAATGCGAAAATATTCCACGGTGCGTGCGAGGGCAAAGGAGTTTGGCGGAATGATGCACACCGGCGCCTTGACGTCCACGAAGGAATTGGCGTCAAAATTCTTGGGGTCAACGATGGTGGAGTTGAGGTTGGTAAACAGCTTGAACTCGTCCGAACAGCGGATATCGTAACCATAGCTTGAGGTGCCGTAGGAAACGATGCGCTGCCCGTTGACCTCCTTTACCTGACCGGGCTCGAAGGGTTCGATCATGCCCTGTTGTTCGGCCATGGACCGAATCCAGCGATCAGACTTGATGCTCATTGTTGCGCAGCCCTCAGGAGTTTTGAATGACGATTTTTGGAAACTTGGCCGCGTGGTCCTCGCTGCGCAGAGCCACCTTGATGGCTACTCGACGGGCGATGCTGCGATAGGTTTCGGTAATGACGCCTTCGGGTTCAGCCACCACAGTGGGATTACCCGAATCGGTCTGTTCCCTGATGCGGATGTCGAGCGGCAGGGCGCCCAGAAGTTCCGTCCCGAAATCCGAACACATTTTTGCCGCACCGCCTGCGCCGAAGATGTGCTCTTCATGACCGCACTTCGAACAGATATGGGTACTCATGTTTTCCACCACCCCCAGGATGGGCACGCCCACCTTCTCGAACATCTTGAAACCCTTGCGCGCATCAAGCAGCGCGATGTCCTGCGGCGTGGTCACGATGATGGCACCTGTCACTGGCACTTTCTGAGCCAGCGTGAGCTGAATGTCGCCGGTACCCGGTGGCATGTCCACGATGAGGTAATCCAGGTCGTCCCATTTCGTGTCGCGCAACAACTGTTCGAGGGCCTGGGTCACCATGGGGCCGCGCCACACCATGGGCTGGTCCTGGTCAATCAGGTACCCCACCGACATGGTTTGCAGGCCATGCCCCATCAGCGGCAGCATGGATTGACCATCGGCGCTTTCCGGGCGGCCATTGATGCCCATCATGGTGGGCTGGGAAGGTCCGTAAATGTCTGCATCCAGAATCCCCACGCGGGCACCTTCTGCGGCCAGCGCCAACGCCAGGTTGACCGTGGTAGTGGATTTGCCCACCCCACCCTTGCCGGAGGCCACGGCGATCACGTTGCGGATGCCGGCGAGCGGCTTCAACCCCGCCTGCACGGCGTGCGCCTTGACGCGCCAGTCGATCTGAACGGTCACCCCGGTCACACCCGAAAGTTTTTGCAGCGTCGCCGCGAGGGCTTCGCGAACCGCAGCGCCCAGGGTGCGTGCCGGGTAACCCAGCACGAGGTCCACGGTCACCGCGCCGCCTTCCACCTTGACCTGGCGCAGGGCCTTGGCGCTGCCCAGCGTTTTGCCGGTATTGGGGTCGATCTGGTCCTTGACCAGCGCTTCAACTTCCTTGTCAGTAATAGCCATGAGTTCCCTTCCAGTGATCGGGTTTTCCAAAATGATTGGGGCATTCCAACCGGAGATTATAGTCCCAGTATCGAAATTACAGCAGGAGGTTGATACACTAGCGGCTTTATTCAGGCATTCGCCTCAACATGAGCCGCACCCTCCTCGTCACCAGCGCACTGCCGTATGCCAACGGCAGCATCCATCTTGGCCATATGGTCGAACACATCCAGACCGACATCTGGGTGCGTCACCAGCGCATGCGGGGGCATACCGTTTACCTGATCTGTGCCGACGACACCCATGGCACACCCGTCATGCTGGCCGCCGAGGCACAGGGCATCACCCCCGAGCAGATGATCGACAAGGCGCGCAGGGAACACATGCAGGACTTTGCCGGCTTCCACATCGCCCATGACCTGTACTACAGCACCCACAGCCCCGAGACGCGCGAATACGCATGCGAGATCTATAATCGGCTGAAGGCCGCCGGGCTGATCAAGATACGCCCCATCGAGCAATTGTTCGACCCGGTGCGCAACATGTTCCTGCCCGACCGGTTCATCAAGGGAGAATGCCCTCGCTGTCACGCCAAAGACCAATACGGCGACAACTGCGAAGTGTGTGGCGCTTCTTATGCCCCCACGGAGATGATCGACCCGATCTCGGTGGTCTCGGGAGCGCGCCCCGTGGAACGCACTTCGGAGCATCACTTCTTTTCCCTGGGCCATTGCGAGACCTTCCTGCGCCAGTGGACCCGCTCCGGCACCATCCCCGTGGAGGCCGCCAACAAACTGGATGAATGGTTCAAGTCAGGGCTGACGGACTGGGATATTTCCCGCGACAAGCCCTACTTCGGCTTCGAGATTCCAGGGGCTCCCGACAAATTCTTTTATGTGTGGCTGGATGCACCCATCGGCTACATTGGCACCTTCAAGAAACTCGCCACCGATCGCGGCCTGGACTTTGACGCCTTCTGGGGCAAGGGTAGCAGCACCGAGCTCTATCACTTCATCGGCAAGGACATCCTCTATTTCCATTCGCTGTTCTGGCCCGCCATTCTGGAAAGTGCCGGCTTTCGCTCGCCCACGCAACTGTTCGTGCATGGCTTCCTGACCGTCAACGGGCAGAAAATGTCCAAGAGCCGGGGTTCGTTCATCACCGCCGGCAATTTCCTCAAGCACCTGGACCCGGAATACCTGCGCTACTACTATGCAGCCAAACTCAACGCCAGCATGGACGACATCGACCTCAACCTGGATGACTTCGTGGCGCGGGTCAACAGCGACCTCGTAGGCAAGTACGTCAATATCGCAAGCCGCACCGCCGGCTTCATCACCAAACGGTTTGAAGGCGCCCTCGCACCGACCCTGCCCGAGGCCGCCGTGCCGCTGATCCACCGCTTCTATGCCGAAGCAGGGTCCATCGCCGACCTCTACGACGCACGCGAATTTGGCAAGGCGCTGCGCGAGATCATGGTATTGGCCGATGCCGCCAACCAGTTTGTGGACGGCATCAAGCCCTGGGATATCGCCAAAGACGATGCGCGCAACGACGAGCTTCAACAGGTGTGTACCGCCTGTCTGGAAATTTTCCGACTACTGACTCTGTTTCTCAAACCGGTTCTGCCCGTGCTGGCCGAAAAAGTGGAAGCCTTCCTCGACGTTCCCGCGCTTTCCTGGAACGATGCCCACGCAGGAGCCGCCCTGCTGGGCCGTCATATCAAGCCCTACCAGCATCTGATCACTCGCGTGGACCCCAGGAAAGTTGAAGCGCTGGTGGCCGCAAGCCAGGAAACCCTGGCCCAGGTAGCGCCCGCACCCAGCCCGGCCGCGCCCCCCCTGCCCCCCGTGGCAGACACCATCGGCATTGACGATTTTTCCAGAATCGACCTGCGCGTGGCTCGCATCGTGGCGGCCGAAGCCGTGGTGGAAGCTGACAAGCTGCTCAGGCTCACGCTGGATATCGGCGTGGGACAACGCACGGTTTTTGCAGGCATCAAGAGCGCCTACACGCCGGAACAACTGGTGGGACGCCTGACGGTCATGGTGGCCAACCTGAGTCCGCGCAAAATGCGCTTCGGCGAATCGCAGGGCATGGTGCTGGCCGCAGGCGACGGTACCGGTCTCTACCTGCTCTCGCCTGACAGCGGGGCCACACCAGGGCTGCGCATCAAGTAGCCCGGACGGCACTTAGCGGTCGTTGCGATACAACACCCTGACGTTGTCTTCGCTCAGCCATGCGCTGAGTTCAGCCAGCAGTGCCTCTTCCAGACGCGCGGGAGGCAGCTCGATTTCGCACAGCGCCTGCGCGTTGGAATACTGCACGCGTACCGGACAGGCGCCGGGGGTGAAGGGTTTGAGTATGGCGCCAAGACGGGCCGCATCCGCCTGACCGTTCATTGTGAGGCGCAGACCGCGGGCATGCCGCTCGCGCGCCTGGGCGAGCGAATATACCGCATCGGCCGTCATGCGCACCGACTGCGTGAAATGATCGAGAGAGGCTTTTCCTTCCACCACCAGCAACTGGTCCTCGCGCACGAGCCCGCGCACCGCGTCGAACAGCTCGCTGAAAATGGCCACTTCCACCTTGGCCGATCCATCATCCAGCAGCACCAGGCCCATGCGTCCCCGACGCGTTTGCTGAATCCTGCTGCTCGCCACGATCCCGCACGCTACCACCGGCTCGGCGTGGGGAGCGAGGTCAGCCAGCCGTCGCGACACGAACCCTTCCACCTCCTTGCGATAAGAGGCAAACGGGTGGCCGCTGAAATAAAATCCCAGCACGGATTTTTCGTGCGCCAGTTTTTCCCTGGGCGACCAGGGCTCGGCCACCGTCAGTGCCACCGAGACCGACGCTCCGGCATCGGCATCGCCACCAAAGAGCGCGCCCTGATGGGTATGGCGTGCCGCCTGTTCGGCCATGTCCATGGCATCGTCCATGGAGGCGTACAGGGTGGCACGCTCCTCGCCCAGGCTGTCAAAAGCCCCTGCCTTGATCAGCGCTTCCACCACGCGCCGGTTGACCACACGTTTGTCGGTGCGATGGCAGAAATCGAACAGGTCCTTGAACGGCCCCCCTTCCTTACGCAAGCGCTCGATCTCCAGCGCCGCGGATTCGCCCGTGCCCTTGACCGACCCCAGGCCGTAGCGGATCTGGCGCGCATTGACCGGCACGAATCGGTAGCCCGAGGCATTCACGTCCGGAGGGAGGATTTCCAGCCCATTGTGTCGTGCATCTTCCACGAAGATGGCAACCTTGTCGGTGTCATCCAGGTCGCCCGACAGGGTCGCTGCCATGAAGGCCGCGGGGTAATGCACCTTGAGCCAGGCCGTTTGGTAGGAGACGAGGGCATAGGCTGCCGAGTACGACTTGTTGAAACCATACTCGGCAAACTTCTCCATCAGATCAAACAGCTGCGTGGCAAGCTTGACCGCCACACCCCGTTCGGTCGCCCCATCGATGAACTGATTGCGCTGGCGCGCCATTTCACTGGCGTCCTTCTTGCCCATGGCCCGCCGCAGCAGGTCGGCAGCGCCCAGCGTGTACCCTGCCAGCACCTGGGCAATCTGCATCACCTGTTCCTGGTATACGATGACGCCGTAGGTGGGGCGCAGCACGGGCTCCAGGGACTGGTGAAAAAACTCCACCCGGGCGCGCCCCTGTTTGCGGTTGATGAAGTCATCCACCATGCCCGATTGCAACGGTCCGGGACGGTTCAATGCCATCAGGGCGATGATGTCCTCGAAACTGTCGGGCTTGAGACGCTTTTCAAGATCCTTGGCGGTGCGCGATTCCTGCTGGAACACCGCGGTGGTGTTGCCGGAACCGAACAGGGCGTAGGTGGCAGGATCATTCAATGGAATGTCGGCTATCCTGAAAGCGGCCGCCACGGCATCACCGGGAATGGCACGGATGTGGCGCTCGGCCCAATCCAGGATGGTGAGCGTGCGTAGCCCCAGAAAGTCGAATTTCACCAACCCGACCCTTTCCACATCGTCCTTGTCGAACTGGCTGACCACGGCTTCCGAGTTTTCCTGACAATAGAGGGGCGTGAAGTCCGTCAGTTCGCCCGGTGCAATCAGCACGCCACCTGCATGCATACCTACGTTGCGGGTAATGCCTTCCAGCTTTTCTGCCAGCACCAGCAATTCGGCCACTTCCTCCTCCTCTGCCGCACGCTGGTTGATCTGCGGTTCCTGCTCGCGTGCCTTGGCCAGCGTCATGCCGATTTCGAAGGGAATAAGCTTGGCCAACTGATCCACGAAATTGTAGGGCAAATCCAGGACCCGACCCACGTCACGGATCACCGCCTTGGCCGCCATGGTACCGAAGGTGGCGATTTGCGATACGGAATCGCTGCCGTATTTCTGGCGTACGTACTCGATGACCCGGTCGCGGCCGTCCTGGCAGAAATCCACGTCGAAGTCGGGCATGGACACCCGTTCTGGGTTGAGGAAGCGCTCGAACAGCAGGTCATAGCGCAACGGATCGAGATCGGTGATGCCCAGACAATAGGCCACGAGGGAGCCCGCGCCGGAGCCTCGTCCCGGCCCCACCGGAACATCGTGATGCTTGGCCCAGTTGATGAAGTCGGCCACGATCAGGAAGTAGCCTGGGAAACCCATCTGCATGATGGTGTTGCATTCAAAGGCGAGGCGTGCCTCATAGGTGGGCCGTTCCTGCGCACGCAGCACCGGATCGGGGTAAAGCCATTCAAGGCGCTCGCCAAGCCCTTCGCCGGCAAGGCGCACCATGTAGTCGTCCAGGGTCTCACCAGGTGGCGTCGGAAAATCGGGCAGGCGCGGTTTGCCCAGGGTCAATTCCAGATTACAACGCTTGGCAATCTCCAGGGCGTTGACCAGGGCTTCGGGCACGTCAAAAAACAGCGCCTGCATTTCCACCTGCGACTTGAAATACTGCTCGCGGGTAAAGCTTTTGGGACGGCGTGCGTCGGCCAGCAGGTAGCCCCCGCCAATGCACACCCGTGCTTCGTGTGCCTTGAAATCGTCGGGTCGGATGAACTGGACGGGCTGGGTGGCCACGAGCGGGATGTCGAGCTCTGCCCCGAGGTGGATGGTCATGTCCACCAGATGTTCCTGTCCGGGAGCACCCGTGCGCTGCAACTCAAGGTAATAGGCATCGCCGAAGGCAGCCGTCCAGCGGCTTGCACGCTGCGAGGCTTCCTTGAGATTGCCCGCCGCAAGCGCCTGGCCGACGTCGCCCTGTTCCGCACCGGACAAGACGATCAGCCCCGCCGCTTCCAGCTCCAGCCATGCGCGCTGAATGTAGGCCACGCCACGCTCCTGGCCGGAACGCCAGGCCCGCGACAGCAACCGGCACAACGCAAGGTACCCCTGGTGATTGCGCGCCAGCAGCAGGACCCGAAAGGCCGGCTGCCGCTCCTCTTCAGGGGCAATCCATACGTCGCATCCAGCAATGGGTTTGATGCCCTTGCTGCGCGCGGTACTGTAAAAACGGATCAAACCAAACAGGTTGTTGAGATCCGTGATGGCCAGCGCCACCATGCCGTCATCGGCAGCACGCTGGAGGGCATCCTCAATGCGGACGATGCCGTCCGTAATGGAGAATTCCGTGTGCAGGCGGAGGTGAACGAAGGGAGTGGGTGGGGCAACCGTCATGCCCGCATTTTACCCGAAGCGCAGTGAAGACCGGCTATCTTCGTGCAGCAAAAAACGACTTGAGACGTGCTGCGCTCTCTTCGGCGCAAACTCCGGAAACCACTTTGGCGTGGTGATTGAGGCGCGCCTCGGCAAACAGGTCCACTACGCTGCCACAGGCCCCGGTTTTGGGGTCGGAGGCCCCGTACACGAGGCGCGCGATGCGCGCATGCTGAATGGCGCCGGCGCACATGGCGCAGGGCTCGAGCGTGACATAGAGGGTGCAATCCACCAATCGATAATTGCCCAGGCGCTGGGCCGCATCGCGTAGCGCACGGATCTCGGCATGTGCGCTGGGATCCTGATGTGAAATGGGGCTGTTGAAACCGCGCCCCACGATGACGCCATCCCTGACCACCACCGCCCCCACCGGTACTTCGCCCGCTGCGGCGGCCTGGTCTGAAAGCTCCAGTGCCGCCTGCATGAAGCGCTGATCGTTCTCAGGCATCCCGATCGCCTGCCGACCGCGAACGCAGCCAGTCCGGAAGTTCGCGGTCTACCGCGTGTTCCAGAATATACTGGCGAATCAGGCGCCGCACCACCTGGGAAGGAGTGAGATCCTGGCTGGCGCAGATCTCCTCAAAGATCTGCTTTTTGCGAGGATCGATGAGAAGCGTCAGTCGTGCCGTGCGATTTTCCATAAATGCACATAATATGTTAATCAAATTATAATTGCAATATAACCATAGACCAATGTAATTTACACCCTATAGCCACATTATCAGAAGGATCGTCGGGAAGACAATGCCCCTGGACTGGATTTTGATGCTCGTCCTGGCCTGGCTGCTGATCGGCAGCGCCGGCGTCTTCGCGCTGCGTCGCCTGACCCTGGTGGCGCGCCTCCTGTTTCCCGCAGGAGCCCTCGTGGGGCTATTCCTTTTTGCCGCTGCCGCGGTTGCCCTTCTGGAGACGCCACAGACCCGCATCCTGCCCATCGGTCTGCCCTTGCTGCCCTTCCATTTTCGCCTGGACAGCCTCGCCGCCTTCTTCCTGATGATCATCGGCGCTGCCTCCACCGGAGTGTCCCTCTTTGCAGCCGGCTACTTTCGCAAGGGAGAGGGCACCCCGCCGGGCCTGCTCTGCCTCGAATATCACGCGTTCCTGGCCAGCATGGTGCTGGTGGTGCTGGCCGACGACGCCTATGCCTTCATGGTGATGTGGGAAACCATGGCGCTGGCCTCGTTCTTTCTGGTGATTGCCAACCACCGCCTTCCTGAAATCCGGCGCGCGGGCTACCTGTACCTGCTCATGGCCCACATTGGCGCCATCGGCATCCTGTTATGTTTTGGCGTACTGCAGGCCAATACCGGGGATTACACCTTCGCCAACATGCGCGCCCAGCACCTCTCGCCCTTCTGGGCGTCGCTGGCCTTCCTGCTGGCCCTCTTTGGCTTTGGTGCCAAGGCAGGCCTTGTGCCACTCCACGTATGGCTGCCCGAAGCCCACCCTGCGGCCCCGTCGCCCGTGTCCGCCCTGATGAGCGGCATCATGTTGAAGACCGCCATCTACGGGTTGCTGCGCGTGACCTTTGACCTGCTGCACACGCCGTTGTGGTGGTGGGGTGTACTGCTGCTGGGATTGGGTCTTCTAAGCGCCCTCTACGGCGTGGTGTTTGCCGCAGTTCAGGTGGACATGAAGCGCCTTCTGGCCTACTCCTCCATCGAGAACATCGGCCTCATGGTGGCCGGTATCGGCCTTGCCGCCCTGTTCTCGGCCTATGGCATGCACCCCATGGCGGCCCTGGCCCTCACGGCCGTGCTCTATCACGTGGCGAGCCACGCATTTTTCAAAAGTCTGTTGTTCGTGGCCACCGGATCCGTGTTGCACGCCACCCGGGAGCGCAGTCTGGGCAAGCTGGGCGGACTGATACGCTTCATGCCCTGGGTGGCCTGGATGACGCTCATCGGCGCGCTCACCAGTGCCGGCCTGCCGCCACTGGGCGGCTTCGTTTCGGAGTGGCTGCTGCTGCAAAGCTTTCTCTTTACGCCTGGACTGCCCAACGCATTTCTCAACATGCTCGTCCCCGTGGTCGCAGCCCTGATAGCGCTCGTTGCGGCACTGGCGGGCTACACCATGGTCAAATTCTTTGGCGTGATTTTTCTGGGGCAACCCCGCGAGGAAAAACTCTCCCATGCCCATGACGCCGGCTTCTGGGAACGTCTGGGCATGCTCTGGCTGGTGGTGGGTTGTGTGGCGCTGGGCCTGTTTCCGGTGCCAGCCATCACCCTGCTCGATGCCGTCACGCGCCCGCTGGTGGGTGCGGGACTGGGAGCCACCGTGTCCGGCAGCCAATGGCTGCTGATTCCAGTGTCGCTGGAGCGGGCCAGCTACGGACCGGTCCTGTTCCTGCTGGGCGTTGCCATCAGCTTTGCCCTGGCCTTCCTGCTGGTGCGCGCCTTCTATCACGGGCGCCTGCGCCGTGCGCCACCCTGGGATTGCGGCTACCCGTGGCAAAACGCACGCATGCAGGATACGGCGGAAGGTTTTGGTCAGCCCATTCGCGAAATTTTCGCGCCGTTCTTTCGCATCAAACGGATCCTGCCAACCCCCTTTGATGCGCAACCACATTACCTCGTCACCGTGGGCGACCACCTCTGGCACTGGCTGTATCTGCCGGTGGCGCGCCTCGTGGAACGCCTGGCGCGCCTGATCGGTCTGCTGCAACGCGGGCGGATTGCCATCTACCTGCTCTACAGCTTCATCACGCTGATTACGGTGCTGATGGTGGTGAAACGATGAACGCCCAAGGCTATTTCTCCCAGATCCTGGAGATCCTGCTGGCACTTCTGCTGGCCCCGCTCCTGACCGGCTGGATCAACCTGTGGCGCGCCTGGCTGCAGAACAAGTCGGCCCCGAGCCTCTTCCAGCCCTACCGTAAACTGCACAAGCTATTCCACAAGGAACTGGTGCTGGCCGATCACGCCTCGTCCCTCTACCGGGCCACCCCCTACGTCGTCTTTGGCTGCATGGCACTGGCCTGTGCCATCATCCCGACGCTCTCCACCGACCTGCCGCTCTCTCCCGCCGCGGATGCCATCGCCCTGGTGGGCCTGTTTGCCCTGGCACGCGTGTTCATTTCGCTGGCCGCCATGGACGTGGGCACGGCCTTTGGCACCCTCGGCGCTCGTCGCGAAATGCTGATCGGTTTCCTCGCGGAACCCGCGCTGCTGATGGTGCTGTTCTCGGCCTCTCTGCTTTCCAAATCCACATCGCTCACCACCATCGTGGACACGCCGGCCCACCGCGACCTTGCCATCTACCCCAGCCTGGCTTTTGCAGGTGTAGCCTTCACCATGGTGTCCCTCGCAGAAAATGCGCGCATCCCGGTGGACAACCCGGCCACGCACCTCGAACTCACCATGATTCACGAGGCGCTCATCCTGGAATATTCCGGACGCCATCTGGCGCTGCTCGAGTGGGCGGCGAGCCTCAAGCTCTTTGCCTATTCCTGCGCCGGACTCGCCCTGTTTTTTCCCTGGGGCATCGCCGATGCCCTCTCGCCCCTCGCGCTGCTGCTGGCACTGCCCATGCTGATCCTGAAGCTCGCCCTGGGTGGCGCGCTGCTGGCGCTGCTGGAGAGCGTCAGTGCCAAAATGCGCATTTTCCGAGTACCGGAATTTCTCGCCACGGCTTTCCTGCTGGCGGTGATCGGCATGCTGGTCAACATCCTGCTGGGCGTTTGAGATGAGTGCCTTCATCACGCAATTCATCAATCTCCTGGCCGCGATCCTGCTGATGCTGGCGTTTGCCATGCTCTCGCAACGGCGCATCCTCTCCCTGATCTACCTCTACACCCTGCAAGGCGCCACGCTGGTGGCCGCCACCGCCATCGTCGGTTACGTCACGGGACAACCACACCTGTATTTTTCCGCCGCCATCACTCTGGTGCTGAAAGTGCTGGTCATCCCCATGCTGCTGCACAGGGTCATCGACCGCCTCAACGTGCGCTGGGACGTGGAAACGCTCATCAACATTCCCACTACCATGCTGATCGGCATCGTCCTTGTGATGTTTTCCTTTTACCTTGCTGAACCCATCTCGCAGATGTCTTCCACCATTGCGCGCGGCACCCTGGGCATTGCGCTCGCGTGCGTGCTGCTGTCCTTCATGATGATGATCACGCGCTCCAAGGCCGTGCCCCAGGTGATCGGTTTTCTCTCCATGGAGAATGGCCTGTTCTTTGCCGCCACGGCCGCCACTTACGGCATGCCCATGGTGGTGGAACTGGGGATTGCGCTGGACGTGCTGGTAGGCATCCTGATCCTGGGCGTATTCATGTTTCATATTCGCGAACGGTTTGACAGCCTCGACATTCGCCACCTGGAAAAACTGAAGGAAGACTGACTTGGACCTGCTCCTTCTGCTGTTGCCCTTTCCGCTGTTGGGCAGCATCGTGCTGGCCTTCATCGGCCATCGAGATCGCGCGCGCGATGCCAACGCAGCGTTCAGCCTGGGCACCTTCGTGGCGGCCTGCGGCCTGACGGTGGAAGTCATCGCGCAGGGTCCGCTGTTTGCCTGGAACAAGGAATTCTTCATTGATTCGCTCAACGTTTTCATGGTCAGCCTGACGGCCTTCGTGGGCCTCACCACCGCCCTGTTCTCCCGCCCCTACATGCGCGTGGAACAGGCCCATGGCAAGATGACGCCGAACCGGCTGCGCCTGTATCACAGCATGTACCAGCTGTTCAGCTTTACCATGCTGGTGGCGCTCACCACCAACAACATGGGCATTCTGTGGGTATCCATGGAAGCAGCC
>DAIBBI010000042.1:0-8139 GCA_027442615.1 Ferrovaceae bacterium | reverse complement strand
GGTAATCGTTGACGAGGATGTTGCGTTTTTCCCGGAGTGCCAGGCCCACCGGGCCGCGACCCTGGGGTATCGATTCGTCGGCGGACAGGACAATTCCGTTCAGATAGTCGGCCCCACTGCCATAGGTGATTTCGGGCGTCACGAAACCGGTGGCTTTGTTCAGTTTGCCTACCCACGCCAGCACCATGCCACCAAAATCCACGGACATGCGGCATACCAGTGGAAACAGCGAGGTTTCGGACTCCATGCGCACAATGGCCTGATTGACTTCGCTCAGTGCACGATAAATTTTGATCAGGTGTTCGATGCGCGATTCGGCGTTCTTGAGGAGCGTGACGTCGTACAGGACAACCAAATGCTGGGGCTGGGATCCCTCCCGAAGCAGGACCGGGCTTGCATGGAATATCCGGCTCGCCCCGTCCTTGCACACAATGCGTACTTCCATGGGTGAAGGCAACTCATCGCCCTGTTCTGACTTTTCCAGGGCCGTCAGCCAGGCCTCGGCGACCTGGCGGCGGTATTCGGGGTCGGGGTAGGCCAGCGGCCACCAGTGGTTCAGGTCGGGGATTTCGTCGCGTGTATATCCAATGCTCCGGACAAAGGCCTTGTTGAGATGGGTGATGCGCCCTTGTCCGTCGTTCAAGGCCAGCGGCACGGGGATTGCGTCGAGAAGGCTGTGGTCTGTCATGGGCCGGCGGTTTCCATAAAAGGCAGTCCAATGGGCCGGGGGCACCTGCCCGTCAAGAACCCGTTGTGCAGAACTGGTGTTGCGGGGCCTTGATGTCGATGATGAATATCATACTTGAAGTGACTTCTGGCGGGCTCGGTGCAGGTTTATAATGGCGCCGAAGGGAGCAAACCATGAACCCACAGCCCAATTGCCCAGTCTGCGGCGGCCCATCGCAACTTCTTGATGTGGTGGATTTCAATAAGAGTTGCGAAGAGCAAAGGGGAAAATACCTTCCGCTGTCAGGACGCCCGATCTATTACTCCATTTGCGATGCATGCGCGTTCACTTTCAGTCCGGAGTTCTGGAGCTGGACTGATGATGATTTTCTTCGCGATGTCTACAACCATGAATACGTCAATATTGATCCAGACTATCTCGAGGTGCGGCCTAAGGCAAACGCAGGGGCGCTGCTGACTATTTTCAACAATCAGCAGGCGCAGATCAATCACCTGGATTACGGCGGCGGAAATGGCAAATTGAGCCAGGAACTCGTGCTGAATGGATGGCGTTCCAGGTCTTATGACCCTTTTCCGTCGAGTGATAACGGCATCGAGACACTGGGAAAATTCAATCTGATTACGGCATTCGAGGTCTTTGAGCATGTTCCCCGACCGGAGCACCTCATGAAAAACCTGGTCAGCCTGATGGATGATTCCTGCCTGGTTCTGTTCACCACCCTCACATCCGACAACCAGATCAAAAAGAACCAGCGATTGAACTGGTGGTATGCCTCCCCACGAAACGGACACATCAGCCTCTATACCAAACACAGTCTTTCAGTGCTTGGGCAGAAGTCCGGTTTGGGTTATGGAAGCTTCAACGAGGGCTTTCATTTCTATGTCAACAAGGTCCCCGATTGGGCAACCCATCTCGTCAAGTGATCGTTTGAAGGCTTTACGACGAGATGCATCGGCGCAGTTTGTCCTGGGCAGGACACCACGGGCATCCATACTTCGTGATAATGTGCTGTCCTTGGTAAACAGGAACCGCTATGAACGACTGGACCTCCGGCTATGTGGCCGATATCGGCTATACCTTTGGTTACTATCCCGAGCTCAATCCCCTGCACATCCGTCTGGCCTTCATTGATGCCGGACTGGTGTTTCCCGAAGTGGGTACGGCCTGCGAGCTGGGATTTGGCCAGGGCATAAGCGTCAATCTCCATGCCGCGGCGTCCACGACCACGTGGTTTGGCACGGACTTCAATCCCTCCCAGGCCGGGTTTGCCCGGGAACTGGCAGTGGCGTCCGGTGCAGGGGCCAGCCTGTATGACCAGTCTTTCGCAGAGTTTTGCACCCGCGAGGACCTGCCCGATTTCGACTACATCGGTTTGCACGGCATCTGGAGCTGGATTTCGGACGAAAACCGCGCCGTCATCGTTGACTTCCTCCATCGCAAGCTGAAGGTGGGCGGCGTGCTCTACATCAGCTACAACACCCTGCCTGGCTGGGCCCCCACCATTCCGTTGCGTGACCTGTTGACGGCACATGGCGAGTCGCAAAGCGCCCCAGGGCAGGGCATCGTTCCGCGCATCGATGCCGCCATCGATTTTGCAGAAAGGCTGCTGGCAACGAACCCGTTGTATGCCCGGGCCAGCCCCCAGATTGCCGAACGGCTGAAATCCATGAAGGAACAGAACCGCAGTTACATCGCTCATGAGTACTTTAACCGGGACTGGGCCCCCATGTCCTTTGCCCGCATGGGGCAATGGCTGGAGCCTGCCAAGCTCAACTTTGCCTGTTCGGCCAATTATCTTGACCATGTCCATGCAATCAATCACACCGCCGGGCAACAGGCTTTCCTTAGGGAAATACCGGATGCCCAGTTTCGTGAAATGGTGCGCGATTTCATGATCAACCAGCACTTTCGCAAGGATTACTGGGTCAAGGGGGTGCGTCACATGAGCGCCCTGGAGCAGGCGGAGTCGTTGCGTCACCAGAGGTTTGTCCTGACGCAGGCACGCGCAGAAGTGTCATTGAAAGCCAAGGGTGCATTCGGTGAGGCCGCACTTCAGGATGCCGTCTATGGCCCCATCCTGGATTTTATGGCCGACCACCAGCCCAAAACCATCGGGCAGATTGAACAGGCGGTGAAGGACAAAGGGGTTTCGATTGGCCAGATCAAGGAGGCCGTCCTGCTCCTCAGCGGCAATGGAAGCCTGAGCTATGTTCAGGAAGACGCCCAGACGGCAAGGGTCAAGCGTCAGACCGAAAAGCTCAACGCGTATCTGATCGACAAGGCCCGCGGGAGCGGCGACCTTACCTCCCTGGCAAGTCCGGTAACGGGTGGGGCGGTGGGCCTCAACCGATTTCAGCAACTGTCCCTGCTGGCCAGAAGCCAGGGCAGAAAACAGCCTGCCGATTGGGCGCAGTATGCCTGGCAGGTCTTGTCCAGCCAGAACCAGAAGATCCTCAAGGGCGGCAAGCCGCTGGAAACCCCGGAAGAAAACCTGGCCGAGCTTGCCGAGCAGGCCAGGACTTTTGCCGCGAAGCAGTTGCCGATCCTGAAGGCAGTGGGCATCGTTTGACGCCCTGCCCGCCAGGGCGCTGCTGCCTAGTAGGCAAGGTTGAGCGTCAGGCCCCCCACCGAGCTGGCATCGCTCACGGGCGTGATGCCCCCCGCTGGCGTAATCCTGAAAGTGGTGCTGGCCGTTTTATGTACGGCGCCAGACATGTCGGTCACCGTTGAGGCAATCAACAGCAGCGCCGTGGTGGTCGTGTCGGGCTTCAGGGTGTAAGTCACCGTATCGTTTCCGGTCTGCGTTGTTTTGGAGATGTCGGAATAGACCTTTCCCGAATAAAGCACACCCGTGTCGTTGACCAGGGATGTGGCGGGGATGTTGACGGTGGAAGGGGTGATGACTTCGTAATAACCGTCGCTGCTGCCCAGCGGATTGTAGTTTGAGTCGTGATAATCCGCCGTCGTTTGATGCAGCGAATAGACCGTGCCACTTGCCGTATAGCTGCCCAGCACCTGGGTGACTTTTACCAGGGCAGGCTGACCTTCAAAGGTTGAAGCCGCCAGTCCGCTCCAGGTGGTTGTGCCATTTCCCGTGATGGGCACCCCAAGGTAAGTGCCGGTGATCGTAAATGGCAGCGATGATGCGTTGGTCACCCAATTGGCCCACGCAGTTCTGGTTTGAAAGGTTGCTGTCGAAGTGACCGGCACGGTAGGAATATAGGTGCTGCTGCCGCCACCACCGCATCCCGATCCTGAAATGGCAAACGCAAAGCCGAGCAACAACGGTGTGAGAGTTCTTCCTGCATTGTTCATGATGCACCTCATAGGTTAAGGCACCCTGTTATCGACACCCCCTTTCTTTATAGTCTAGGAATAAACCTTGTGTTACATTTTGACACAAATCAATTCACCGTTTTTTATTTTTATCAGCGTATCGACCTGCAGGACTGACAGGCGCGCCAATTCCAATCAAAAGGCGCGTCATGTATGATGCACTTGGTCATCGGGGGGGTGGGATGGATGTAGGACTGGACGTGCCATGTTGGGCCTGAGCAGGGACCGCTTCGAAGCGCTGAAGTCCAGCGACAATTTACCCTCCCCAAGCGGCGTTGCGCTAAGGCTCATGGAGTTGACCGCAGACGCCGATGCGCCCATGGCCGACGTCATAGCGCTGCTCAACACCGATCCGGCAAGCATCGGCCGCCTGCTCAAGATGGCCAATTCCGCAGCCTACGGCCGTCCCCGACCCGCCATAGCCGTCACTCCCGATGTCCTGCTCTCCATTGGCATCCGGGCGCTGCGTCAGGTGGTTCTGGCATTTTCGCTGCTCGCCAATCACCGTCAGGGCAACTGTCGCGAATTCGATTACGAGGGGTTTTGGGCGCACTCCCTGGTGCGCGCCCTGGTCTGCCAGCGTCTGGCCACCCTGGTCAACGTGGTTCCCGCGGCTGAACTGTTTACCTTTGGGCTGCTGGCCCATGTGGGAGAATTGGGGCTGGCCTCCCTGCACGCGCATGAATACTGCGAAGTGCTGAAGGCCCGGGCCGACAGATCGGGGCAAAGCAAACTGGAACAGAAGGCGTTTGGTTTCACCGGCGCCATGCTCTCTGCTGCCATGCTGGCGGATTGGGGCATGCCCACCCTGTTCACCAACGTGTTGCTGCCCCAGCAACCCGGTTCCGCCACGGCCAACCCGCGTGCCGAACGCATCAGGGGCAGCCTCGATCTGGCCGAAGGTCTGGCCGCCACCCTGCTGGGCGGCACGGACAGGAATGTGGTCACCGAAGGGCTGGCCGCCCTGCTGCCTGTGGCGAGAGAGTTGGGGCTGGACGCCGAAACGCTGACCGCGTTGAGCCAGGACATGCATGAAGACTGGGCCACATGGAGCAAAACGTTCGAGCTTGCCGTGCGCCCCCTCAATGTCATCACGTCATCCGATGTCGCCAACGCGGCCACCGTGACGGCCCGGGTGATGTCGGTGCTGATTGTGGCCGATGGGGGGGGTGAGCGCCAGTTTCTGGAAGAACGGCTACTGGCATCGGGTCATGCCGTGTGTTTTGCCGAAAATGGGCCTGATTGCATTCGGCTGATGCAGGAAAATGCCCCGGACATGCTGATTGTGGATGCCACGATGGCCACCGCGGATGGGCTGGCGCTGGTCACCACTCTGCGCAACACCCAGACCCGTGATTGCTTGTACATCATCGTGCTGACCGACCCTAACGACAAGGGCCAGTCGCTCAGGGCCATCGAGGCAGGGGCGGACGATTTTCTGAACAAACCCATAGAAGGCGCTGCCCTGCAGGCAAGGCTATCTTCGGGCATGCATGCGCTGTTGACCCGTTGCAACCTCACTGCCGAACGCGACCGCCTGCGCAGCGACATCGAGCAATTGTCGGCCTTCCACCTCGAAGCGCTGGAGGCGGCGCTCACCGACCAGTTGACCAATCTTTACAACCGGCGCCACGCCATCCGCCGCCTTACCGAATTATGGTCGCAATCCAGTCGCGTGGGCAGGCAACTGAGCGTGATCGTGATGGACATCGACCATTTCAAACAGGTCAACGATCGCTACGGCCACGCCGCGGGCGATGTGGTCCTCAAGAATTTTGCGCAAATCCTGCGTAATCATTCCCGTTTGCCTGACCTGGCCTGCAGGATCGGTGGCGAGGAATTCCTGCTGATTTTGCCGGATACCCCCCTGGAGGGCGCGCGTCAGCATGCGGATCGCATCCGCAAGGCCTGCGAGTCGATATCTCTGGAAATGAGTGGTGCAACCCTATCCATCACGGCCAGCTTTGGCGTGGCTGAAAAAACGCCTGATTTGCCCGGTTACGAAGAACTTCTCGATGCGGCTGACCAGGCGCTTTTGACCGCCAAAAGACAGGGCCGCAATCAGGTGGTGACCGGGGGCGCCTCATGTGGTCTGTCCCCCTCCTAGCCATCGCGCAGCTCCCCGAGGCCGTCTTGCGGGTCTCGCCCGGGGGCGTGTACTGGGTCTCGACCGCGGCCGAGGCGCCCGTGGACAACCTCGTCTGGGCCACGCTCTTCAGGGCCAGTGAGGCATTGGGACGGGTGGTATGGATCGCCGCGGGCAACCCCGATCGGGTCTGTGAGGACAGCGGGCCGTTGCAGCAACGGCTTGAGGCAGCCCTGGTCCTGGGCACCATTCGCGCGTTCACGACCAGTGCGCCCGAGGGCATTTCCAGGGTGCTGGAAGAGCTTGATTATTTTTCGGGTATGGACGACCAGTTGATCCTGGTCGAGCAGGCTGACCGGTTTCTGTTCGCCCCGCAGTCTCCGGGCATCGACACGGCATTGCGGCTACTGTGCCAGTGGGCAAGGCGGCACCGCAGCGCGGTGCTGCTCCAGGTGCCGGCAGAACGCGGCGGGCAGCCTGCGGCCGGGCCCGTGCTGTCGGGGGTTGCACGGCTGGATGTCCAGTCCGGCTCTGCGCACTGGACTGTGGACTACTGGTTTTCGGACGCCTCGGTGGTGGCGCATCAGGGCTATCGCCTCGGCCTTCGCAAGGACGGCTGGCTATGCCTGGAAGAGGCGCTGCCCCTGGCGGTGCCGGGCGTGCAGGCCGGGATTCTGGATGAGGGGCGCGTGGTGGCCTCGCGCGCGGCGCTGTCGGGTCATGCCGCGCCCAGGGGTTGGGAGGTGCTGGCGTCCAACGACCTTTTCAGCGCAAGGCTCTCCGGGCTGGTGGCTGCAACCCTGCTGCTGCATTTTGATCCTGAAGTGTCTCTGGAGTCGCTGGCTCGTACGGTATTCACCCTGCGCCAGATGTTTGGCGCGCGCGTCAGGATCGTGGTGCGCGAAGTCAATGCCCACCTGCGGTATCACCAGGAGCACCTGTTGTCTCAGGCGGGGGCCAATCTGGTGATTCCTGCCGAAGTGAATTTTACCCGCCTGCTCGGTTTGCTCGACGCGTTGACGGGGCAGGTCCATGTGCGCGCCCTGCCCGCAGATTTCGATGCGTTTCTGGGCAAGGTCAGGCAGCCCAGGGTCCATGGGTTTCAGCCGTTGCAGGAGTTCGTGGCCATGGTGCGCCAGGCCATCGGGCATGGACACCATCTGGTGGTTGCGCATGCGCTGGTGCGCCTGCTGCCGCCACCCGGACTCAAGCCCCTGGAAGTGTTGGCAAGTCTGGACATGCAGCGGGAAGGTGATTTGTATACCGCAGATGATGAAAGCGTTTACGTGTTCTTTTATTCCTGTCGCGAGGAGCATGTGGATCTGGCCATGGAACGGTTGTTCCGCATTCCCGTGGACGAACTGTCTGAAGGCGAGGTGCGCTTTCTGTCGCTGGAAACCATTACCCAGGCCATCGATGCATTGTCCCTGCGGCAGGCTGGGGGTGGGGCCGGTAAAGCGATGGAGGCGCCCGCCGAAGGGGTTTCCGCCAGCAGGAAGGGTGCGGGAGCCCAGCGCCCGCCCGTTCCCGCCCGAAGACGTCCGCTGCCAGTGCGCGCGACGCACAAGGGTGCTTTGTCATGATCGAAATTCTCGTCCTGCTGGTTCTTGGCATGACCATCGGCATCGTCATGGGTCTGCGGCTGCCGCGCTGGCTTGAGCAGCGGCAGACCCGAAGTTTCGAGCCGCGGGTGTTGCAGCCCTACCGGCCAAAGCGAGCCCCATGAATCGGGCACCGGTGGCACAAATCTCCCTGGGGGGGTGGAACGTCTATTTTCTGGGAAAGCTTGCCCTTTACTGGCAGGGCTTTATCGGCTTTCAACCGCTGGAAAACCTGGCCTTTGCGGCGCTGTTGCTGCTGCCCCTGCAATCGCAGCGGTGGCAGCGCATGCGCGCCATGGCCGCCATCCCTGCAGCGATAGGGCTGCTCTATCACGACTCCTGGCTGCCCCCGGTCAGTCGGGTGTTTTCGCAGGCGTCGTTGCTGGCACAGTTCGACCTGGCCTACCTCGTTGAACTCACCGGCCGTT
>DAIBBI010000021.1:0-38360 GCA_027442615.1 Ferrovaceae bacterium | reverse complement strand
GGCCACCACCCCGATCAGGCCAATCTCGGAAACACTGAAATCCAGCATGGGCTAACGCAGGGCCTGCCGCTCCATGTCAGGAGTGGGTCTTTTCCTGAGTTTTGACCTCGGTATTGGAAGCGGCAGTTTTTTCTTCTAGTGGTTTTTTTTCTTCGCTCTTGCCCTCTGCGCCTGCGTTGCCAGTCATGCCTTCCTTGAAACTCTTCACAGCTCCCCCCAGATCGGCTCCGATGTTGCGCAATTTTTTGGTACCAAACACCAGCACCACAATCAGCAAAATCAGCAACAAGTGCTGAATGGTAAATAAATCACCCATAGTAATGACCTCCCGAAACGCCTCCGGCGTTATTCCTTGTTGAGTAACGTTGTCATGGAATGGGGCTTGCCGCCACCTATCACATGAACATGCAGGTGATACACCTCCTGGCCTCCGCCCCGACCGGTATTGATCATGGTGCGAAACCCATCGGAAAGACCCTGTTCAGTCGCCAGTTTTGGAGCCAGCAACAGAATTTTGCCCAACAGCGCCTGATCCCCGGAATGACACTGGATCAGGGAATCCACATGCTTTTTTGGAACGATCATGAAGTGAACCGGGGCCACTGGATGGATATCATGAAATGCAAAGACATCCTCATCTTCATAAACCTTCCTGCTGGGCAGTTCTCCCTTGCTGATCCTGCAAAAAATGCAATCGCTCACGATGTGGCATCCTGACGGTTACGCATGGCCTTTTCCTCGATCCCCGAAATTCCCTCGCGCCGCGCCAGTTCCGCGAGCACATCGCGGGGCGCCAGTCCCAGATGGGCCAATAGTATCAGCGAGTGAAACCAGAGATCGGCTGTTTCCCGAACGACATGCAGTCTATCACCGTCCTTGGCCGCCAGAATGGTTTCCAAGGCTTCCTCTCCCACCTTGCGTGCGATCGCATCCAGGCCCTTGCCATACAGCGCGGCCACATAGGAACCATCCGGATCAGCCCCTTTCCGGCTTTCCAGCATGGCGCTCAGGCGTTCGAGAATGTCGTGATTGTTCTCCACTTAAGGCCCTCAACGCTTGTAAATTCTGGTTGGATCTTTCAAAACGGGGTCGGTTTCCACCCAGACCCCCTGCTCAAGGCGTCTGAAAAAGCAGCGTACCCGTCCAGTGTGACAGGCGATCCCCCCAACCTGTTCCACCTTGAGCAATACCACGTCACCATCGCAGTCCAGCCGAACTTCGCGAACCCTCTGCAGGTGCCCGGATTCCTCACCCTTATGCCAAAGCTTTCCGCGCGAGCGCGACCAGTAAACCGCCTCGCCAGACGACACGGTTTGCTGAAGCGCCTCGCGATTCATCCAGGCCAGCATCAGCACATCGCCGCTGACGGCATCCTGGGCAATCGCCGGTACCAGCCCTCCGGCATCCCAATGTACGGTATCCAGCCATTCTGTCACAAGCGCACCTCGATTCCTTGGGCTGCCATGAAATCCTTGGCTTGGCGCACCGTGTATTCGCCGTAGTGAAAAATGCTGGCCGCCAATACGGCATCGGCCCCTCCCTTGAGGATTCCGTCACACAGGTGCTGCAGGTTGCCCACACCACCGCTGGCGATCACGGGCACGCCCACGGCATCCGCAACGGCGCGGGTCAGCTCAAGGTCGAAGCCTTCCTTGGTACCATCACGGTTCATGCTGGTCAGCAATATTTCGCCTGCACCAAGCCTGGCGGACTCTTCAGCCCAGGCCACTGCATCCAGCCCCGTGGCATTTCTACCGCCGTGCGTGAAAACGCCCCATCCTGAAGCGGTATCCGCCCGTTTGGCATCAATCGCCACAACGATGCATTGCGATCCAAAACGGCCAGCGGCTTCGGCGATCAACTCTGGATTCAGTATGGCCGAGGTGTTCATGCTGACCTTGTCCGCACCGGCATTGAGCAGCCTGCGCACATCCGCGACTTCGCGCACCCCACCCCCCACGGTGAGCGGAATGAAAACCTGCGCAGAAACCGCCTCGATGATGGGGATGATCAGACCTCGTCCGTCCGAGCTTGCGGTAATGTCGAGGAAGGTGACCTCATCCGCACCCTGCTCGTCATAGCGACGCGCAATCTCCACCGGATCTCCGGCGTCCCTCAGGCCGACAAAATTGATGCCTTTGACGACACGCCCTGCATTGACATCCAGACATGGAATAATGCGTTTGGCCAAACCCATAGGTCAGCGCTCGCCTGTGACCGGGCGTGACAAACTGATGGCGAGTTGATTGGCCTCGGCAAAATCAAGGGTCCCTTCGTAAATGGCCCGCCCGGTAATTGCCCCCATGATGCCCTCAAACTCCACCTCACAAAGCGCCCGAACGTCTTCCAGACCCGTAATGCCTCCGCTGGCAATGACCGGGATTGTCAGCGAGCGCGCCAGTGCCACCGTGGCCGGAATGTTGACCCCGCTCAGCATGCCATCACGGCCGATATCGGTATAAATGACGGCTTCAACGCCGTAATCCTGAAAACGCCGCGCCAGATCCACCACCTCATGCCCCGTCAGTTTGGACCAGCCATCCACCGCCACCTTGCCGTCGCGCGCATCGAGTCCCACCATGATGTGGCCTGGAAAGGCATCGCAGGCTTCGTGGAGAAACCCCGGGTTTTTGACCGCTGCCGTACCGATGATGACCTCCGATACGCCACTGTCCAGATAGCGTTCGATGATGTCGAGGGTGCGGATGCCCCCCCCCAACTGCACCGGGATTTCACCATTGACCTCATCCACGATTTCGCGCATGGCCCGCTCGTTGACCGGCTTTCCTGCAAACGCGCCATTGAGGTCCACCAGATGCAGACGCTGCGCCCCCTGTTCGAGCCAATGTCGCGCCATTTGTGCGGGTTCTTCGGAAAACACGGTGGCTTCTTCCATCAGGCCTTGTCGCAACCGGACACAGCGGCCATCTTTGAGATCAATAGCAGGAATCAGGATCATGGTAAAACTCAGGGCTTCCAGTGAACGAAATTGCCAAGCAGCGCGAGTCCGGGCAAGGCACTCTTTTCCGGGTGAAACTGCACGGCGAAAATATTGTCCCGCGCCACGGCACAGGTGAAATCAAAGGCATAGCGAGTACTTGCCGCGCCGATGCCGGAATCGTGTTCCTGCACATAATAGCTGTGCACGAAGTAGAAGCGCGCACCTTGGGGAATACCTGACCACATGGCGTGATTTCCGGATTGGTTCACTTCGTTCCAGCCCATATGCGGCACTTTGAGCCGCTGCCCTGCAGGAGAAAACATCCGGTCGTCCGGAAACCGGCGCACATGCCCGGAGAGTATCCCCAGCCCCGGAGTCGGTCCTTCTTCAGACGATTCAAACAACATCTGAAGCCCGATGCATAGCCCAAGAAACGGTTTGGTCTGGGCTGCCTCCCGAACGGGTTGGCGCAAATGGCGCCGGTCCAACTCGCGCATACAGTCCGGCATTGCACCTTGGCCAGGAAACACAACCCGCTCCGCCGCCCTCACGCGATCGGGGTCGCCCGTGATTTCCACAGTCGCGCCCGGAGCCACATGTTCCAGCGCTTTGGCCACGGAACGCAGGTTGCCCATTCCGTAGTCAATCACTGCGATATGAGTCACGGCAGATCCCTGACGTTCAAAGCAAACCTTTGGTGGAAGGCGTCACGCCGGCAGTCCTGGGGTCCATTTCGACGGCAGCGCGCAACGCCCGGCCAAACGCCTTGAATACCGTTTCGGCCTGATGATGTGCATTGCGACCCTTGAGGTTGTCCACATGGAGCGTCAGATGCGCGTGATTGACGAAACCCTGAAAGAATTCATGGAACAGGTCCACGTCGAATTCGCCAATACGCGCCCTGCTGAACGGAACATCGAAAAACAACCCGGGGCGCCCAGACAGGTCGATGGCCACCCGCGACAGGGCTTCATCCAGGGGGATGACTGCGTGGCCGTAACGGCGCACGCCCTTTTTGTCCCCGATGGCTTGTGCGAAGGCCTGCCCCAGCGTGATGCCGATATCTTCCACGCTGTGATGCGCGTCAATGTGCAAGTCGCCCTTGCAATGTACCGCGAGATCGATCAGGCCATGTCGCGCAACCTGGTCCAGCATGTGATCCAGAAACGGAATGCCGGTATCAAGCCGAGACAATCCTGAACCATCAAGGTTGATATCTGCGGTAATTTGGGTTTCGAGTGTGTTGCGTGTGATCTGCGCCGATCGCATGGGATGGCCTGAAGGTATTTGGTTAAGCCGCTGGTTGCAATAACAGGTTCATTCAAGGGTGTCCTGAAGCGCATCCAGAAACCGTTGGTTTTCGTCGGAAGTGCCCACAGTCACCCGCAAACAGTCTGCCAAAAGCGGATGCGCGGCACTCAAGTTCTTAATCAATATACCACGATGCCGTAGGCCGTCAAAGATGCGTGGGGCCTGTGCTACGCGGAACAGCAGAAAATTGGCATCGCTGGGATACACCGTCACCCCTGCAAAGGCGGCCAGCTGCCGCGCCAGAATGCCCCGTTGTTGCCGGATATGGTCGGCCTGCGCCTGCAGGACCGCTTCGTGCGAAAGGACCTCCAGCGCAACGGCTTGGTCCAGCATCGAGATGTTGTACGGCAGCCTGACCTTGTCGATTTGCCCCACAATTTCGACCGGACCGGACAAAAAACCCAGCCTGATCCCGGCAAGCCCCAGCTTTGATACGGTACGCATCACCAACAGGTTGGGGAAGGCCAGGAGGCGTGGCAAAAAGGACTGGTCAGTAAACGGAAAATAGGCCTCGTCAATCACGACGAGCCCAGGGGCACGGCGAATGACTTCTTCCAGAACCTCTGCATCAAAGTGGTTGCCGGTAGGGTTATTGGGGTAAGCAATAAAGACCAGGGCGGGCTCTTCGCGTTCCATGGCGGAGAAGAGCGCCGCACCGTCGAGCGTGAAGTCGGCCTTGAGCGGCACCCCGACGAAACGCATTCCCACAAAAGTGGCGATCATGCGGAACATCACGAAGGCGGGCTCCACCCCCAAAATCACGGCGCCCGGCTTGGCTACCGTCAGCGCAATCATCTGGATCAGCTCGTCGGACCCGTTTCCCAGCACCATGGCTGCCGCGGGATCGATGCCCATGGTCTGGCGCAACAACGCCTTGAGCGCCTCTGGATTGGCATCGGGGTAGCGGTTGACTTCCAGGGTCGACAGGCGTCGGGCGATGGCGCTGCGCAGCTCGTTGGGCAGCACATAGGGATTTTCCATCGCGTCGAGTTTGATCATCCCTTCGGCAGAAGCTACAGCATAGGCAGAGAGCCCCTTGATTTCATCGCGAATGCAGTCCTTCAACGGTCACTCTCCGCAACGATAGGCTGCGGAACGCGCATGGGCCGGAAGCCCTTCCCGTTCTGCCAGCACCTGGGCCACTTCGCCCAGGGTATGCGCTCCCTTTTGCGACATCTTGATGATGCTGGTCCGCTTCTGAAAATCATAGACTCCCAGCGGGGATGCAAAACGGGCGGTACGGCCCGTGGGCAGGACGTGGTTGGGACCCGCGCAGTAATCGCCCAGCGCCTCTGAACTATACGGCCCCACAAACACCGCTCCGGCATGCCGGATTGACTTCAACCAGCGCTCTGCATCCGCCACTGAAAGCTCCAGATGCTCGGGTGCGATCTGATTTGAAATCGCGCAGGCTTCCTCCAGATCGCGTACCTGAATCAGTGCACCGCGGTTTTCCAGGGAGGTTTCGATCACCGCGCGACGCGGCATGGTTTCAATCAACTGGCAAATGGCCACCTCGACCCGATCCAGATAGTCTGCATCGGGGCATAGCAGGATGGATTGCGCCAGCTCGTCATGCTCCGCCTGGGAAAACAGGTCCATAGCCACCCATTCCGGGGGAGTGGCGCCGTCGGCGATCACCAGAATCTCGGACGGGCCTGCCACCATGTCGATGCCCACCACCCCGAACACGCGTCGTTTTGCCGCAGCCACGAAGGCATTGCCAGGCCCGACAATCTTGTCCACGGCAGGGATGGTCGCCGTGCCAAAGGCCAGCGCAGCCACGGCCTGGGCACCACCCACGGTGAAGACACGCGTCACGCCTCCCAGCGCAGCTGCAGCCAGCACCAGTTCGTTGCGGACACCGTCGGGGGTGGGCACGACCATGATGATTTCCCGCACGCCTGCCACATTGGCCGGGATGGCGTTCATCAGAACCGATGAAGGATAGGCAGCCTTGCCTCCGGGTACGTAAAGACCCACACGATCCAGTGCCGTTACCTGCTGGCCCAGCACCGTGCCATCGGCTTCGGCGTAGGTCCAGGTTTCATTTTTCTGTCGCTCGTGGAACAAACGGATGCGTCGCGCCGCCTCCATCAAGGCAGCGCGCTGCTGCGCGGGCAGCCCTTCGAGCGTCTGCTGCAACAGGTCCGGGGAAAGCTCCAGTGCCGCGGCAGAATCTGCCTGCCACCGGTCAAAACGCCGGGTATATTCCAGCAACGCGGCGTCTCCCCGCTCCCTGACTTCTGCCACGATCCCGGCAACGGCTTCGTCCACTGCTGGATCCTGTGCACTTTCAAAAGCAGTCAGATGTGCCAGGCCTGCGGCAAACCCGGGATCAGCGGAGTTGAGTCGACGCAGTTTCATGACGATTCCACTCCCTTGGCAAAGGCTTCCACAATTGGGGCAATCCTTGAACGATTGAGCTTCCACGCCGCCACGTTGACGATCAGACGCGCGCTGATCGCCGCAATCTCCTCGACCGCTTCCAGGTGGTTGGCTTTCAGGGTGTTGCCGCTACTCACCAGATCCACGATGACGTCTGCGAGACCCGTCAAAGGGGCCAGTTCCATGGAACCATACAACTTGATCAGGTCGACGTGCACCCCCTTTTCGGCAAAGTGGTTGCGCGCCGTGGTTTCGTATTTGGTGGCCACGCGCAGGCGCGCCCCTCGACGAATCGTGCCTGCATAATCAAAGCCCTGCGGCACGGCCACCATCAACCGGCATTTTGCAATCTGCAGGTCCAGGGGCTGATACAATCCGCGGCCCCCGTGTTCCATCAACACATCCTTTCCCGCCACGCCGATGTCCGCGGCACCATATTGAACATAGGTGGGCACGTCGGAGGCCCGCACGATGACTAATCGAACATCGGGGTGATCGGTAGGCAAAATCAATTCGCGGGAATGCTCGGGATCCGCCAGAGGTGTAATGCCCGCAGCTTTCAGCAAATGTGCGGTATCCTCAAAAATCCTGCCCTTGGACAGGGCAATGGTCACCCCTTCAAAGCGCGGTGACGCTTCAGGATTCATCATGCCTCCTCCACGGAACGACGAGCAATCCGTGCTCCCAGGCGAGAAAGCTTTTGCTCGATTTTTTCATAACCGCGATCCAGATGATAAATTCGATCCACCACGGTCTCCCCGTGCGCGATCAGTCCCGCAATCACCAGGCTGGCCGAAGCACGAAGATCGGTTGCCATGACCGTGGCCCCCTCCAGTTTGCCAACGCCGCGAATGATGGCCGCGTTGCCTTCCACCTCGATATTGGCACCCAGCCGTCGCAATTCCTGCACATGCATGAAACGGTTTTCAAATATGGTTTCCGTCACCACGGTGGTGCCCTGAGCCACAGCGTTCATGGCCATGAACTGGGCCTGCATGTCCGTAGGAAATGCAGGGTAGGGAGCCGTGCGCAGGCTGACCCCGTGATTGGGCCCGCGCATGCGAATCCTGATTTGGTCCGCGGCGCATTCGATCGAAGCGTTGGCTTCGGCAAGCTTGTCCAATACCGCATCCAGCGTATCTGGGCGCACCCCCAACAAACGCACGTCTCCCCCCGTAGCTGCAGCGGCCACCAGAAAGGTTCCGGTTTCGATGCGATCCGGCATGACGCCATATTCCGTTCCATGGAGGGTGGCCACCCCTTCGATGGTGACGACGTCGGTTCCGTGCCCCTTGATGCGTGCCCCCATGCGAATCAGGCATTCCCCCAGGTCAAACACTTCGGGCTCGCGGGCGGCATTTTCCAGTACGGTGGTGCCTTCAGCCAGAGCCGCAGCCATCATCAGGTTTTCCGTCCCGGTCACTGTGACCGTATCCATGAAGATACGCGCGCCCTTCAAGCGCGATGCCTCGGCCACGATATATCCATGTTCAATTTCAATGTGCGCTCCCATGGCCTGCAAGCCCTTGATGTGCAGGTCTACCGGTCGTTCGCCGATGGCACATCCTCCCGGGAGGGAGACCCTTGCATGCCCAAAACGGGCCAGCAACGGTCCCAGTACCAGGATCGAGGCGCGCATGGTTTTGACCAGCTCGTAGGATGCAACGGGCTCGCTCAGGGTGCCGGCATTCAATGTCACCTGGCTTGCCTGGCGTTCCACGGCCACTCCGAGGCTGCGCAGCAGGCGCAGCAGCGTGCCCACGTCACGCAATTCGGGCACGTTGTCAAAAACCACGGTCCCTGAAGTCAACAAGGAGGCGCACAGGATGGGGAGGGCAGCATTTTTGGCGCCCGAAACCCCAACCTCACCCTTCAGCGGGTAACCGCCTGTTATGACGAGCTGTTCCACGTGTAAATAAAACCGATCAGTGGCCCAGGGCCGCCCATTGTTCAGGCGTCAGGGTGCGCATGGAGAGCGCGTGAATCTCGGCCCGCATGCGATCGCCCAAAGCCTGATAAACCAGTTGGTGCTGGGCAACACGGCTTTTGCCTGAAAATTGATGGCTCACGATGATGGCTTCGAAATGGTGCCCATCCCCGCTCACCTCCACCCGTTCGCAGGGCAAATTGGTCTCGATGTACTTTTTGATGTCCTGGGGCTGAACCATGATAGGTTTCCGTCAAAGACCCTGACCTTATGTTCGCAAGCGCCAACCGCTGCGCAATAACGCCAGGGTCGTCCATGATAAGGCCAAACAGGCACTTCCGACAATCAACAGCGACTCCCAGGGAGAGACGTCACTGCCGCCCAAAAACCCGTAGCGAAAACCGTCAATCACGTAAAAGAAGGGATTGAAGCGGGAAAGGGCATTCCAGAAAGAGGGCAGCGAATGAATGCTGTAGAACGCCCCGGACAGAAAGGTCAGGGGTAGCACGATGAAGTTTTGCCACGCCGCCATCTGGTCGAATTTTTCTGCCCAGATGCCCGCCAGCACGCCCAGCGACCCCGACATAATCGTGGCCAAAAGCGCAAACACCATGATCCACAGCGGCGCCTTACCCGGAATCGGAAAGAAGAACCAGGCGGTCAATACCACCACCGACCCCACCAGCACGCCACGCACCACCGCAGCCAGCACATAGGCCCAGTAAAATTCCCAGTGGGAAAGTGGCGTGAGCAGGACAAACACAAGGTTGCCCGTCACCTTGGATTGAACCAGGCTTGAGGAACTGTTGGCAAAGGCATTCTGCAACATTGACATCATGGCCAACCCCGGAACGAGGAAAGCCGCATACGAAACGCCAGGGTAGACTTCCGCATGGTCGGCCATCACGTGAGAAAACACCAGGAGGTAGAGCAGTGTGGAGATGAGGGGGGCCAGAACGGTCTGCAGCGACACCTTCCAGAACCGCAGTACTTCCTTGAAGAACAGGGTCAGAAATCCGCGCATTCGTTATGCCCTGGCCTTGATTCCGCCATCCCGCATGATGGCCACGAACACGTCTTCCAGGCTGCCCAGGGCGCGGGACTGCAACAAGTGCTGCGTGGTATCCAGTGCAACGATCTGCCCTTGCTTGAGAATGGCCACACGGCGACAGAGTGACTCGGCCTCCTCCAGATAATGCGTCGTCAGCAAAATCGTATGACCCTCGCGATTCAGACGCTGAATGAATTTCCAGAGACTCTGTCGCAGCTCCACATCCACACCGGCAGTGGGCTCATCCAGAACGATGACCGGTGGCCGGTGGACCAGTGCCTGCGCAATCAGCACGCGTCGCTTCATGCCACCCGAAAGGGTCCGCATGTTGGCGTGCGCTTTGTCGGCAAGTTGCAGGTTGTGCAGGATGTCGTCGATCCAGTCGTCATTACGCGCCAAGCCAAAGTACCCGGACTGGATTTCCAATGCTTCGCGGACCGTAAAGAACGGATCGAAAACAAGCTCCTGAGGCACTACACCCAGATTTCGACGCGCCTGCTGATAATCCCGCGCCACATCAAAACCCATGACCTTGAGCGTTCCCGCGTCGGGAACCGACAATCCTGCCAGCAAGTTGATCAACGTTGTCTTTCCGGCGCCGTTGGGGCCCAACAGGCCAAAGAAATCGCCTGCCTCCACCGTCAGATCCACTGACCTCAGGGCATGCACAGTTCCAAAATGCTTGTCAGCGCCGTGAATTTCGATGGCAGCAGTCATACCGGGAACGTCAGGAATATTCAGTCGGGAATGGCATGGTGATCAAGCAGAAAGGAGACGCCGTACAGTTCCGCCAGAACGCGCAAATTATCCGGCACCCCCTCAAAGGTCACCGTGCGTCCTGCGGCCTCGGCTTCGCGCCGCCATTGCAGCATGAGCGCAAGTGCCGAAGAATCGATATCAGTCGCCCCCGAAAAATCCACGGTTACATCCATGCTGGCGACGACGGACTTGGCCTCGCTGAGCACGGCGGCGGCTGAATCCATGACCAACGGGCCCGAAAGCGCGAGCCTCTGGCCCTCCAGCTTGATCATCGTTTGTCTGCCAGCTTGCGTTTGTCGTCCAGGGCTTTAATGAGCCCATCCAGCCCATTGCGGCGCACGATATCGGTGAATTCACTGCGGTAGTTGGTGACGAGGCTGACGCCATCAACCCGGATGTCGTAAACCTTCCAGCCATCGCCCGTCTTTTCCATGCTGTAATCGATGGGAATGGTCTGCCCCCCGGAAGGCACAATGGCCGAATGAACCACGGCTTCCGTTCCACCGGTTTGATTTTCGGTACCCTTGATCTGCACGACCTGATCCTTGTATTGCGACAGGGAGGTGGCATAAGTTCGGACCAGCAAATCCCTGAATTCATCCACCAACTGTTTTTGTTGGTCCGCAGAGGCCTGATTCCAGTTTCTCCCCACGGCCAATCGGGTCATTCGCGTGAAATCGAAATGTGGCAACACCTTTTGGTCAATCAGCGCGTAGGCCTTGCTGCGATCCCCCGACTGGATGCCCTTGTCCGTCTTGATGGAGGCAATAACCTCCTCGGCAGTCTTGCGAATCACTTCATCGGGCGGAACCTCCGCACCCAATGCGTTTAAACCCATCAGCAGCAATGCGAGCCCAGCCACGCCTGCGCTTTTCCATATCGCTTTCACTTTGGCGCCCCCTTTTCAGCCCCGCCATCCTGGGCCTTGTTGAACAAAAACTGTCCGATCAGCCGCTCCAAAACCACCGCGCCCTGAACCAGCTTGATTTCGTCGCCGTCTTTCAGCATTTTTTCATCACCGCCGGCATCCAGGCCAATATACTGCTCGCCCAAAATCCCCGAGGTCAGGACCGATGCGGACGTGTCCTTTGGAAACGGAAACTTCGTGTCTATCGCCATCTGGACCTCGGCGTTATAGTGCACCGGATCAAAGCTGACGGACTTCACGCGACCCACCAACACCCCAGCGCTGCGCACTGGCGCCCGTTCCTTGAGCTGTCCGATGTTGTCAAAATGTGCAATCACGGTATAAGTACTGCCACTCCCACCCGCGCTCAAGTTGCCCACCTTGAACCCTAGCATCAGGAAGGAAAAAAAACCAAGCAGGACAAAAATACCCACCCACAAATTCAATGTGCTGCGCGCCATCAGTTCCACCCTTTCAGCATAAATGCAGTCAATACCAGATCCAACGCCAGAATCGCCAGAGACGAACTCACCACGGTACGGGTGGTTGCGCCTGAAACCCCCTCAGCAGTGGGCGGGGCCTCATAGCCTTCAAATGTGGCTATGGCAGAAACCGCGATCCCAAACACCAAACTTTTGATGATACCGTTGACGATGTCGTGTCGAAAATCCACTGCAGCCTGCATCTGCGACCAGAAGGCACCATCATCCACGCCAATCAGCACCACTGCAACCAGAAACCCGCCGATGATCCCCATGGCACTGAACAGCATCGCCAATAGGGGCATGGAGATGACGCCGCCCCAAAAACGCGGTGCAACGACCCGGGCAATGGGGTTAATGGCCATCATTTCCATTGCCGACAACTGCTCCGTGGCCTTCATGAGTCCGATTTCCGCCGTAATTGCCGAGCCGGCCCGACTGGCAAACAGCAGCGCCGCCACCACGGGACCCAGTTCTCGCACCAGGGACAACGCCACCAGCACGCCTACGCTCTGCTCGGAACCATAATTTTGCAGCGTTTCGTGTCCCTGCAATCCCAAGACCATCCCGACGAACAACCCGGAAACCAGGATGATGATGAGGGACTGAACACCGGCATAAAAAATCTCGCGAATGACGAGATCAAAACGCCGGAAGCTGGTGGCCGAATGCATCACCGTCAATCCCAGAAAGGCTGCCGTGGCCCCAACCCGCTCCACGATCCGCAACGTTTTGTCGCCTATCGACCTGATCCCGCGCACAGTTGCTTCCAACGCCATGTTGTCAGGCCTCCTTCAACCCAAGATCGTCGGACATGGTCCGCGATGGATAGTGAAAAGGCATCGGGCCATCGGCCTCTCCCCAGATGAATTGATGTACAAACGGCAGGGTAGAGGCACGAATCTGATCAGGCGTGCCTTGCGCGACAATGACCCCTTCCGACACAAAATATACGTAATCGACAATTTTCAATGATTCCTGGACGTCGTGGGTCACCAGCACGGAAGTGGCCCCCAGCGCATCGTTAAGCCGTCGAATCAGCTGACCGATGACCCCCAGGGATATGGGATCCAGCCCCGCAAAAGGCTCGTCGTACAGGATCAGTTCGGGATCGAGCGCTGTGGCACGCGCCAACGCCACCCTGCGCGCCATCCCTCCGGACATTTCTGAAGGCATCAGGGATTGCACCCCTCGCAGCCCCACTGCATTGAGCTTCATCAGCGTGAGGTCCCGAATGACGCTTTCAGGCAAATGGGTATGTTCACGCATCTGAAAGGCCACGTTGTCGTAGACCGAAAGATCCGTAAACAGGGCCCCAAACTGAAACAACATGCCCAGGCGTCGACGCAAAGCATAGAGCTCGTCCTGGCTCATGTCGTTGAGGTGTTGGCCAGCCACCATGACCGACCCGTCGCGCGCCTGCAACTGTCCCCCAATGAGCCGCAGCAACGTGGTCTTTCCGCAGCCGCTCAGTCCCATGATGGCCACCAGGCTTCCCTTCGGGACCGTGAGGTTGATCCCTTTGAGAACCAGACGGCTGCCATAGCCAAAATTCAGATTGGAGATTTCTACCAGATTTGTCACGACGATGACACAAAGTGCCTCAAGTTCAAACAGCGTATGTTAAACTACGGCAAGCATTGTGGCGAATCGGGTTAACCTTGCAGAAGTCGCGTTTCGGCCTGTGCCAGCGATTCTGGCGTGCCCAGCAGGACGACCACGTCCATTGGAATGATCCGGGTATCCGCGCTGGGGCGCAAGCCCCGTATGCCGTGGCGTCGAATGGCCGTCACCTCGACCCCCAGCCTGTCGAGCATCAATTCCTCCAGCAATTTGCCGTTGGCATAGGCCCCATCTCCAACGACCACGGAATGCATTCTGGGTTGCGAGTGTTCTGCATTTTCAGCAGGATCGTCGGTAATGCCGCGAAAAAAGCCGCGCATCAGGTGATATCGCTCGGAACGCACCTGGCGGATCCGCTTGAGCACCCGCGCTAGTGGCACCCCAAGCTCCAGCATGGCATGGGACGCCAGCATCAATGATCCTTCGAGAATTTCAGGCACGACTTCGGCAGCGCCAGCGTCCTTCAGACGATCCAGATCGGCATCGTCGAAGGTGCGCACGATGACAGGCAAACCGGGTTCCAGTTCCCGGGCATGATTGATGATTGCCAGAGAAACGGGCGTATCCGCAAAGGTCACCACAATCGCTGCCGCACGATGAAGTCCTGCAGCGATCAGCACCTCGCGTCGCCCTGCATCTCCAAAGACCACCGACTCCCCTGCCGTGGCCGCAGCGCGAACACGCTGCGGGTCCATGTCCAGTGCAATCACGGGCAGGCCTTCCTGCTCCAGAAAACGCGACAGGTTTTGACCACTCCGTCCATAACCACACACAATGACATGGCGTTGCACCCCATAGCTGCGGGCCGAGAGTTCATGCAGCGCCAACGAACGCAGAGTCCATTCGCTTTCGCAACAATACATTACAATTCGGTCGCTCATCATGATGATCAGCGGTGACAGCAGCATGGAGATGACCATGGCCGTCAGGACGATTTGCATCGGCGCTGCTGGTAACAGGTGCAACCCCTCGGCTTGCGCCAGCAGCACAAATCCGAATTCACCGGCAGGTGCAATGGCAAGCGCCGTACGCAACGCCACGGAATCCAGATCGCCAAAAATCCGCCCCAAGGCATAGGCAATGATCAGTTTGAGTGCCAACAACCCAACAAGGACGGCCAATACCCAGGGCAGTTGCATCAGCACCACTGACGGATCAAGCAGCGTGCCAATCGTAATGAAAAACAGCCCGATGAGCACGTCCCTGAAGGGCTTGATGTAATCCTCGACCTGATACCGATAATCGGTTTCGGAAATCAGCACGCCGGAGATAAATGCTCCCAAAGCCAGCGAAAGACCCGCGCGTTGCGTCAGCCACGCCATGGCAAGCGTCACCAGGAGCACGTTGAGCACAAACACTTCTGACGATTTTTGGCGAGCCACCCAGTTGAACCATTTGCCCATCCATTTTTTCCCAAACCCCAGCAACAAGGCCAGGGCCAGGGCAGCCTTGAAGGCTCCCAGCATCAGGATATTGACAAGAGCCCCGTGGTTTTCAGCCAGGGCGGGGATCAGGATCAGCAGGGGGACCACGGCCAGATCCTGAAACAGCAGGACGCCCATGATGCGTTGGCCGTGGGGCGATTTGAGTTCAAGACGCTCCGCCAGCAGGCGCGACATGATGGCCGTCGAGGACAGGGAAAGCGTCCCGGCCAGCGCGATGCTGCTTTGCCAATTGAGGCCCGAAGCATAGGCCAGGCCAAAGCAGGCCATCAGCGTAACGGCCATCTGGGCTCCGCCCAACCCGAACACCGTGCGCCGCATGGCATACAGCTGGGCCAGGCTGAATTCCAGACCGACGGTAAACATCAAAAAGATCACGCCAAACTCGGCCAAACCACGCGTTGCTTCATCCGGAGGTATCAAACCGGTGGCTTTCGGCCCGATCACAATGCCTGCCAGCAGGTATCCCAGCATGGCCGGAAGCCCCATGCGCCTGAACAGGGATACCGCCAAAATGGCGGCCAGCAGCAAAATCAGGACGAGTTCGAGCGTATCGTTCATACCCTCAAGTATAATTGTTCGCTATGAATTCTGAGACGACTCATCCAGCCCCCATGAAAGATGCCGTCATTCTTGATTTGGCCCGCGAAGTTCTTGAGATAGAAATCGAGGCCATGGAGCAGCTTTCGGGACGCCTTGACGCCACCTTTGTCGCCGCGCATCACCTGATGCTTTCGTGCAAAGGCCGCGTCGTCGTAAGCGGTATCGGCAAATCAGGACACATCGCCAACAAGATCGCCTCCACCCTGGCCAGTACCGGCACGCCCTCCTTTTTCATGCACCCGGCTGAAGCCGGTCACGGCGACCTGGGCATGATTGCCGGCGAAGATATTCTCATGGCGCTCTCCAATTCCGGAGAAAGCGACGAATTGCTGGTGATAGCCCCCCTTCTAAAGCGGCGCGGCACCCGCATGATTGCCATAACGGGCAATCCGCACTCCCGCCTGGCCCGTCTGGCCGACGTTCATCTGGACGCTTCAGTTTCTCGCGAAGCCTGCCCGCTCAACCTGGCTCCCACGGCCAGCACAACGACCGTGCTGGCCCTGGGGGATGCACTGGCAGTCACACTGCTCAAGGCTCGCGGCTTCTCTGCCGCCGATTTTGCCCGCACCCACCCTGGCGGCGCACTTGGCAAAAAACTGCTCCTCATGGTTCAGGACGTCATGCATCAGGACGAGCGCATTCCGCGCGTTCCCATGGACGCGACCGTGTCCCAGGCCCTGGCGGAGATGTCCAACAAGGCGCTGGGAATGACGGCCGTGGTGGATGATCAGGGCCGGCTGCAAGGCATCTTTACCGATGGCGACCTGCGCCGGGCCCTGGAAAACGGCCATACGGCCATTCATGAAGTTCTCGTGAGCCAATTGATGACCTCCCATCCCATCGTCACCCACCCTGACAAGCTGGCCGCCGAGGCGGCAGCCATCATGCAGGACCGCAAGATCTTCGGATTATTCGTGGTCGACGATGCGCGTCGCCTGGTTGGCGCCTTCAACATGCACGACCTGCTCCGCGCAGGCATCGTCTGAAACCCATGTCACCGCTCACTCCAGAAGCTCTGGCCTCCCTGGCCCGGCCCATCCGGATCGCCGTATTCGACGTGGACGGCATCATGACGGATGGCGGCCTGACCTTTGACAGCTCGGGCCGCGAGCTCAAAACATTCCATGTCCGCGATGGTCAGGGCCTGAAACTACTCCAGGACGCCGGAATTGCGCTTGCCATCGTGACCGGACGCAGTTCTCCCATCGTGGATGCGCGTGCCCGGGAGCTGGGAATCCGCCATGTCGTCCAGGGCTCTGCAGACAAGCTGGTTTCCTGCCAAACCCTGCTGCGGCAACTGGAAATGGACTGGACACAATGTGCCTACATGGGCGATGACCTTCCCGACCTTCCGGTCCTCAGGCAATGCGGTCTCGCGCTCACCGTGCCAGAGGCACCGACGCTGATCCGTAACCAGGCCCACTGGATTTCTCCCGTGGGCGGGGGGAAGGGGGCTGTACGTTGTGCCGCCGAAATGATTCTCGACGCACGCGGGCAATGGCAGGAAGCCACCCGAAAATGGCAAGGTTAAGCCACAATCTTGAAGCCTGGACACCGGTGGCAGTGGTACTGCTGCTGGCCATGGTCAGCGCCTGGTTGTGGCGCGTGGTAGAAAGCAATGCGTTGCCAGAGGGCCGGGCCATGACCCACGATCCGGACCTGATCATGGAGCGCTTCGCAGCACGGCAACTGGGTGACAACGGGCAGATTCACTACACGCTCAGCGCCCGGAAGATGGTACATTACCCGGACGATGACACCTCCCATTTTGACGAAGTCATTTTTACGTCCCTAGAGCCCGACGCGCCGGCTGTCACGGTACGCTCCGAGCGCGCAGTGCGTTCGGGGCGTGAGGACGAGGTCGTCTTCACTGGAAACGTCGTGGTCACGCGCGAGCCCACCCAGGACCAACCGTTGACCGTCGTCAGGACCTCCACGCTTAAGGTCTTTCCCCAGCGAGGCATCGGGCAAACCGATCAACCTGTGGTCATAAACTACGGAAAGGACACCCTGACTGCGCTGAGCATGATCGTCAACAACAAAACCAGAATAGCTGAATTCACCCGTGCAAAAGTCATTTATCTGCCGCCGCATCGCCCTTGAGGCAACCTTGTTGCTGTTATCTTGCTGCCTGCCCGCTCATGCCGAACGTGCCGACAGGGAGAAGCCGGTCAACATAGAAGCTGACAAGATGACCGCCGACGACAACAAAAAATCGACGCACTTCGAAGGCCGCGTCATTCTCACGCAAGGGACCATCCGCTTGACTGCGGACGACATGACCGTGCGCGAAGATGCCGATGGCTTCAAATTTGCCACGGCCTACGGCAATCCTGTCACCTTCAGGCAAAAACGCGAGGGCGTGAATGAGTGGGTAGACGGCATGGCGCAACGCGTGGAGTACAACGGCAAGCTCGACCGCATTGAATTATTCGACAAGGCGCTCGTTCGTCGCGACAAAGATGAAATCCGTGGAAACTATCTGTCCTACGACACCAAGACGGAATTTCTCCAGGCGCGCGGCACAGGCGCCGCCGACGGTGGCCAGGCAAGCCCCAACGGACGCGTTCACGTGACCTTGCAACCTAAAAACGACAAGACCAAGCCGGCCACTCCGCCAACCCCACAACTCAAACGCGATCCGGAAGTGGCCCCATGAGCCTGTTGCGCGCTGAACATCTGGTCAAACGCTATCGATCCAGAATCGTCGTCAAGGATGTTTCACTCTCCGTGGAAAACGGGGAAGTGGTCGGTTTGCTCGGCCCCAATGGCGCCGGAAAAACCACCTGCTTCTACATGATCGTTGGCTTGATTCCGCTGGATGGCGGCGACATTTTCCTGGACTCGACCAGAATCAGCCTCTTGCCCATCCATCGCAGATCCCAGCTCGGGCTGTCCTATCTGCCCCAGGAAGCCTCCATTTTCAGACGCATGACCGTTGCAGAAAACGTCCGTTCCATCCTCGAGCTGCGTGGTCTCTCCGAGCAGGGCTGCCTGCAGGAACTCGATGAACTACTGGACGAACTCCACATTGCCCACCTGCGCAACAATCAGGCCATCAGCCTGTCCGGAGGCGAACGCCGCCGTGTGGAAATTGCCCGGGCTCTTGCCACCAAGCCACGCTTCATCCTGCTGGACGAGCCCTTTGCGGGGGTGGACCCCATTGCCGTCATGGACATTCAGCAAATCATTCGCTTTCTCAAGCAACGCGGCATCGGCGTGCTGATTACCGACCATAACGTTCGAGAAACGCTGGGAATCTGTGATCGCGCCTACATCATCAACCAGGGGTCCGTGCTGGCCGCTGGCCACCCCGATGAAATCATCTATAATGAAAGCGTGAGAAAGGTGTATTTGGGTGAACATTTCAAGCTTTGAGCCATGAAGGTCAACCTACAGCTCAAACATTCACAGCATCTGGCGCTTACGCCACAATTGCAGCAATCCATCCGTTTGTTGCAGCTTTCCACAATGGAACTCGATCAGGAACTGGAAAATTTCCTGATGCAAAACCCCCTGCTTGAACGCGAAGAAACTGATGCCGATCCCCAGTCGTTTCAGACTGCGCCAGAACCCACGGCCGACAGCATTGAAAGCGGGGAAACGGATACCGCCAACGACTGGAAAGCCTCAGAAACCTGGAGTCCAGACGATTTGCTGGAGGGAACGTGGCACGACCATGAGGACGAGCCCGAAGCGCCGCAGCAGGCCGGCAATCACCTCACGCTGGTCGACCATTTGTCCGCCCAGTTACGCCTCATGCCCCTCAACGAGCGCGACCACCAGCTGATTTCGCTGCTCCTTGCCAATCTTGATGAATCCGGATACATGCCGCTCACTCCACATGAGCTGCAGGCTGCTTTCCCTGAATCCCTGGCAGTTGAGCAGGAAGAAATTCAGGTGGCGCTACGCCTGCTTCAATCTCTCGACCCAGCCGGAGTGGGTGCCCACAATTTGTCGGAATGCCTGGCACTGCAGCTGCGGGTCTTGCCGGAATCTCTGGAAGGGCGTACGGTCGCGCTTGCGATCGTCAACCACCATTTGCCCCTGCTGGCAGCGCGCGATTTTCCCCGTCTCAAGAAAGCACTGGGGATCGGCGACGAAACGCTGCGTCAGGCACGCAAACTGATCACCCAGCTCAACCCAAAACCTGGCGCGGTTTTCGTGCAGGTCGAAACGCGCTATGTTGCCCCGGACGTCATCGTCAAAAAGGCCAAAGGGAAATGGAGCGTTGCCCTTAACCGGGAAGCCATGCCACGATTGCGCATCAACGCCTTGTATGCCAACCTCATGAAGAGCGGTCGAGATCCGGGAGGGCAGTTGTCCAGCCAATTGCAGGAAGCACGCTGGTTGATCAAAAATGTACAGCAACGGTTCGAGACCATCCTGCGCGTGTCGCAGGCCATCGTCGAACGACAGCAAAATTTTCTTGAGCACGGTGAGGTTGCCATGCGACCCCTTGTCCTCAGGGAAATTGCCGATACGCTTGGCCTTCATGAATCCACAATTTCCAGGGTCACCACGCAAAAGTACATGCTGACCCCGCGCGGACTGTTTGAACTGAAATATTTTTTCAGCAGCCATGTGGGTACGGAAGCGGGGGGCGCTGCCTCGTCCACCGCGATCAGGGCGCTCATCAAACAGCTGATCAGTGCCGAAGACCGCAAGTCCCCGCTGTCTGACAACAGGATTTCGGATATTCTGGCTCATCAAGGGCTCGTGGTGGCGCGACGTACCGTGGCCAAATATCGTGAAGCCATGCAAATCCACCCGGCCAGTCAACGCAAAACACTGTAGTTTATTGAGGGAGCTTAAAATGAACGTCACGGTCACAGGACAACATGTTGAAATTACCCCGGCGATCCGGGAGTATGTCGTGGACAAGCTGGAGCGCGTCAAAAGACACTTTGACTCTCCCATCGACGTTAGCGTGATACTCACGGTCGAAAAACTCAACCAGCATGTGGAAGCCAACGTACGCGTCAACGGTCGCGATCTGTTCGTCGAAGCCACCGATCCCGACATGTACGCCGCCATTGACGCGTTGGTTCATACGCTGGATCGTCAAATCATCCGCCATAAGGAAAAGCAGAACGATCAACGCAACGGCCAGCCCATCAAGCATCTGGCGTCTGACTGATTTCAATTGCGACCATGATCTCCATTCAGCAACTGCTCGATCCCGCCCATGTGATCCTGGACCTGGATGTCACCAGCAAGAAGCGCCTGTTTGAGCAGATTGGCATCCTCTTCGAGAACCAGCATCAGGTTTCCCGAAGCCAGGTCTTTGATGCCTTGTTCAACCGCGAAAAGCTGGGCTCCACCGGGCTGGGACATGGTTTTGCCCTGCCTCACGGACGGCTGAAGGGATTGCGGGATACGTTATGTGCCTTCATCAGAATTTCCGGCGACATCCCCTTCGACTCACCGGACGGCCAGAACGTAAAAATGGCCTTTGCCTTACTGGTACCCGAACATGCCAACGAACAACACTTGAAACTCCTGAGCGAAATCGCTGAAATGTTCAATGACCCCGAATTGCATCGTACGCTCTTGGCGGCAGATAACGCATCGCAGGCCTGGCGCATTCTGAATGAGTGGACCCCAAATGCCAGACGTCAGCGTTCAGCGGCTGTTTAACGAAAACCGGGAAAAGCTCGACCTCGCCTGGTTAGCGGGACGTCATGGGTGCCAACGAACCGCCCCTGTCGGCAGCCTCACGGACCCTCGCGCCGGTCTCATAGCTCACCTCAACCTGACCCACCCGCATCGGTTCCAGGTGTTGGGGCAGATGGAAATCACCTACCTTCTGGGACTGGATGGCGGCGCCCTGCAGCGTGCCTTCGAAAATATCTTTTCAGAAGACTTGGCCACCATCATCATCGCAGACGGTGGCCTCCTTCCAGAGTCCCTGGGCGCAGCTGCCGAAAGCCATGGTGTTCCTGTGATCGGTTCTTCCGTTCCCAGCGCGACTGTCATCAACCTGTTGCGGCATTACCTCAGCCAGGAGCTGGCAGAGGAAATCACCCTGCACGGTGTGTTCATGGTCATTCTGGAGGTGGGCGTCCTGATCACCGGAGACTCTGCCGTCGGCAAAAGTGAACTGGCACTGGAATTGATTACCCGGGGCCACGGACTCGTGGCCGACGACGTTGTGGAACTCTACCGGATCGGTCCGGAAACACTGCAAGGCCGGTGCCCGCCGCTGCTGCGTGATTTTCTGGAAGTACGCGGGCTGGGACTGATCAACATTCGATCCATTTTTGGCGAAACTGCGGTACGACCTCGCAAAAACCTGAAGCTGATCGTCCATCTGGAACGCCCCCCCGGAGGCGACTTGTCGGCGCTGGATCGATTGCCCGGCAGCAACAAAACGCAGAACCTCCTTGGACTGGAGGTGCCGCGGGTTGTTTTGCCTGTGGCCATCGGTCGCAATCTTGCGGTGCTGGTTGAGGCTGCCACGCGCAACTTCATTCTTTCGCAGCGGGGCATCGACAGCACGGAACAGTTTGTTCGACGCCAGGCAGAATTCATGGCTGAGGAACAGCTCCTGCCCGACTCAGAATCACATGACTGACGCTGCGACTCCTTCCAATACGGTCGCGCCCCAGATCGTTCTGATCAGCGGCCTATCCGGCTCGGGAAAGTCCGTGGCCCTGCGCGTTCTCGAGGATGCCGGTTATTTTGCCATGGACAACCTGCCGCTCGCTTTCGTGACCGACATCATCGAGGGCTTGGTGGAGCGCGGCGAACACCGCATCGCCATGACCCTCGACGCCAGGGGAGGGGAGGCAGTCAAGCGATTACCCGACACTCTGTCCTTTCTGCACGAAAAGGGGCTGGATGTGCGCTTATTGTTTCTCGATGCCAGCGAGCAGGAATTGGTCCGTCGCTTTTCCGAAACCAGGCGCCCCCATCCCCTTGCAAACGGCAGGTTCTCCATCGCAGAATGCATCGGTGCCGAACGCGCCCTCCTGGAAACAGTGGCCGGAATTGCACGCCGAATTGATACCACCAATGTTTCTCCCAACACCTTGCGCGCATGGGTGCGCGATTTTGTTCAGCTCGACCCGTCGCGATTGACCCTGTTTTTCGAGTCTTTTGGTTTCAAGCACGGCATTCCTCTGGATGCGGATTTCGTCTTTGACGTCCGGTGCATCCCCAATCCCTTTTATGACCCCAAGCTTCGTCCATTGACGGGAAAAGACCCCGAAATCATCCGCTTCCTTGAGAGCATCCCCATGACCCAGCGTATGTTTGATGACATCCGTCAGTTCATCAGCAACTGGGCGCCTGATTTCATCCGTGACAACCGCACCGCACTTACAGTGGCCATCGGCTGCACCGGTGGACAGCACCGTTCGGTCTACCTGGCCGAATCCCTGGCTCGCTCACTTCAACCCATTCACGCCGTCCGCGTCATCCATCGCGAATTGGCCGAGTAGTTCCAGAATTTTTCGTACCGGCGTCGGCACCGCGGCTTGAGCAACCTCCCCGCGATCAAGCCACAACAATCCGGCGCCATCTGCAGTCCCATGATGCCGGTCCACCGAAAGGAATATCGGGTGAATGTGCAGTCGATAATGCGTGAAGGCATGACGCAGCGGCGGTAAGGCCGACTGGAACAACGCCTCCATGCCCCAGCGCGACTTCAGGCTTGCCACGGGATCCTCATCCAGGGAGGCTTCAGGGAAACTCCACAGCCCACCCCAGATACCGCTGTGCGGCCGCTTTTCCAGGAGCAGGTGTTCTCCTCGCTGAATCAGCAGCATCCGGGTGGCGCGTTCTGGAACAAGCCGCGCAGGTTTGGGGGTGGGATAGTTTGATACAGTTCCCGTCAGGTGAGCCTGGCACCGCTGTCGTAAAGGGCAATCGCCACAGCGGGGCTGGCGCTGAGTGCATAAGGTGGCCCCAATATCCATCACCCCCTGGGTGTAGGCTTCGATATGGCTTGTGGGCACCAGGCTCTCCGCGAGCGACCATAACGCATTCTGTACCAAAGCATTGCCTGGGTAGCCAGCTACGGCAAAGACACGCGTCAACACCCGCCGAACATTGCCATCCAGAATGGCCTGACTATGTCCATAGGCAAACGCTGCGATGGCGGCTGCAGTGGATCGACCCACACCCGGAAGCGCCATCAACCCTGTGACGTCCTGAGGAAACCTGGCTTCAGGGTGCTCTGCCACCTGCCGTGCGGCATGATGCAAATTGCGCGCCCGGGCGTAGTACCCCAGTCCGGACCAGTGAGCCAGGACCACGTCTTCTTCAGCGAATGCGAGGGTCGTCACGTCGGGGAATCGCGCCATGAAGCGCTGGTAATAAGGGATAACCGTGGCCACCTGGGTTTGCTGGAGCATGATCTCCGACACCCAAATCCGATAGGGGTCGCGGGTTCCCTGCCAAGGCAGGTCGTGGCGACCCTGTTGCTGTTGCCATGCAACCACCAGCGCAGAAAACTCAGGCAATGCCGCACCTGAAATGCACTGGAGCGGGTGAAGGGAATCGAACCCTCGTCTTAAGCTTGGGAAGCTTCTGCTCTGCCATTGAGCTACACCCGCGGAAAGCGGCTATTCTACGCCCATTTTGAAATGGGCCTCAATGAGAAGCAAAGCGCTCATGGTAGAATGAATACATTAAGGATATTCGATACCCGTGATACAAATTACCATTAACGGTCAAGATCACAGCTTCGAGACCGCCCCCACGGTGACCCAGGTGATTTCTCAACTTGCACTGACGCAACGCCGCATTGCCGTGGAAAGAAACGGCGAGATCGTTCCCAGAAGCCGTTTTGATGAAACCCTTCTGAGCACGGGGGACCACGTTGAAATCGTGGTTGCCGTTGGCGGTGGCTGATCATTGAAGACTTTTCACCATGAACCCTGACTCTTTCCTCATAGCCGGAAAACCGGTGCGCTCACGCTTGCTGGTTGGCACGGGCAAGTATGCCGACTTTGAACAAACCCGCAAGGCCATTGAAGCCAGTGGTGCGGAGATCGTGACCGTCGCGATTCGCCGCACCAACATCGGGCAAAATCCCAATGAGCCAAATTTGCTGGACGTCATCCCGCCCTCCCGTTATACCCTGCTCCCCAACACGGCCGGATGCTACACCGCACAGGATGCGATACGCACCCTGCGTCTGGCACGCGAGCTGCTGGATGGCCACAGCCTGGTCAAGCTGGAAGTCCTGGGGGACCCGCACACCCTCTTTCCCAACATGGTGGAGACCCTCTCTGCGGCAGATACCCTGATCCGTGAAGGTTTTCAGGTCATGGTGTATTGCAGTGACGACCCCATCATGGCCAAACGCCTGGAAGAACTTGGGTGCGTTGCCGTGATGCCCCTTGCATCCCTGATCGGTTCGGGCATGGGTATTCTCAACCCATGGAACCTCGGAATCATCATCGACAACGCCAGGATTCCCGTGATTGTGGATGCTGGCGTTGGCACAGCATCGGACGCCGCGATTGCCATGGAGCTGGGCTGTGCTGGCGTCTTGATGAACACTGCCATCGCCCAGGCAAAAGACCCCGTGTTGATGGCCTCTGCCATGAAAAAGGGTGTTGAGGCAGGCCGCGAAGCCTTTCTGGCCGGCCGTATGCCCAGAAAATCCTACCAGGCCTCTCCGAGTTCGCCCACGAGCGGCTTGATTCGTTGAACCCTGATCAAAGACCCATTCGCAGCTTCGTCCTGCGCCAGGGACGGGTGTCGGCGGCACAGCAACGCGCAGTGGATCAACTCTGGCCGCGCTGGGGCGTGCCCTTCGTTCCAGCCCCGCCTGGCATCCAGGATACCTGGGCACTGTTTGGGCGGAACGCACCCCTGATTCTGGAAATTGGCTTTGGCATGGGGGAGACCACCGTCGCCATCGCCCAGCGCATGCCTGAAAAGGATTTTCTGGCCATCGACGTCCATACCCCTGGCATAGGCAACCTGCTCAAGCGCATTGCAGAAAGCGGCGTCACCAACATTCGCGTGATGCGCCATGATGCCGTGGAAGTGGTTCGTGGCATGCTGCTGCCAGCGTCGCTGGACGGCATTCACATCTTCTTTCCTGATCCCTGGCCCAAGACCAGACACCATAAGCGCCGCCTCATCCAGCCCGCATTCGTGCAGTTGCTGGCAAGCCGGCTTAAACCTGGTGGGCTGCTGCATTTGGCCACGGATTGGGAAGATTATGCGCAGCAGATGCTGGCCGTGCTCAGTGCCGAACCGCTACTGAAGAACACGACCGACTGCTATGCCGAGCGACCCGCATACCGCCCCCTGACCAAATTTGAACAACGGGGCTTGCGGTTGGGGCACGGCGTATGGGACGTCATTTTCAGCAGGGTTTAATAATGGACCCCCTCGCGCTCCAGCAAAGCGCGTTTGACGGAAAGCCCAAGCCCAAACCCGCCTAGGCCGCCATTACTGGCGACCACGCGGTGACAGGGCACGAGAAAGGGAACCGGATTGGCGCCGCAGGCACTGCCCACCGCGCGAGCCGCGCGCGGGCGCCCCAGATGTTTCGCCAATTGCCCATAAGTCAACACTGATCCTGCAGGAATGCTCCGCAGCGCTTTCCAGACCGCCTGCTGAAAAGGGGTACCGTGCAAATCCAGCGGTGCCCGCCAAACCTTGCCGGGATTTTCGATTGCCCCCACCAGTGCATGGAACCAGCCCTCGCGCAGAACTGCCTGGCGCGAGGCGCTCTTCGCTCCAGGCAGTGATAATTCTGGAAACTGATCGTTCGCCAGAAACATGGCCCGTTCCTGGTCCGGCGCGAGAGAAGCCCAACGCAGCCCCTTTGCACTTGCCACCATGGGTACCCAGCCCAACGATGTTTGCTTGAGGTGAAACTCCAGGTCATTCATGGCTCCTCCGGCAAAAAAAATTGCAGCAGCTCGTTCAAAAAATGCTGCCCGTGCAGAGTTGGACGGATGTGCTGCCAATCCCGCGTGATCAGCCCCAGGGATTCCACCTTATCCAGGATGGGGATGATATGCAACAGTGGCAAACCGGTGCGCGTTTCGTACAAATCGGCGGGAATTCCTTCGCAGAGCCGCATCGCATTCATCATGAACTCGAATGACACCGCTTCGGTGCCCACCTCCTGGCTCTCCTGAACCGCATTCCCCAGCGCCATGGCCTTCATGTAAGCCTCAGGATGCTTATGTCGCATCTGACGAACGATCCTGTCCTGAAAGGACAGCTTGCTGTGGGCTCCCGCACCGATGCCAAGATAATCCCCAAAGGTCCAGTAGTTGAGGTTATGTGCACAACGAAATCCCGGCCTCGCAAAGGCGGATGTTTCATAGTGCTCAAAACCCGCCTCTCCCAAACGCTCACCGATGATATCGCCCATTTGCGACACCAGATCGTGGTCGGGCAGCGCGGGGGGCCTGTGATGAAAAGGCGTATTGGGCTCGAGCGTCAGTTGGTAACAGGACAAATGGGTGGGCTGGAAAGCCAGTGCGACATCGATGTCCGCCAATGCCTGGTCCAGGGTCTGGTCCGGTAACCCATACATCAGGTCGAGATTGAAATTGTCAAAATGGTGCGCGGCGATCTCCACCGCGCGCCGGGCAGCATCGCCATCATGGATGCGCCCTAGCGCCACGAGGTGTGGGTCATGAAAACTCTGGATGCCGATCGACAGGCGATTGATCCCCGCGCGCCGGTACGCCCCAAATCGCGCTCCCTCGAAGGTCCCCGGGTTGGCTTCGAGCGTGATCTCCGCATCGGGTGAGAGCGGCAGCAATGCCCGAATTGCATTCAGACACTCGTTCATGCCGCGTTCCGAGAGCAGGCTGGGTGTCCCGCCGCCAAAGAAGACGGAGCGTATGCGGCGACCCCAAATCCAAGGCAGGGCTGATTCCAGATCGGCGGTCAGGGCTGCTATATAACGGATTTCCGGCAAGTCGCCGCGTAGTTCGTGCGAATTGAAATCACAATACGGACATTTTTGTATGCACCACGGCAGGTGTACATAAAGCGAAAGCGGGGGGGGCGTTGCAACGCGGATCGACGCGCTATTCATGAGCTGCATGACGGCGCTACGTCAAGTCAGGTTGGTGCTGCGCAAGCGGTCCAGAAGCCGGGCCAGGGCCTGGGCTCGGTGGCTGATCCGGTTTTTGTCCGCCACCGTCAATTCCGCCACAGTACATCCTTGCTGCGGAAGGTAAAAGTAGGAATCATAACCGAACCCCCCATGACCCTGGGGTGACAGGATAACCTCTCCCTCCCAACGCCCCTCGGCAATCAGGGGCTCTGGATCCCCTGCGGAGCGCACCAGCACCAGAACGCAGTAGTAGTGGGCGCGCCGGTCCTTAACGCCCTGCATCTCGCGCACCAGTTTTTCGTTATTGCGCAGATCGGATTTGGGTTCCCCGGCAAAATGCGCCGAAATGACGCCAGGCCCCCCTCCCAATGCATCCACACAGAGGCCGGAATCGTCTGAAAGCGCCGGCAGCCCGCTGTGAAGCGCGGCATTTCTGGCCTTGGAGAGCGCGTTCTCGACAAAAGTGGGATGCGGCTCGGGGGCTTCCGCAATGTTGAGATCATCTTGGGGAATCACATCCCAATCAAGGGGTTGCAACAGCGACTGCAACTCACGAAGCTTTCCTGCATTTCGGCTGGCCAAAACCAGGCGTTTCATCATGACCTTTTGGCAGGTGATTCCAGGGCCTGTCGTTGCAGGGAAAAAAGTTCCCTGCATCCCGCCGTCGCCAGGTCGAGCAACATGTCCACCTCGGTACGACGAAAAGGCGCTCCCTCGGCAGTCCCCTGAATCTCTACGAAGTGACCATCGGCCGTCATCACCACATTCATGTCCGTATCGCAACAGGAATCTTCGTCGTAATCCAGGTCCAGTACCGGAAATCCCTCAAAAATCCCCACCGAGACTGCCGCCACGGGTTGCAGGATGGGAGACTGCTCCAGCAGGCCGTCCCGCATCAAACACGCAATGGCATCCTCCAGGGCAAGAAAGGCTCCCGTGATGCTCGCCGTACGCGTCCCGCCATCTGCCTGGAGCACATCGCAATCCATTTGCAGCGTGCGCTCTCCCAACAGATCAAGATCGATCACGGCACGCAGGGAGCGCCCAATCAGTCGCTGAATTTCCTGGGTTCGCCCGGATTGCTTTCCGGCAACGGCTTCCCGTTTGTTGCGGGTATCCGTGGCGCGCGGCAACATGCCATACTCGGCAGTCAACCAGCCCCTGCCCTGTCCCTTCAAAAAACTCGGCACTTTATCTTCCACGCTGGCCGTACATAGCACCTTAGTGTCTCCAAACTCCACCAGGACGGAACCTTCGGCATGGCGGGTGTATTCCCGGGTAAAACGAATGGAGCGCAGTTGATCGGGGCGGCGTTGACTGGGGCGCATGAACTTCCTCAATGACTTTTGAAACATTCCAGATTGCTAGTTTACCGCCTTTGGGGATGCAACTGGAGTATGATGTCGCGTCTGAAACCGTCGATGAGCCTGCCACAGTGGCAACCGTTAACAGCATGACTGGATTCTCAGCGGGTACCCGGGATCTCCCCTGGGGAACGTTGGCGCTGGAACTCAAAAGCGTCAACCACCGCTACCTCGAGATCCAGTTTCGTACCCCTGACTCCCTGCGCATGCTGGAATCCGGATTGCGCGACCGCATTGCCAGCAGCGTGAAACGCGGCAAGGTGGATTGCCGCATCGAATGGCGCCGTGCCGATACCACGGCCCAAACCTTCTCGCCAGACACGGCAACCCTGGAACAACTGCGCGCTGCCAGCACCATTGTGCAAGAAGTCTTTCCCGATGCAACCCCCCTTTCCGTGGGCGAAATCCTGCAGTGGCCCGGCGTATTGCGTCAGGATGCGGATGCCGGCATCTCCCTAGAGGCAGATTGCCAGGCGCTGGCGGAAAGCGTACTGCAGACCCTGGCTGAAACGCGCGCCAGGGAAGGTGCCAAACTGAAGGCGTTTCTGCTGGAGCGCGTGGACGCCATGGTGCTTCTGGCAGACGCCATGTCCCCGCATATTCCCTCCCTCATGGCGGCATTCCAGGAGCGTCTGGCCACGCGCCTGAAGGAGGCACTGGGCACCCATGAAGAAGAACGCGTGCGCCAGGAAGTGGTTTTGTTTGCGGCTCGAATCGACATCGAGGAAGAGATTTCCCGCCTCAAGGTCCACCTTCAGGAAGTCAGGCGCGTCCTTGAAACGGGCGGTGCCGTGGGCAAGCGCCTTGACTTCCTGATGCAGGAACTGCACCGGGAAGCCAACACCCTGGGTTCGAAGTCCGTTTCCAATGAAGTCTCGCGCACCTCCATGGACATGAAAGTGCTCATTGAGCAAATGCGGGAACAAGTCCAGAACATCGAATGAAGGGTCAAATTTTCATCATCGCCGCACCCTCTGGGGCTGGAAAATCCAGCTTGGTGGCTGCCTTGATTGCAGCCGACCCGGGAGTCAGGCTATCCATTTCTCACACTACCCGAACCCCGCGCCCCGGCGAAATGAATGGACGAGAGTACCATTTCGTATCCCATGAGGCTTTTCGCGGCATGCAGGAGCGCGGCGAGTTTCTCGAATCTGCCGAAGTCTATGGCAACTTTTACGGAACCTCTTCGGCCGATATCCGCCATAGCCTGGAACAGGGCCGCGACGTCGTTCTTGAAATTGACTGGCAGGGTGCACGCCAGGTTCGCGCTCTGTTCATGGATGCGCTCAGCATCTTCATCCTGCCGCCTTCCCTGGAAGCCTTAAGGGAACGGCTTCTGGCGCGAGGCAAGGATCCTTTGGAAGTCATCGAAAAACGCCTTGCTTTGGCCCGGGAAGATCTCAGCCATGAGAATGAATTCGATTATGCTATTATTAACAACGAGTTCGCCGAAGCGGCGAAAGACCTGACTGCCATCGTGCGCGCTGCACGGTGCCGACGCAGTCGGCAATATCCCCGCTACGCCGATTTGTTCCGTTAATTTCATCGAATTGAAGGTTCCCCATGGCTCGCATCACTGTTGACGACGCATTGCATTCCATTCATAACCGTTTTGAGCTCACCCTTGCTGCCACCTATCGGGCACGGCAGATCGCCTCAGGAGCCACCCCCCTGGTTGAACCCAACAAGGACAAGCCTACGGTCATCGCATTGCGGGAAATTGCGGCAGGCAAGGTGTGTATGGCAATCCTCAACAAGGTGCCTGCCTAAAACCAGACCACCCGTGTCCCCTTCCGTCCCGGTCCTAGCCTCCCAATCCATTTCTCCGGCTACGCTGACCGAGGTTGCTGCCACTTACCTGCGGCCTGCCGACGTCACTCAAATCGAAGAAGCCTTCAGGGTCGCCGCGCTGGCTCACGAAGGGCAGTTTCGCAAAAGCGGCGACCCCTACATCACCCACCCCTTATCCGTCGCCACCATTCTGGCGGAGTGGCATCTTGATCCCCAGGCCTTGATGGCCGCCCTGTTGCACGACACGGTGGAGGACACCAGCACCACTTCAAGCGAGATTGCGCTGCAATTTGGCAAGTCGGTGAGTGAACTGGTCGATGGGGTCAGCAAACTGGATCGACTGGAGTTTCAAACCGAGCAGCAGGCCCAGGCCGAGAATTTCAGAAAGATGCTGCTGGCCATGGCCCGCGACGTCCGCGTCATCCTGATCAAGCTCGCTGACCGGCTTCACAACATGCGTACGCTGGAAGCCATGGACGCCGGAAAGCAGCGTCGCATCGCCAGGGAAACCCTGGACATCTATGGCCCCATCGCCAATCGCCTGGGGTTGCATGCCGTGTTTCAGGAGCTGCAGGATCTGGGCTTTCGATACCTGTTTCCAAATCGCTACCAGGTCTTGACCAAGGCCATTCGATCCGCGCGTGGCAACCGACGCGAAGTGGTCGGCAAAATCCTGACCTCCATCAACCAGCGCCTGTCCGCCTTTGGTGTGGATGCACAGGTCACCGGGCGAGAAAAGCACCTGTCGAGCATCTATAACAAGATGCTTGGAAAATCGCTCTCCTTTTCAGAAGTTCTGGATATTTACGGCTTCCGGATTTTGGTCAAGGACATCGCCGCCTGCTATCTCGCACTGGGTGCCCTGCACACCCTGTACAAACCGATTCCCGGGAAATTCAAGGACTACATTGCCATCCCCAAGGCCAACGGCTATCAATCCCTGCATACAACGCTGTTTGGACCCTTCGGCACGCCCATTGAAATCCAGATTCGCACCCATGAGATGCACAAGATTGCCGAGGCGGGCGTGGCATCGCACTGGCTGTACAAATCCTCCGACACCCCATTGAGCGATGTGCAGCAAAAGACGCATCAATGGTTGCAATCCCTGCTTGAAATCCAGACCGAAAGCGGCGACGCCGTGGAGTTTCTGGAGCACCTGAAGGTTGATTTGTTTCCGGACGAAGTCTATGTGTTCACACCCAAGGGAATGATCAAATCGCTCCCCAAGGGGTCCACGCCGGTGGACTTTGCCTATGACGTGCATACCGACGTAGGCAATCGCTGCGTCGCTGCAAAGATCAACAATGAATTGGCGCCGTTGCGTACCGCCCTTTCCAACGGCGATCGGATTGAAATCATCACTGCCGAAAAAGCGGCGCCCAACCCTGCCTGGCTAAACTACGTCGTCACCGCCAAAGCGCGTTCCAAAATCCGGCACTACCTGCGCACCATGCTGCTCGATGAATCCGTGGAGCTGGGCGAACGGTTGCTCAACCAGGCACTGCGCGCCCTCAAGGTCAATCCAGGCGACATCAAAACCACACAGTGGGACCAGCTGTTAAAAGGCGACCGCTGCAAGTCACGCAATGAGGTGCTGGCAGAAATCGGCCTGGGCCGCCGCCTCAATATCGTGGTGGCCCGCGCCCTGCTGTCCCGTTCAGACATGCAATCCCTGGATGGACAGGGCTCGATCACGATTCGCGGAAGCGAAGGCATCGCCGTACAGTTTGCCCATTGCTGCCGTCCCATTCCTGGCGACCCCATCATCGGCATCATCAAAAAGGGACAAGGGCTATTGATCCATACCCAGGATTGTCGGGCCATCCGCCAATTCCGTGCTGACCCGGACAAGTGGGTGGATGTGGAATGGGAAAACAACAGCGGCAAGCTGTTTGACGTGGCCATCAAACTGATGGTGGTGAACCGCCGCGGCGTTCTGGCCACGGTGGCCTCGGCCATTGCCGACGCACAGTCCAACATTGACAGCGTCTCCATCACCAAACCTGACGGCACTTATACGGAAATCAACTTCACGGTTCAGGTGAAGGACCGAACCCATCTGGCGACCCTGTTGCACCATTTGCGTGAAATCCCCGAAGTGGTTCGCATCACCAGGGTTCAGAGCTAAACTTCAAGAGGACACCATGGCCAAATCCATCATTTCCACCACCCATGCGCCTGGCGCCATCGGGACGTACTCCCAGGCCGTTCGTGTGGGTGACACCGTTTACCTTTCCGGCCAGATTGGGCTAGACCCAGACTCCATGACGCTGGTGGAAGGCATTGATGCCCAGATCCTGCGGGTTCTGGACAACCTGCAAGCAGTCGCCCGGGCTGCCGGCGGCGACCTCTGCGATCTGGTTCGCATCACGGTTTATTTGACCGATCTTGGGCACTTTGCCAAGGTGAATGAAGCAATGGCCCAATATTTTTCATCCCCTTATCCGGCGCGTGCTGCCGTGGGTGTTGCCTCGCTGCCACGTGGCGCTTTGGTGGAAATCGACGGTGTCATGGTCCTCGACCGCTGAGTGGGTTCATGTCTTCCCTGCAGGACATGGGGATTGCACCGGCCACCCTCTCCCGTCTCAACAAGCTGGGCATTCGAACGGCGTTTGACCTCGTCCTGCACTTGCCGCTGCGTTACGACGATGAAACACGCATCGTACTGGTGCGCGATCTGCTTTATGGTCAATCCGGATGCCTGGAAGTCGAAGTCCTGGATGCCGAGGTTCAGTACCGCCCCAAGCGAACACTGCGGGTCCGGGTATGCGATGCGAGCGGCGAGCTTACTTTACGCTTTCTGAATTTTTATGGCAGTCAGATCAAACAGATGGTTGCCGGAACGCGGCTTCGCCTTTTGGGGGAGCTGCGTCAGGGCCATTTTGGATCCGAGATGGTCCATCCAAAATATCAGGTCGTCAGGGAGGCATCCCCCTTGCCGCAAACCCTCACGCCGGTTTATCCAACCACAGCCGGCTTATCCCAACTCGCGTTGCGGCGCTGCATCAACCTGGCCCTGGGCCAGTCGGATCTGACCGATACACTTCCGAAAACATTGCGTGATGCATTGCAGCTTGCCGCATTCGCGGACAGCGTAGAACTGCTGCACCATCCCCATGCCGAGGTGTCTCAACAGCAGCTGGATCGGCGCAACCATCCAGCCTGGCGCAGGCTCAAGTTCGACGAATTGCTGGCGCAGCAAATTTCCATGCGCTTGCATTATCGCGAGCGCCTTCTGCTACGCGCACCCCCGCTTGCCGGTTTTGAAACCCAGCGCGAGCGCTTTCTGAGAAGCCTGCCTTTCAGCCTGACCCAAGCCCAAAGCCGGGTCCTGCAGGAAATCGAGTCCGACCTCTCGCGACCCCATCCCATGCACCGCCTGCTGCAAGGCGACGTCGGCAGCGGCAAAACCGTTGTGGCTGCCCTGGCCTGCCTGCGCGCCATTTCCGCAGGATTTCAGGCGGCGTTGATGGCGCCCACCGAGATTCTGACTGAACAGCACTTTCTAAAAATTGAGCAGCTTTTACAGCCTCTGGGGATTTCCACCGTCTGGATCACCAGCAGTTTGCGCAAAAAAGAAAAGGTATCGGCGCTGCAGCAAATCGCCGCCGGAACCGCGCAGCTCATCATCGGCACCCATGCCCTGATTCAAGGGCCTGTGGTTTTCAAAGCGTTGGGCTTGGTGGTCATCGACGAGCAGCACCGTTTTGGGGTGGAGCAGCGACTGACCTTACGTAAAAAAGCGGCCCAGGCAGGCCACGGACAGCCGCACCAACTGATGATGAGCGCCACCCCCATTCCCCGCACACTCAGCATGAGCTACTTTGCTGACCTGGACGTTTCCGTCATTGACGAGTTGCCCACCGGGCGCAAACCGATTGTCACCAAACTGATCGACGATTCGCGCAGGGACGACGTCATTGCACGGATTCGCGAAACCTGCCTGCAGGGAGGACAGGCTTATTGGGTCTGCCCCCTGATTGAGGAATCCGAGGCTTTGCAGTTGCAAACTGCCGTCGAAACTTTTGATCGCATCTCCAGCACTTTTCCGGAGCTTCGTACTGCATTGATTCATGGCCGCCTCTCGCCTGCCGAAAAATCAGAAATCATGCAGCGATTTTCTGAAGGGACCCTGCACTTACTGGTGGCAACCACCGTCATAGAGGTGGGTGTTGATGTTCCCAATGCCTCCATCATGGTCATCGAACATGCCGAGCGCATGGGGCTGGCCCAACTCCACCAGCTCCGTGGGAGGGTGGGGCGCGGTACAACCCAGGGATTTTGCGTGCTGATGTATCATCCCCCTCTCTCTGCGCTAGCCCGCATGCGCCTGAAAGTCATTTTCGAACATACGGATGGCTTCGAGATCGCGCGCCAGGATCTCATGATTCGCGGCCCGGGTGAATATTTTGGCGCGCGTCAAAGCGGCGCACCGTTGTTGCGTTTTGCAGACCTGGAACAGGATGAAGACTTGTTGCAGCACGCCCGACACTGGGCAGATCTCTGGATTACCGAGGACCTCGCCGCAGCCCGGCGCCATCTGGATCGCTGGCTCTCCTCAAGACAGGAATTCCTGACCGCATGAATCGCCTGAATGCTTACTGGCGCCTGATGCGCCTCGACAAGCCCATTGGTACACTGCTTTTGTTGTGGCCGACCTTATGGGCGTTGTTGCTTGCCAGCCACGGCCGTCCTTCCTTCGCAAACATTGCGGTGTTTGTCCTGGGCACGCTGCTGATGCGATCAGCAGGGTGCGTCATGAATGATCTGGCGGACCGCAAGATCGACCCTCACGTTGCACGTACCTGCCAGCGCCCCCTGGCCTCCGGAGAGGTGACCCCGCGCGAAGCATTGGTGCTGGCGGCCGCGCTGAGCCTCGTCGCTTTTGCGCTGGTGCTGACGCGCAATCACCTTACCCTGATACTCTCCCTCCCCGCGCTGTTTCTGGCCGCCAGTTACCCATTGACGAAACGCTTCTTTCCTTTGCCGCAAGCGTATCTGGGCATCGCATTTGGTTTTGGCATTCCCATGGCGTTTGCGGCTGCGACAGGCACTGTCCCCCTCCTGGCACTCAAGTTGATGCTGGCCAATGTGTTCTGGACCATTGCCTACGATACCGAGTACGCCATGGTGGATCGGAATGACGACATCCGCCTGGGCATCCACTCTTCGGCGTTGTTTTTTGGACACTGGGAGGTGACCGCCATCATGCTTTGCTATGCGGCAGCCCTGGGGCTGCTCGCCTGGGTTGGGGTATCCTCCCATCTGGGAGCCTTCTACGTTGCAGGGTTACTGGCAGCCGCAGCCATAGCGCTCTACCACTTTGTCTTGATCAGGACACGTGACCGTACGCTCTGCTTCGAGGCGTTCCTGAATAACAACTGGCTGGGTGGGGCCGTATTTCTGGGGCTGGCAGCCGATTTACTGTGGCAGTAGCGCTGGGGTTTTGGTCAGAAGCCGTATTTCAGGCCGATGGAGAGCAGATCGACTCCGGCATCCCCATTGATGCGATTGTACTTGAGCTGGTAGCGGTCCCAGCCCCCCTGGAATCGCAGGCTGTGCGTGATGTCATACTTCATCCCAAGGCCCATCATGTTGTAGGGCAGGGCGTCCGTCAGGCCATGGGTCACGCTGTTGCTGGTGGTGTCCCCATCGGTACGAACGCTGCTGAGTTTTCCGGTGAGGCCGAAGCGTTCATTGAGAGACAGTGTACCTGTACCGCCGAGCACCCAGCTGCGTGGAATCGCTGAAAACGCGCTGCCTGGACGAAGCCGTACGCTATCACTGTAACTGTCGCTCCGGTTTTTGCTGGACAGGGCGCTGCCGTCAAAACCTGCGTCGGAGTCCATTTGCATGGTCAGGGGCAACGCGCTGATCCCGGAAAACCAACCTCCCGATTCGGCGCGAACACCCCCCGACAGCGACATTGCCGACACTGTCAGGAAAACTGCAGCCGCCTGTATCAATGAGGAATTCTTCAACTTTACTGGCCTCGTACTCCGCAATAAACCGGATTCTCACGGCTGTCATATTACCCCTAAAATCGGGCTTCAGTCCAATATTAATCTGCTGGCAATTCCTTGCCAATCCACCGCAGCAGCGCGTCCTGAACTGATTTTGCTCCATAGGTCTGGGCATGGTTGATGATGATCACGAGAGTTGTCGGGCGTCCTGTGCGGGTCAGTCCGTAGCCCGCCAGTGCGCTGACCCCCTCCAGACTCCCGGTTTTGAGGTGAAATCGCCCCTCCAGCCCTTCTCCAGGCAACCTTTTGTCCACGGTGCCATCCATTCCGAGCAATCCCAGCGAAGCAATGAACTCGGCCTGGTAAGGCCCACTCGCAGCCCTGGCCAGCAATTGGCTGAGGTGTTCAGCCGTAATCCTCGTCTGGCGCGACAGCCCTGAACCGTTCTCCATGACCAGTTCAGGAAACTGCATTCCTTCATGCGCCAGTATGTCGCGAATTTTGCATATGCTCGTTTCCGCGCTGGCGCGCTCCATGTCCTCCGTCCAGCCCAAATCCAGAAACAGGGTCCTTGCCATCAGGTTGTTGCTGAATTTATTGATCTCGCGAATCTGTTCCGCAAGGGCGGGTGAAGCTTGCGAAACCAGAACCGGCAGACCCACTGGTGCTTTTCCCGCCGTTACCTTTCCGGAAAATCCCCCCCCCAACTCACTCCAAATCTTGGCAAACGTTGCCAAAATGTAGTTATTGTTTGACAACACATTGTAAGAAATGGATTTTTTTCCACAACTTGCAACATAGCCTCCGGTCAGCACAATGTGCGCCGTGCGACCATCATCGCTGATCTTGCGTTCGAAGGTGGATTTCCAGTCCTCGGGACAGGGGCCTGCCTTGAGCGACAACCCGTTTTCGATGGTGAGCCCCGGCAGATCGAAATTGGGCCTCGCCAATACCCGGTCACCCACACCCTCCAGGGTGAGCGTGACCGCCTTAAAACCCACCTGCAGCGCCTCTGGCACGGTGTTGTATGCCCGGTACCCCTGATGGTCAAAGCTATTGGGATCCTGGGCGCCTTCCACAAACCTGCTGGTGTCCAGCACCAGATTGCCTCGAATCTCGCGGACCCCTCGAATGCGCAACGCACGCAGCAGGGTCTCCCAGCGTTCCAGTGTCAGGCCGGGATCGCCCACGCCCGCGACATACAGGTTTCCCTCCAGGGTCCCGTCTTTGGGCTCCAGCCCCCGAATCTCGGTTTCCCAGGTTTTTGCGGGCCCAAGGGCCATGAGCGCAGAGTAAGTAGTCACTAGCTTCATCAGCGAGGCCGGGTTTCGGGGTACATCCGCATTCCAGCCAAGCAACCGGTCCTGTGTCGCAACATCCTGCACGACGATGGAAACAGCCTCTGCGGGAATATGGGCAGCTTGCAGCGCGCGTAGGACAACGGAGGGCAACTGGTCCACGGCAAAGGGCTGGGCTGCCCCGCTGGCGGACCAAAGCAAACCGCACCAGAGGCCCAGCAGGACCCCACACCGACAGACCACTCTTGATATCTGCATGGACAACCCTTACACTGTTAGCACTCGCACATACCGAGTGCTAATATTTTCCAATCAACCCTCTTGCAGGAGAAATTTCGAATGAAAATTCGTCCGTTACATGATCGCGTGATTGTCAAACGCCTCGAAGAAGAGCGCAAGACGGCCTCGGGCATCGTGATCCCTGATACCGCCACCGAAAAACCTGACCAGGGTGAAGT
>DAIBBI010000003.1:0-7774 GCA_027442615.1 Ferrovaceae bacterium | reverse complement strand
GCCGCGATCAGGTTGACGACGGCCATCGAGTCCAGCTCCGGCAGGTTACCAAGCAACGGGGTTTCGGGCATCAGCGTCAGCGTCCGGTCGCCCAGCTGCAGGGTCTGTCCCAATACTCCCCTGATCTCGTCAAATGTTGCCATGTCGCCCCTTGCGTCGTCCTATAGAATGGAGGCAATTATAAGGCCTATCTCCGCTTTGATGATGCCAGCAAACATTTCCCTCAACTTTTACTGGGCGGTATCCGTTCTGATACTCGTCGTGGATGCGGTATGGGCCCTGGCTGGAAACTGGAGCGTTTCGCCGGCTTCCCTCCTGGGGCGGATTTTTTTCATTGCCGCCCTGGCATCCCCGCTATTCATCAACCGCTACCGGCGAGATGCAAGAATCAGTCAGACCCTCCGCTTTGCCACGTTGCTGATTGTGTTTTCAAGTGCCGCTTCGGCCTTGAGTTACCTCGTCACGAGCGTCAATCTACCCCTGTTCGATGACGTCCTGGGCTCCTGGGACAGAAGGCTGGGCTTTGACTGGAATACGGCCCAGTCATGGATGCGCCACCACGCGTTCCTGAAAGCCGTGCTGCACTATGCCTACATCAGTTTTTTACCCCAGTCCCTGTTCGTAACCCTTTATCTGGGGTTTACCTATCGTTTGTTGCAGCTTGGCAAGTTCATGGAGAGCATGATCATCTCATGCCTGTTGACGATTGCCATTTCCGCCCTGTTGCCCGCTGCCGGGCCATCGCTGGGCCGGTGGTTTCCCGACTTTGAAATGTTGCGAAACGGCACGCTGCGCACCATCGACCTGTACAACACCCAGGGACTCATTTCGTTTCCCTCCTACCATACGGTGCTGGCCATCCTCCTGACCCAGGCCATGCGCCAGACCCCGCTGTTTGCCCTGTTCGCCATCCTCAACGGCGTCATGATCATTTCCACCCCCACGGAGGGCGGGCATTATCTTGTGGATGTGGCTGGAGGGGCCCTCACTGCACTGGCGGCCATTGTCTGGGTTGAGCGATGGCCCGGAAGCGTTCCCGCCCTGAAACCCATATAACCAACGCTTATTAAAGGCGTAACATATTATTTCTTCATCATCTTTCGCCAAATCCACCCCTTTCGGCGCAGAGGGTTGGTTATAATCATATCAACAGGGCATTCCTCCGTTTTGAGGTAACCAAGACCGCTCATTCCTCCCTTGAAACCCGACCCGAAAAATGCTTTCGAAGCCCTGTGCGAACTGGCTTCCATGGAGCGCTGGTGCTGGCGGATGGACTGCCCCACCTGTGGCCATGCCTATTTTCGTCTTGGCTTTCGCGAAATACTGAGGGGTAACCACCCCGATCAGGCCACCTGGACCGTTTCGGGTTACTGCCTGCATGGCCTCATGGAATTTGACATGGACCAGCTGCCTAAAATCGGTGGCTGGCCCATTCCTCATCAAAGCTACCTCTCCCGGATTCTGGCCCGCGCCTCCCTTCAATGGATTGCCCGAAACGTCCGTCATCCCGAGTGGGTTGGATTTCTGTGCCTCGGGCTGCTCTACTGCGAAGACACAGAGCGCGAGGACAGAAAACTCACCAGGGCATGGGTGCCCCAGCTTCTGGAAATGCTGCCTGCAGAGGCCGCCGGGCGCCAAGCCCTTGAGGCAATGATGCACGAGGATGCGCAGGGGGTTCTGCTGTGGCAGATGCTGCGTGAGCTTGAAGATGATCTGACTGGTGCCAGCCTGTCGGAGGGCCCGTCTGACCGTCAGGAAGTGATGCACCTGCAGGCCGAATAGGCGTCGCGGCATCCGTAGAACAGATCATGCCCCGCTTTGCCGCCAACCTGTCCCTGATGTACCAGGAACATCGCTTTCACGACCGTTTTGCAGCTGCCAGAGCCGACGGGTTTAAAGCCGTTGAATTCATGTTTCCCTATGCGTTCGAGGCCGCGGCGTTGTCACGGCATCTGCAGGACCAGTGCCTGCAGCAGGTGCTATTCAATGCCCCACCCGGAGATTGGGAAGCAGGTGAACGCGGCCTTGCGGCCCTCCCCGGACGCGAGGCCGACTTTCGCCGCAGCATCAGCGAACAGGCCCTGCCCTACGCCATCGCACTCCACTGTCGCCGCCTGCGCGTCATGGCCGGCATCGTTGTCACAGGCAGCGATCCGGCCCGGGCCCGTACAACCTACCTGGACAACCTCGCCTGGGCTGCAGCCCAGGCGGCCCCCCTGGGAATCGACATTCTGATCGAGCCCATCAACCCGCGCGACATGCCGGGCTACCACCTCAACCACCAGGCGGATGCGCACGACGTGGTCCATACAGTGGGATCATCCAATCTCAAGGTGCAAATGGATTTGTATCACTGCCAGATCGTGGAGGGCGATCTGGCCACGCGGCTACGCCAGTACCTGCCGTGGGGACGCGTGGGACACCTGCAGATTGCAGGGGTGCCTGAGCGGCACGAACCCGACGTGGGCGAAGTGAACTACCCTTACCTGTTCGATCTGATCGACGAGCTGGGTTACGAGGGGTACGTCGGCTGCGAGTACCGGCCACGGGCCGGTACCTCGCAGGGGTTGGGCTGGCTTAGAAGCTGACCGAACCGCCAGGCTTCAAATCCAGCACCTTGGTGCGGGAGGGGCCCAGCGCCTTGATGAACTCCTCGGGCGTGCCCTTCAGCACCGGGAAGGTGCCGTAGTGAATCGGCAGGACATAGTGCGGCTTCAGCCAGTAGCGCACCGCATAGGCCGCATCCTGCGGGCTCATGACGAAGTGGCCCCCGATGGGAATCAACACCAGGTCTGGCCGGTAGTAGTCGGCAATGAGCTTCATGTCGCCAAACAGGCCGGTGTCTCCCATGTGGTAGATCTTGAACCCGTTTTCCATCTCGATGATGAAGCCCACCGGCTCGCCGCCCGGATGGGTTTCGTCCTTGTTGGTGGCGGGGTTGTGCCACACCACTTCAGACGTATGTTCGGCATGGACCATGGTGATCTTGATGCCGTCAAAGGGCGTGATGGTGCCCGACTTGTTCATGCGCGGCGCAAGTTCGGGCGGCAACACCCCCAGCGTCGTCAGGGATTGGTTCAGTCCCGCCACGGCGATGACCGGAATGTTGTATCGCTTCGCAATCTCCGGGGCGTCGCCCAGGTGGTCGGCGTGACCGTGGGTGACGAGAATCAGGTCGATGTGGCCCAGCGCATCGAGGTTTTTATATTGATCGGGCGTCTTGGGGTTTTTGGTGATGAAGGGATCCACCAGGATGACCTTGCCCCCCGGCGTGGAAATGCGCACCGCAGATTGTCCCAGCCACAGCAATTCGGTCTTGCCGTCAGCAGCCTGGGCCAGGCCCGCAGCAAACATCAACGACACCAACAGGTATTTCATTTTAATAAAGTGGTTCATGTGCTTGTCCTCATGGCTTCCAGAACTTTGTGGGGAGTAAACGGTACGGAGCGCAGTCGCACCCCGATGGCATCATACACGGCATTGCCAATGGCCGAGGGCACCACCGATGCCGTGGGCTCACCTGCTCCCCACGGCTTTTCGTTGGGGCGGTCGATCAGATCCATGGCAATGTGCGGCACCTCGGGAAAAGTCAGGATGGGATAGCTCTTCCAGTCCAGCGTCGTAACGTGCGAGCGGTCGAACCTGATCTCCTCCAGGAGGGTGCGGCTGATGGTTTGGATGATGTTGCCTTCCAGCTGGTTTTTCAGGCCGTCGGGGTTGATGACCTGGCCGCAGTCATGGGCCACGTAAAAGTTTGTGACCCTGATCTTGCCGGTCTTGCGGTGGACTTCCACGTCGGCCACCACGGCCACGTAGGTGCGCACCAGTTCGTACTTGATGTACGACACCCCGCGTCCACGCACCAGGTCGCCCTCGGCCTTGGCCGGACTCGTGCGCGGCTGCCATTGGGCAAGGCGTGCCACCCGCTCCAGGCATTCGCGCCCACGCGCATCGGTGAGATGGCTCAGGCGAAAGGCCACCGGATCGGCACCGGCGGCATGCGCCAGTTCATCCATGAAGCTCTCGTTGCCAAAGGTGTTCTGCATCCGGCCCGGGGCGCGTATCCAGGAGGCGCGCAACGGGGTATGGCTCAGGGAATGTACGGTGGTTTTGAGGTTGGGCACCTGGTAGCCAATGGCCAGGGCCTGATGGATGTTGCCCGGGTGCGCCACTTCATGGGGCCGGTTGGCAAGGTCGGCAGTGAGCAGGGTCACCGACACCTGGGAGGGGCGTTGCGGAATGTAGGCCTGCGACGACCAGGCTGCGATATGTCCCGTGTCGTCCACCGCCCCCTCAAAATCCAGCAACGTGGGCGGGCCCTTGGGATCCCAGCCATGCTCGTCGGCGCGCATCCACTGCACGCGTACCGGCTGGTTGACCACTTTGGCAATCAGCACGGCGTCGGAGGCCGCGTCTTCGTGACCGTTGCGCCCGTAACACCCCGACCCGTCAATGTAGATGCAGCGCACGCTGTCATCGGGCACCTTCATCATCTGGGCAATCTGTTTTCGCAGCAGATGGGTTTGTTGCGACGCGCTCCAGCAGGTGACCTTGTCGTCCTTCCATTCGGCCACCGCGCACGAGGGCCCAATGGAGCCGTGGGTATGGATGGCGAAGTCGTAGGTGGCCCGCAGCTTTTTGGCGTTTTGCTGCAGCACGGCTGCGGCATCGCCAACCTTTTGCAGGTCCTCGCTTTTGCTCACGGCCGTGTTGCGGACGTAATCCCATAACTTTTCCTGTTCGGGCAGCCCCTGCCACTGGCTCCACACGGGCCTGATGGCCTGGCTGGCCTGGATGGCGCCCCATTCGGTGCGCGACACCACCGCCAGAAAATTACCTTCGCGCACGGTGGCCACGAACCCCGGCACCTTGCGCGCCGCCGCATCATCCACCGACAGCAGTTCGGCCTGCATCCCCGCAGGACGGATGACCCGGGCATGCAGCATGCCGGGCAGACGAAAATCCTGCATGTATTCAAAGCGACCGGTGACCTTGCCGGGAATGTCAAGACGCGCCACCGACTTGCCCACGATCTGGTAATCGGCCGGCGCCTTGACGGGAGCCTTGGGGTCCACCTTGAGGATCAGCCCTTCGGCCTCGATCAGCTTGGCGTAGGGCACGCTCTCGCCGCCGTGCCAGCATTGGCCTTCATGGGTCTTGATGGACTCGGCGGGAGCCTTGAACTGATGGGCCGCACGCTGCACCAGGGCAGCGCGCGCCGTGGCACAGGCCTGGCGAATCTGCATGCCGCCCACCTGGATGGAGAGGCTGCCAAAGGTCACGCCCTGATCCGGGGTGGTCAGGGTATCGCCCTGGATGACCGTCACCGCCGAGAGTGGCATGTCCAGCTGCTCCGCGGCGATCTGGGTGATGGCGGTGCGCACGCCGGTACCCAGGTCCACCTTGCCCGAATAGATCGTCACCGTGTTGTCCGGATGGATTTCGATGAAGCCATCCACGGCGTCGGTGGCCACGCTTTTGGCGTGCGCCGTGGCAGCGGTGGCAGCGTCTGCAGCCTGGCTGTGCTGCGGCAGGAGGGTAAAAGTCACTATCAGCGAACCGGCGCTCTTGAGAAAGGTGCGGCGGGTCAGGATGTCATGCGTCATGATGGGCGTCTCCCTCAGGCAAGTGCTGCAGCAGCGCGCTGCACGGCGCGGATGATGCGGGCATGGGTGCCGCACCGGCACAGGTTGAGCGCCAGCGCATCGCGAATGTGCTGTTCGCTGGGATGCTTGTTCTGGTCCAGCAGGGCCTTGGCCTGCATGATCATGCCATTGATGCAGTAGCCGCACTGGGCTGCCTGCTCGTCAATGAAGGCTTGCTGGATGGGATGGGGGTGCTCGGGGGAGCCCAGGCCTTCAAGCGTGGTGATGGATTTGCCTGCCGCATCGCTGATGGACACGCTGCATGAACGCACCGCAACGCCTTCCAGGTGGACCGTACAGGCGCCGCATTGACCAAGCCCGCAGCCAAAACGCGGACCGCGCAATTCAAGATCATTGCGCAGGGCGTACAACAGGGGCATTTTGGGATCATCCGCCTGAACGATGTGTGTCTGGCCGTTGACCTTCAGGGTGTAAGCGTGGGACATGTCACCTCCGAATGTGGGAACCTGTGATCATGGCAGTCCGACCACAGTCTTGGGATTATGCCAAACTAGGGCGCCTCCGTCAGCACCGCCCGCACGACCGCTTCGTCGCGGGCCAGCACCGCTTTGCGCAGCCGCGCCACGGCAGACAGCAGCACCGCTTCGGCAAGGCAGGGTTCATCTGCCTGCATGATCTTGGGATGCGCGGTGGGCGAGGCCATGCTGCTGGCGATGAGCAGTTCCTCAAAGAGTTTTTCGCCCGGGCGCAGGCCGGTGTAGACGATTTCAATGTCCTGATGGCCCAACCCCGCCAGGCGAATCATGTTGCGCGCAAGGTCGGCAATGCGCACCGGTTCACCCATGTCGAGCAGGAAAATCTCCCCGCCATGGGCAAGGCTGCCCGCCTGGATGACCAGTTCCACGGCTTCGTGGATGGACATGAAGTAGCGCGTCACCTCGGCGTGGGTTACCGTCACCGGTCCGCCCGCCGCAATCTGTTCGCGAAACAGCGGAATCACCGAACCGCTTGAACCCAGCACGTTGCCAAAACGCACGGCGCAGAAGCTTTGCCGGCGCCCCTCCGCTGCGGCACGCTGCGCCATGGATTGCACGATCAGCTCGGCCCAGCGCTTGGTAGCCCCCATGACGTTGGCCGGGCGCACGTCCTTGTCGGTGGAGATCAGCACGAAGGTATCCACCTCTGCCGCATAGGCCGCCTCGGCAAGCGCGAAGGTGCCCAGCACGTTGTTGCGAACGCCTTCCAGGGCGTTGATCTCCACCAGCGGCACGTGCTTGTGCGCCGCTGCGTGATACACGGTCCTGATGCCCTGCTCGTCAAAGAGGCGCGTGAGCAGCCTCGCATCCCCCACGGAGCCCAGGCAGGGCACGATCTCGAAGTCGGCCATGGCACGCAGCATCCGGTCCACCTGGTAGAGCGCATGTTCGCTGGCTTCCAGCAGCACCAGCCGGGTGGGGCGCAGCACCGCAATCTGGCGACACAGCTCTGCGCCGATGGAGCCCCCCGCTCCGCTGACCAGCACGGATTTGCCGGTGATGGATCGCCCCAGAAGGGTGGGGTCGGCGGCGACCGGATCGCGCCCCAGAAGGTCTCCGATGTCCACTTCGCGCACCATGTTGATGAGGTGCCGCCCGTTGGCGATGTCCACCAGGGCGGGCAGGATGCGCACCCGCACCGGGTACTGCTCCAGAAACGCCACCACTTCGCGCCGGCGCGCGCTGGAAGCCGAGGGCAGCGTGACGATGACGTCGTGGATGTCAAAACGCTCCACCAGGTGGCGCAACTGGGCGGGCGCATACACGCGCAACCCGCCCACATCCTTGCCGTGCAGGGCCGGGTCGTCATCCAGAAAACCGGCGGGGAAAAATTCATGGCCCTGGCGCAAGGCTGCGGCCAGTTGCCATCCCGCATCTCCCGCCCCGTAGATCAGCACCTGTCGCCCGGCAAAGCGTTCGCGCAACGGCAACCACAGCAGCCAGCGGGCGGCAAAGCGCGAACCGCCCACCAGGGCAAGCCCGATCAGGCCGTAGAGCAGCGGCACCGAACGGGGCACGCCTTCCAGCCCCGTCATCTGCGTCATGAACGCCAGTGCAGCCCACAGCAGGGCAGCCAGCGCCATGGCCTTGAACACCGACCAGAGGGCCTGCTCGCCCAGGTAGCGGATGACG
>DAIBBI010000002.1:0-6421 GCA_027442615.1 Ferrovaceae bacterium | reverse complement strand
CAATGACAGGGCCATCGTACGAACGATCATTGCCATGGCCCGTAGCATGAACCTGGGTGTCATTGCAGAAGGCGTTGAAACAGAAGAGCAGTTACAATTGCTCATGAAAAAGGGGTGCACCCATTTTCAGGGCTACCTTTTTGGCAAACCCATACCGATCGACCAGTTTGAATTGCAGGTAAAACGGCGAAAGGTACTGGGGCTCATGGGCCGGCGATTGGCCGATGCATAGGGCCGGTTTTTCACCCTGACCGGGGTTTTCACCCGGGACCGTTGAAGTTGAATCAATAAACCAAGGGATTGTTTCGATGAAATTATCGAGAAGTATCGGTTCGTTTTTGCTGGGAATCTGGCTTGTTCTCAGCGGTTTGTCACACATCATCCATTTCAGTTTTTCTGGAATGGGAATGGTCATGGCCGTTCTGGCCATTGCGGCCGGGGGGTTGATCATACTGGGCCTGTAACGAATGCTGCCACTGGAATCCGAAGCAATGGAAATCATCCGTGAAGCGGTTGCGGGAGCGCGCAACCCTGTCATGCTCTATTCCATCGGCAAGGACTCTTCCGTCATGCTGCACCTGGCGCGCAAGGCGTTTTATCCTGCCCCCCCTCCATTTCCCCTGTTGCACGTGGATACCGGCTGGAAGTTCAAGGCCATGTATGCCCATCGCGACCGCATGGTGGCAGAAAGCGGCATGAAGCTTATCGTGCACACCAACCCCGAGGGGGTGGCTGCGGGGGTGGGCCCCTTCACCCATGGCAGCGGCTACCACACGGATGTCATGAAAACCCAGGCGCTCAAACAGGCGCTGGACCAGCACGGATTTGACGTGGTGTTTGGCGGGGCCCGCCGGGATGAGGAAAAATCCCGTGCCAAGGAACGCATATTCTCCTTCCGGGCGGGCGGCCATCGCTGGGACCCCAAGGCCCAGCGCCCCGAGCTCTGGGCGCTCTACAACACGCACATTCACGCGGGCGAATCGATTCGCGTCTTTCCCCTGTCCAACTGGACCGAGCTCGATATCTGGCAGTACATCCATGCGGAGCGCATTCCCATCGTGCCCTTATATCTGGCAGCGGAACGCCCCGTGGTCAGGCGCGGTGGCCAATGGCTCATGGTGGACGACGAGCGGTTTCCCTTTGCCCCGGGTGAGCAGGTGGAAATCCGGTGCGTACGCTTTCGTACCCTGGGATGCTGGCCGCTGACGGCTGCCATCGAGTCCGAGGCCGATACCCTGGAAGCAGTCATTGCCGAGACCTTCAATGCGCGCAGTTCTGAGCGCCAGGGCCGGCTCATCGACACCGATGCGCCTGGCTCCATGGAAAAGAAAAAGCAGGAGGGGTATTTCTGATGGTGGCACCAGATTCTCAGGCCCTTGAAGATTTTCTGGAAAACCAGCAAACCAGGGAAACCCTGCGCTTCATCACCTGTGGCAGCGTGGATGATGGCAAAAGCACGCTGATTGGGCGACTGTTGTTTGAAAGCAAGGCCATATTCGATGACCAGCTTCAGTCCCTCGCCAGTGACTCCCGCCAGTATGGCACCCAGGGTGAACACCTTGATCTGGCCCTCCTGGTGGATGGCCTGCAGGCGGAGCGTGAGCAAGGTATCACCATCGACGTGGCCTACCGTTTTTTTTCCACCGATCGGCGCCGCTTCATCGTGGCCGATACCCCCGGTCACGAACAGTACACCCGCAACATGGCCACCGGCGCTTCTACCGCAGATCTTGCCGTGATCCTGATCGACGCGCGCAAGGGCGTATTGGTACAGACCCGGCGCCACAGCCGGATCGTGGCCATGATGGGCATACGCCACGTGGTGCTGGCAGTCAACAAGATGGATATGGTGGGCTTTGACGAGGGTGTGTACAACGCCATCGTGGCCGATTACCGCGCCTTTGCCGAGGGCCTTGGATTTGCTGGAATCCAGGCCATCCCACTGTCGGGCCTTACCGGGGACAATGTGTTGAACCCCAGTGCGCACACCCCCTGGTACTCTGGCCCCCCCTTGATGGCGTATCTGGATACGGTGGTGGTGCAGCAGCATCAGCCAAGAGCCGCTTTTCGCATGCCCGTGCAATGGGTTAACAGGCCCAATCTGGATTTCAGGGGGTTTTGTGGCCGTATTGCGGAGGGCATGGTCCATCCGGGAGACGTGGTGCGCGTGCTGCCTTCGGGTGTGCAGACGCGTGTCAAAGCGGTGCTGGCGGGTTTTGCAGAAGTGGCGCAGGCCCGCTCTGGTGACGCCGTGACGCTGACCCTGGAGGATGAGGTGGATGTCAGCCGCGGTGATGTACTCGCTGCCACGCAGGCCCCGCCCGAAGTGGCTGACCAGTTCGAGGCGCGGTTGTTGTGGATGACTGACCATGCCCTGACTCCGAGCCGGCAGTACCTGATGAAGCTGGGATATCGGGAAGTGACCGCCTCGGTGACCGAAATCAAGTACCGCGAGGACGTGAATACCGGTGCTCAACTGGCTGCCAAGACCCTGGGCCTGAACGAAATCGCCACCGTAAACATTGCCACCAGCGCGCCTTTGGTATTCGAGCCTTACCGTGTCAACCGGACCCTCGGTGGCTTTATTCTGATGGACAAGCTCACCCTGGATACGGTGGGCGCCGGAATGATCGAGTTTTCACTGCGTCGGGCCAGTAACATCCACTGGCAGGCCCTTGAAATCAATCAGCGCTCCCGCGCCCAGCAGAAGCACCAGGTACCCCGTTGCATCTGGTTTACAGGGTTGTCCGGCTCAGGCAAGTCCACCATCGCCAACCTGCTGGAAAAACGCTTACATCTTGAGGGCAAACACACCTACCTGCTGGATGGCGACAACGTGCGCCATGGACTCAACCGGGATCTGGGGTTTACGGAAGCGGACCGCGTCGAGAACATCCGGCGTGTGGCGGAAGTGGCAAAACTCATGGTGGATGCCGGCCTGATCGTGTTGGTGAGCTTTATCTCACCGTTCCGCAGCGAGCGCCGCATGGCCCGGGGGCTGTTTGCTGAGGGCGAATTTCTGGAAGTGTTTGTGGACACGCCGCTGGCAGAATGCGAGCGGCGGGACCAGAAAGGGTTGTACGCCAAGGCGCGCCAGGGCGAACTCAAAAACTTCACAGGCATCGACAGCCCCTACGAACCGCCCGAAGCGCCAGAAATTCATTTGAATGCCGACACGGCAAGTCCTGAGGCATGCGTTGAATCGGTGTTGAAGCGGCTGGGCTGACCCCATCCTTTCAGGGATGGGGTTTTTGGTTGTTGGCGATGGCGACTGTCGCATGTAACATATTGATTTTTATATAACAAATGAAATATTTTAAAATTTCATTATTTCTGAAATATCAAATTACCTCCGAAAATACCCGAGTGCCACTGTCGATCAATTAAAGGGCATCCGGTCTGCGGAGGTGATTTGCCATTTATACTACAATCAGCTACAGTTGCTTACTTATGTAGCCATGCGGAGGGAATCATGAGTATGCCAGTCCGAATTGAAGACGAACTGTACGAGCAAGCAAAAGCCGCATCAAAGGGCGAATGCCGCACGATATCAGGCCAGCTTGAATTCTGGGCCAAGATGGGTAAGGTTGCTCTGGACAATCCCGATCTTCCAATCGAGTTCGTCAGGGAGTTATTGATTGCCAGAACAGAAGATCGCCGACAGCTCGCGCCGTTTGTGCCAGGGCAATTCCGTGACTGATCTTCGGGTACTACAAACCAACGCCTTCCTGCGCGCCTACAAGAAATTGCACAACAACCAGAAGGATGCGGTCGATCAGGCCGTTGCCGACATCATTCGTGACCCAGCCATTGGGGAAGCCAAGAAAGGCGATTTATCCGGTATTCATGTTCATAAGTTCAATTGTGTGAACCGATTGTTTTTGCTGGCCTACGAGTACAATCCAACGACTCGTGTGCTATTGCTGGTCGGAACGCACGAAAATTTCTGCCGCAATCTAAAACGCTAACACCTCATTTGTTGGCAGTTCACACGAGATGCCGGATACCGCCAATTGGCGGTCGGGCTCTGACTGAAAGCCGGGCATTCCCTACTGTCTACACGAGTCCGACCGCGGCTTGGTGAACTATAGCTTCGAACCACTGTGTGATGATCAGTTGCTTGATGCAGGCAACGTCAGCATCAAGGTATTCCTGGCTGCAAGGGGTAAAAGCTGGACGTTTTTGGACGCTAATTTGATGTAAATACAAGGAAAAACGCCGTCTTTTGGACGGCGCTGGACTTTCTTGGATCTTAAATTGGTGGGGCGGCGGCACCCAATAACCGACAGAAAGGCGCATGAATGGGGGTTTTCCCACTTTCGACAAATTGTCGTTACTCACAAAGTTACTCATGGCGGATGGGTGCTGCCAGCCTTGTTGATTTTCTCACGATATCCCCGGTAATACCCCCCTTACCCTGTCCTTTCTGGAAACAGCCCGGGCATCCAGCGCGATGCGAGCGTCGCGGGGAAGGCGAGGCGCAGCGGAGCGCGCGTGCTTTCCGACGTGAGCACGCCTTTTTGTAGCAGGGCGGAGACGATGCGGCGGGCTTGACGCTCGCCGGTGCCGACGATATTGGCGGTATCAGCGCGGGGGATCTCGCCGCGGTAGAGCATGGCTTCGAGAATGCTGCCTGATTTTGGTGGTAGCTGATCGAGCCTGATCTCTTCTTCGGCCCACTGCAGAATGCGCGCGCGCAGATGATCTGGCTGCATCAGACGTTCCATGAAGTTGACTTGGTCGATGCAGATGGTGAGGAAGAACCGCGTAAATTCCACGAGATTTTCTTCGCTCAGATTGCCTCTTCCGTCGAGATCGTTGCGCCGGGTTTGGTCGCAGGCAAAAAGGTGCTCCTTGTAATTCTGCACGCTGCGGGCGAGGCCGCGAGCGATCGACCACACCCCGCCTGTATCAAGGGCTTGTAGCAGGGTGGCATGGGACATCAGCCGGGCAACGCGGCCGTTGCCATCGAGAAACGGGTGGATCCAGACCAGCCGGTGATGCGCTGCCGCCGATGCCAGTATGGCTTCGGTTTTGCCGAGGGGGCTGTAAACTTCTTCGAACCGTTGCAGAAATCGAGGTACGGTGGCTGGGCTGATTGCGACATGATGGCCGACGATGACATCGCGGTCACGCAGTTCACCGGGAATCAGCCGTATCCGTTCCTTCGTTGTGGGATATTCGATCCACAGCAAGTCCTCTGGCAGGAGCTCGCAAAAGCGTCGGTGGATTTCGCGGATTGATTCGGCGGTGACGGCGTGGTTCTTAAGCCCTCCGCTATCGATCCATTGCTGGACCATGATGTGTGCTTTCGCCTCAATCTGGAGGTCGCGCATTTTAGCGTCCCTGCTGTAGTCGTCCTGGAGGGCTCGCTCGATATCGATGGGATGGGTATCGTGCCCTTCGATCAGGTTACTGTAGTAGCAGTTCATCGCCCGCACGAGATCAGACAGAGAGGCCAGCAGGCTTTCGGGCAGGCTGCGACGGAACCCAGCGCTTTTCTGCGCCAGTTCAAGGGCCAGATCGGTCAGGGCAGGGCGATGACGCGAACTCTCGCCGATGAGCAAGGGCTCCATCTGGGAAACAGTCTCTTTACGGTCTTTCACCACTTTAATGTCCGGTTTAATGTCTTCTTCTTTTAAATAATAAACCATTATGTATCATACATTAACTGACAATCAATAGTTATTTATGTCCGCTTGCAAGTCCGCTTCTGTGTCCGATTCCAGATGCGCGTGTGGGGCCATCATTCGCACCAGATGGAGGGCAGTAGAAGGGAAACAGCTCCCATGCTTGCCCACCACAGTCCATCGAGTTTCAAAACCGCAAACAAAATCGCGAAACCCGGTACAAGGTAAGGGTTGTACGTACATTTTCCCCATGGACGCCCTACGGCCGCTCATGGGGAAAATGCCGCACAACCCCCTTGGTCAGGCTCCGCCCGACACCCGACACCAAAAGCCGGGCAATTTTGCTCCGCGCTGCGCTTGTCTCAAGAACAATTCAAGTGCTTCCGTGCTGACGGATTAGCCAATGACAGGGGAGGGCTTCCATGAATAGAAAATTACGTATCGGGTTTCGATGTGACGAAAACGTGCACCAAGCGATTTTGAATAAGGCCAGGAAAGCTAATCTTGCAACCAGCGGCTTTATTCGTCGTGCAACGCTGGCCAGGGACATCTGTTCGGTGGTAGACCCTCATAGTGTGAGCGAGCTGCGGCGTCTGGGCGCATTGATCAAGCGTTGCTACCCGTCAGGCATTACCTGGACTCTGGAAGAGAAGCGCCGATACTGGATGGTACATGAGCAGTTGATTGCGCTTGCCGTGGCCCTTGAGGATGTCATTGCTTACCGGAGGTGATCAGGAAGGCATCACCCCGATTCCTGGCATGAATAGATTGATGTAGTCAACAACAACTGG
>DAIBBI010000073.1:0-3322 GCA_027442615.1 Ferrovaceae bacterium | reverse complement strand
TCAAGGATTATCTGGTGAGCAAGGGCGTGCCTGCCACCAAAATCCGCACCGAAGGGCATGGCGAGCGCGATCCCGTGGCCAGCAACAAGACCAAGGAAGGCCGCGCCAAGAACCGTCGCGCGGACATCTGGTTTGACAAGGAGTAACCAGGATCCCGCTGAACTAGCCAAGTTCAGCGCACTGGCCCACCGCTGGTGGGATCCCCACAGCGAGTTCAAACCGCTGCACGACATCAATCCACTCCGCCTGGAGTGGATTGATGCCTCCGTGGGGCTGCAAGGCAAACGGGTTCTGGATGTGGGCTGCGGCGGGGGCATCCTCGCCGAGGCCATGGCACGCAAGGGCGCACTCGTCACGGGCATCGACCTGGCTGAAAAATCCCTGAGCGTGGCGCAACTGCACCTCCTGGAGAGCGGCCTTCAGGTGGACTACCGCCTGGTCAGCGCCGAGGCCATGGCTGCCGAGCACCCGGCCAGTTTCGACGTGGTGACCTGCATGGAGATGCTGGAACACGTGCCCGATCCGGCCAGCACCATCAAAGCCTGTGCGACCCTGCTCAAACCGGGAGGACAGGTGTTTTTTTCCACGCTCAACCGCAACCTCAAGTCTTACGTCATGGCCATCATCGGCGCGGAATACATCCTCAAGCTGCTGCCGCGTGGCACTCATGAATACGGCCGTTTCATCAAACCTTCCGAGCTGGCGCGCCTGGCACGCAGTGCCGGCCTGCAGGTGAATGCCTTCAAGGGCATGAGCTATCACCCGCTGTTCAAAACCTATACCTTGGGACAGGACACCAGCGTCAATTATCTGGTGCGCTGCCAACCGACGTGATCCAGGGCATTTTGTTTGACCTTGACGGTACCCTGGCGGATACCGCACCCGACCTTGGCTATGCGCTCAACACCCTGCTGCTGCGCTATGGACGCGACCCGGTCACGCTGGAACGCATCCGCCCGCGTGCCTCACAAGGCGCCCGTGGATTGCTGGACGTGGGCTTTGGCGTACAGCCCGGCGATCCTTATTTTGAAGAACTGCGGGATGAATTCCTGCAGTTGTACCGGGATAACCTGTGTCGGCACACCGTGCTGTTTGAGGGAATTCCGCAATTGCTGTCCACCCTCGAGGCCCGTGGCCTGCCCTGGGGCATCGTCACCAACAAGCTGGCCCGTTTCACAGATCCGCTGGTGGCACAACTAGGCCTGGCTGAGCGCGCTGCCTGCGTGGTCAGTGGCGACACCTACGCAAAACCCAAACCCTATCCCGACCCCCTGTTGGGCGCCGCTCGCGAAATGGAGCTCATCCCCGAGCGCGTCCTCTACGTGGGGGACGACGAGCGCGACATGCAGGCGGCCCAGGCTGCTGGCATGGGCGGCGTGATTGCGCGCTACGGTTATCTGGGGGCCGGCCGCCCACCCGAGGAATGGCATGCTCTGGGCATCATCGACGAACCGCAACAACTCATGAATTACCTGCCTCATGGCCACTAAAACCCGACCCACCGAACTGCTGGCTCCCGTGGGCACGCTGGACATGCTGGAGACTGCCTTTCGCTTTGGTGCGGATGCCATCTATGCAGGGCAGCCCCGCTATAGCCTGCGCGTGCGCAATAACGATTTTGGCAAGCTCGACCAGCTTGCGACAGGTATCGCGCGGGCGCACGCACTGGGCAAGCAGTTTTATCTGGTCAGCAATGTGCTGCCCCATAACGCCAAAGTCCGAACCTATCTTGCCGACATGGCCCCCGTGGTGGCACTCAAACCTGACGCCCTGATCATGGCTGACCCCGGGCTGATCATGATGGTGCGTGAAACCTGGCCGGACATGCCCATTCACCTGTCGGTGCAGGCCAATACAGTCAACTACGCCGCCATCCGGTTCTGGAAACAGCTGGGGGTGTCGCGCGTCATCCTCTCGCGCGAACTGTCGCTGGACGAAGTGGCCGAAATCCGCCAGGAATGTCCCGACATGGAACTGGAGGTGTTCGTCCACGGCGCCCTGTGCATTGCCTATTCCGGTCGCTGCCTGCTGTCGGGTTACTTCAACCACCGCGACCCCAATCAGGGCACCTGCACCAATTCCTGTCGCTGGGACTACAAGCTCAAACCAGCCGCAGAAAATGCCACCGGGGATGTTTACCTTCTGGAAGAGTCGATGCGCCCCGGCCAACTCATGCCCATCGAGGAAGACGAGCATGGCACCTACATCCTCAATTCAAAGGATCTGCGCGCCATCGAGCATGTGCAGCAACTGGTGGCCATGGGCGTGGACTCCCTCAAGATCGAGGGGCGCACCAAATCGGCCTACTATGTGGCGCGCACCTGCCAGTCCTACCGCCAGGCCATTGACGATGCAGTCGCCGGCAGGCCACTGGACCCACGCCTGCTGAGTGCGCTGGAAGGGCTGGCCAATCGGGGCTACACCGCGGGGTTTTACGAGCGTCATCCCGACCAGGATTACCAGAATTACCTGCGCGGCCATTCGGAATCGGAACGCAGCCTGTATGTGGGTGATGTGTTGGGTTACGACGCCGGGGGCATGGCCCGCATCACCGTCAAAAACCGTTTCAGCCGGGGTGACCGCCTGGAAGTGATCCATCCCAGCGGAAACCTGGAAATTCAGCTGGAAACACTCCTGAATCATGAAGGAGCGCCCGTTGAGGTTGCCCCCGGCAGCGGGCACGAAGTGCGCATGCCGCTGCCTGCCGGACTGGAGCGGGCCTTCATCGCCCGCTTTGTGTAACGCTCAGGACTTCTTCAGCGGACAGGTGGAGAGCCCGAACAGCTTGTAAGCGCCGCAAAAACCCAATAGCCCCGTAACCAGGGGCAGCACGCCTATCCAGCCCCACCCGCCAATCTTGCCCGTTGCAGTAGCGGCCATGAGTGCTGCCCCTACCACGACGCGCAGTACCCGATCGATGCCACCCACGTTCTTTTCCATGATTTGCTCTCCAGAGTTATCAATCGTCGTCAGACTGTCCCATTTGCGACCGGGCCGCCTGATTTTCACCCCACATGGCATTGAGAATGGCCAGCAACACGGCAAACCCGATGCCTAATACCCAAGAAAAGTACCACATTTCACGCTCCTTCTGATCTCGTTAACGTCAATAGGCCGAGTGGTCGTTTTTCTGCACATAGGCTACTGTAACCTTGCCCGCCATGACCCGGTACGCCCAGGACGTGTAGAAGATGATGATGGGCACGAAGATCAGGGTGGCCACCAGCATGATCCCCAGCGTGCCCTTGCTCGATACGCTGTCCCATACCGTCAGGCTGGCATTGGGCATGGAGGAGGACGGCATGACGAATGGAAACATGGC
>DAIBBI010000051.1:0-29552 GCA_027442615.1 Ferrovaceae bacterium | reverse complement strand
TAACCGCAAGGGCAGGGATTCATGGCACCCACCAGTTGAAACCGGGCGGGGTAGACCATTTTGCGCGCAGCGCGAGAAATGGTGATGATGCCGGTTTCCATGGGTTCGCGCAGCATTTCCAGCACCCGCCTTTCGAATTCTGCCATCTCGTCCAGGTGCAGGGTTCCGCAGTGGGCCAGCGAGACTTCACCGGGCCGCGAATGCGTGCCCCCTCCCGTCATGGCCGCAGCCGTGACGGAATGATGAGGGTGACGAAAGGGGCGGCGGCGCCACTGGTCCATGGCAAAGCGGTCCTGGCTGGACGCCTGCAGGGCAGCCACCTCAAGTGCTTCGTCGTCGGTCAGGGGAGGGCATATCCCTGGGAAACGTGCTGCCAGCATGGACTTTCCCGTTCCCGGAGGCCCCACCATCAATACGTGGTGTCCTCCCGCAGCCGCAACCTCAAGCGCCCGTTTGATATGTTGCTGCCCCCGGACATCCGCCATGTCGGGATAATCCGGCTCAGCCAGAATACCCGCCGGATGCTGTACCGGAAGTTGCCGCGCCCCTGACAGGTGTTCGCAAACTTCCAGCAAGTGACGCGCGGGCAGGATTGGTGTCTGGCCTGCCAACATCCCCTCGGCAGCACTGGCGTCAGGAAGCACGAACTGCCTGCCGTTCCTGCCCACAGCCACGGCCATCGGTAGCGCACCCTGCACCGGTCGTAATTCGCCACTCAGCGCCAACTCCCCCGCAAATTCGTAATCCCCGAGATGATGGTCCACAATCTGGCCTGAAGCTGCGAGAATGCCCAGGGCAATCGGCAGATCAAAACGACTGGACTGCTTGGGAAGGTCAGCGGGAGCAAGATTGACGGTGATTCGACGGGATGGGAACTTGAATCCGCAATTGGCCAGGGCAGCCCTAACCCGCTCACGGCTTTCGCGCACTTCTGCATCGGGCAATCCAACCAGGTGAAACTGTGGCAAGCCATTGGCCAGGTGAACTTCTACTTGCACCAACGGAGCAGCAACTCCCACCAATGCCCTGCTGTAAACCAACGCAAATGCCATGACACCTCCGGCAGCCCATCACTCCCATTATTTCGGGACTTGGCGCCATCAGCGTGCAAAACAGCAGCATGAAATTGCATTCAGAGCATGCCCAGGCTCAACACGGCCGCCTCGGTCATGCGATCGCGGGTCCAGGGGGGTTCCCAGACCAGCTCCACTTTGGCGCTGTTGATCCCGGGCACTTCCATGACCCGGCGCTCCACTTCACCCGGAAACGTTTGCGCCACAGGGCATCCCGGCGCGGTAAGCGTCATCTGAATGTCCACATGGGCAGATTCCGGGTCGATGGATATGCCATAGATTAGGCCGAGATCATAGATATTGACCGGAATTTCCGGGTCAAAAACCGTCTTGAGCGCTGCAATCACGGATTCTTCCAGCGCTTCCCGAGCGCTTGGCGCCTCTGTCTCATCGGCAGGAGTTGGCTCAGATTTTCCCAACCATTCAAACACTGACATGATTACTCCGTAGACACTGGATCGGCTTCATTTTTTAGTGCTGCATTCAGGGTATGCCATGCCAGGGACGCACACTTGACCCGTGCAGGAAACTCGCTCACACCCGCCAGTACAGCCAGCTTTCCCAGATCAACGGTCGTTGCCTCCCCCATCACCATATGATGAAACCCTTCAAACAGTACCGCAGCCTCGGCTTCCGTTTTTCCTTTCAGGGCTTCGGTCATGAGCGATGCCGAAGCGGTGGAAATGGCGCAACCAGACCCTTCGAACCGCGCGTCCTGAATGATCCCGTCCTGGACCCGCAAATTCAGGGTCAGCCTGTCCCCGCAAAGCGGGTTGAATCCGTCGGCATGACGATTGGCATCGGGGAGTGGCCCGAAATTCCTGGGGTGCCGGTTGTGATCAAAGATCACTTCCTGATAGAGGTCGCGCAGATTGCTCATTTCAAAAATAGCTCCTCAACCCGTCGCAGGGCGCCAAACAGCGCATCCACTTCTGCGGTCGTGTTATACAGGGCGAAAGAAGCCCTGGCCGTGGCCGGCACACCAAAGTGATCCATGACCGGCATGGCGCAGTGATGCCCCGTACGAATGGCCACCCCTTCATTGTCCAAGATGGTGCCGATGTCATGAGGATGAACCCCCTTCAGGACAAAAGACAGAATGCTGGCCTTGCCGGGGACCGTCCCGATGATCCTGAGACCTTCAAAACATTCGGCCTGTTGCGTGGCATAAGCCAGTAATCGGTCTTCATGAGCTGCGATGGCCTCCAGTCCCACGGAATGAACGAAATCAATGGCTGCCCCCAATCCCACCACTCCGGCAATGTGGGGGGTGCCTGCCTCAAACTTGTAGGGCAAATCGTTGTAAGTGGTTTTCCTGAAAGTGACCTGGGAAATCATGTCGCCCCCGCCCTGGTAAGGCGGCATTTTTTCCAGCAGGGCCTGCTTGCCATACAACACACCAATCCCGGTGGGGCCATAGAGCTTGTGTCCGGAAAACACATAGAAGTCGCAATCCAGGGCAGTGACGTCTGCTGCCATGTGCGGTACCGCCTGCGCTCCATCCACCAGCACCACGGCACCCACTGCATGGGCCAGGCGAATGATCTCGGCCACCGGATTGACGGTGCCTAGCGCGTTGGACACCTGGGTAATGCCCACCAGCCTGGTGCGCGCATTGACCATGGATTCCACCGCACCTGGCACCAGGGCTCCCCGCTCGTCGATAGGGATCACCTTCAGCACGGCACCCGTGGCTTCGCATAAGAGCTGCCAGGGCACGATGTTGGCATGATGCTCCATTTCGCTGACCAGGATTTCATCGCCCGGTTTGAGCTCTGAGCGGCCCCAACTATGCGCCACCAGGTTGATGGCCTCCGTGGCGCCCCGAGTGAAGATGATCTCCTCGCGACGGCGGGCCTTCAAAAAGTCACGCACCTTGTCGCGCGCGGCCTCGAACGCATCCGTAGCTTCCTGGCTCAGCGCATGGACGCCACGATGGATGTTGGCATTCAGCACTTCGTAATAGTGGCGTTCCGCATCAATCACCGAACGCGGTTTTTGACTGGTCGCCGCGTTGTCCAGATAGACCAGGGAACGGCCATGGACTTCGCGTTTCAGGATGGGAAACTGGATGCGCAATGCCTCCACATCAAACATGAGCCGTCCTCCGCAACAGGGACTCCAGGGCCTCACGCAAGGCTGGCGGTTCGATGCCCGTCAGAACGTCCAATGCAAATGCTTCAATCAACAGCGCACGGGCATGATCGGCCTCAATGCCGCGAGAGCGCAGGTAGAACCATTGCTCTTCATCGAGTTGACCCACTGTAGCGCCATGACTGCATTTGACGTCATCGGCAAAAATTTCCAGCTGCGGTTTGGTGTCCACCTCGGCCTGGTCCGACAACAACAGGTTGTGATTGGACTGTTGCGACAGGGTGTGCTGCGCATCGGGGGCAACCCGAATCTTGCCATTGAATACTGCGCGACCGGCTTCATTCAGAACACCCTTGAAGCATTCGTCGCTGGTGCAATCCGGGCTGTCATGCAGGATGGTGGTGTGGAAATCCTGAAGCTCACGACCGGATACCCGGTACAGTCCTTTCATGGATACGGCGGCTTCCGGTTCTGCCAAAACGGCTTCGATATCGTTGCGCCCCAGGGCACCTGAAAGCGCAAAGGAGTGCGAATTAAAATGGCTGCTGCGTTTTTGCACCGCTTCCAATGCCGCGATGTGATAGGCACGAACGCCTTCCTGTTGAATCTTGACATGGGAGATTGTGGCGCCTTCACTCAGGTTCGCACTCGTGACGCCGTTGACCAGGTAAGGCTCGTCCGTCATCCCCAGATACTGTTCCACCACGGCGAATGCGCTACCCGTAGCCGCTTCATAGGCGTTGGCCAGATGCATGGCACGCTGGCCCTGGGTTGCCACAAACAGGACCAGGATCGGATCTTCCATCCGGACACCGGCCCCGGCAGTCACCCAGGCGCCTTCTGCCATGAAAGCCGCATTCAGGGCCGCAAACGGCGTACGTCGCTGTCCTTGTTCCAGCAGCCCTTGCAGCCTGAGGCTATCCTGAACCGACTGCGCGGAGAGTGCCCCCATGCGCAATCCGGTGGGCAGCCCGTCCACACGGGAAAGTGCGGGTTGGAAAACGCCGTCCACAAAAACCAGACGGTGACGCGCCTCGGGCAGAACGACCCTGTCCTTCAGCGAAGCCCATTCAAGGGACACCGGCGCCACCGGAGCACAGGACAACGACAGCTTTTCCAGCGCAGCCACGCTGGTGTACTTCCATTCCTCATGGCGCGTGGAAGGGAAGCCCTGTTCGGCAAAACGCGACCATCCGGATTGACGCCAAGCCTGCCAGCCGGCGGAATCCCGCCAGGGCAGCAAGGGCTTTGCCTGCTCAAACTCTGATTGGTAGTGCTGGATGACCGCGCTCATGATTAAGGCTTCACCCCTGCAGCCACAGACTCATCGCCAACCCAGGCATATCCCTGCTTTTCCAGTTCATGAGCCAGTTCCGGCCCTCCCGAACGGACGATCCGCCCCTCCGCCAGGACATGCACGTAATCCGGCCTGATATAGTCGAGCAAGCGCTGGTAGTGAGTCACCAAAATCATCGATCGGTCTGGCGCACGCAAGCTGTTGACGCCATTCGCCACGATCTTGAGTGCATCGATGTCCAACCCGGAGTCGGTTTCATCCAGAATGGCGAGCCGTGGTTCCAGCACCGCCATTTGCAGAATCTCGTTTCGCTTCTTCTCGCCCCCGGAAAACCCTTCGTTCACAGAGCGATACAGCATGGTTTCGTTCATTTCCATCAGCTTCATCTTGTCTTTGACCAGCGCCAGGAAATCCATGGCATCGAGCTCCGGCAAACCGCGGTGTTTGCGCTGGGCGTTCAGTGCCGCCTTCAGCAGGTACACGTTGCCAACGCCCGGGATCTCAACGGGATATTGAAACGCCAGAAATACACCTTCCCGGGCACGCTCCTCCACATCAAGCGCGAGCAGGTCCTTGCCTTGATAGCTCACGGATCCGGAAGTGACCGTGGCGTTTTCACGCCCGGCCAGCACATTGGACAAGGTACTTTTTCCGGATCCGTTGGGGCCCATGATGGCGTGAATTTCGCCCGCCTTGACCTCGAGATTGATGCCTTTGAGGATGGGCTTGTCGCCAACCGATGCGTGAAGATCTTTGATGATGAGCATGATGAATTCCTGATATGTGACTCTAGCCGACACTGCCTTCCAGACTGACGCCCAGAAGCTTTTGGGCTTCCACGGCAAACTCCATGGGCAATTCCTTGAAAACTTCCTTGCAGAACCCGTTAACGATCATGGAAACGGCATCTTCTGCAGACAACCCGCGCTGGCGACAGAAAAAGAGCTGATCCTCGCCGATGCGTGAGGTGGAAGCCTCATGTTCCACCTTGGCCGATGCATTCTTGACCTCGATGTAGGGAAAGGTGTGTGCCGCACATTGATCCCCCAGCAGCAGGGAATCGCACTGGGTGTAGTTGCGGGCCCCGGTTGCGGCACGCGCAATGCGCACCAGACCCCGGTATGCCTGATGGCCGCGTCCTGCCGATATCCCTTTCGAAATGATGGTGCTGCGGGTGTTTTTGCCCATGTGGATCATCTTGGTACCAGTGTCCGCCTGCTGCCGGTGATTGGTCAGCGCAACGGAATAGAACTCTCCCACCGAATGGTCCCCCCGCAGGATCACGCTGGGATACTTCCAAGTTATGGCGGAGCCGGTTTCCACCTGGGTCCAGGAAATCTTGGAATGGGCACCACGGCAATCGCCGCGTTTGGTCACGAAATTGTAGATGCCTCCGCGACCTTCCTTGTCTCCCGGGTACCAGTTTTGCACCGTAGAGTATTTGATCTGGGCGTTTTCCAGGGCAACAAGCTCCACTACGGCAGCATGCAACTGGTTTTCATCGCGCATGGGAGCGGTACAGCCTTCCAGGTAACTGACATAGGCATCCCGATCCGCGATGATCAGGGTGCGCTCAAATTGCCCGGTATTTTTGGCATTGATGCGAAAGTAGGTGGACAGCTCCATGGGGCAACGCACTCCCGGTGGAATATAGACAAAGGAACCGTCGCTGAATACGGCCGAATTGAGGGCCGCGTAAAAATTGTCCTGCACAGGGACCACGGTGCCCAGATATTGCCGCACCAGTTCGGGATGATGCTGCACCGCTTCGGAAAACGAACAGAAGATAATGCCTTTTTCCGCAAGCTTGTCCTTGAAAGTCGTCGCCACGGATACGCTGTCGAAAACGGCATCCACGGCCACGCCCGCAAGAATCGCCCGTTCATGCAGCGGAATGCCCAGTTTCTCGTAGGTTTTGAGCAGTTCGGGATCCACTTCGTCCAGGCTCTTCGGTCCATCCTTCTGGGATTTTGGCGCCGAGTAGTAAATGATGTCCTGATAATTGATGGCAGGATGATGCACGCTGGCCCACTCCGGCGGCGTCATTTCCAGCCAGCGACGATACGCGGCAAGCCGCCATTCCAGCAGGAATTCAGGTTCATTCTTTTTGGCTGAAATCACCCGGACGGTTTCTTCCGACAGGCCGCGTGGTATGGCATCTGCCTCGACGGCCGTTTCAAACCCGTGCTGATATTCCTGGCTGATGATTTCTTCGAGTGTGGAAGTTGTGTTGGTCATGATTGCACCATGGGTTGCACCGGGTGGCGCGTTATGTGGACGGGGTGGGTCGGAACGGTCAGCTCTGCCAGCGTCACGCTGGCCAGGGCGTCATGGACCGCCTTGCTGATCCGCTGCCAGTTGGTTTTGACGGAGCAGGAGGGTTGGCGCTGGCAATTTCCGGGTTGTTGGGCCGTACCGCAATCAGTCAGCCCGACCGGCCCTTCCAGTGCCCCGATAATGTCCGCCATGGTGATGTCCTCGGGCATCCGGGACAGCACATAGCCCCCCTTGATACCGCGGTGCGACTCCAATAGCCCGGCACGCGCCAGTGTTTTCAGTACCTTGTTGGCCGTAGGCAAGGTCACGCCCACTGCCTGCGCAATTTCATGGGCGGCATGCAGCATTTCCGGATCACGCGCCAAGTAGGTCATGATCAGGGTGCCGTAGTCGGTCATTTTGCCTATCCTGATCATGGCGGGGGCGGGTCTCTATAAAAAATCATTGATTAGCCAATGGGTTACACAATACAAGACTATTATAGTACTATTTTGCACCGATTAGCAACGCGGCCCAGCTGTTAGAATCAGGGCGCTCACCACACAGGATGACTATGGTTCCCCATTTGACGACTGCACTGACAGGCCCCCTACAGGCACTGGAACACCATATTCTGGATGCCATGCCCAGCATCGAGCATTGGTTTCGTCAACAATGGCAAGAGCATTCGGCTCCGTTCTATACCTCGGTGGATTTGCGCAACTCGGGATTTAAATTGGCCCCCGTAGACACCAACCTCTTTCCCGCAGGCTTCAACAATCTGCGTCCGGAGTTTGAACCGCTTTGCATCCAGGCCGCCATGGCGGCCGTAGAAAAAATCTGTCCGGACACGCGGCAGTTTCTGTTGATCCCGGAAAACCATACCCGTAACCTGTTTTATTTGCAGAATGTGGCCTCCCTCAAGTCCATTTTGCAACGTGCGGGCTTTTCCGTTCGCATCGGCAGCCTGCTCCCTGAAATCACCGGACCCACACCAGTGACGCTCCCGTCCGGCGACATCCTGACGCTGGAACCTGTTTCCCGCTCGGGCAACCGACTCACCCTGAAGGGGTTTGATCCCTGCGCCATTCTGCTCAATAACGACCTTTCCGGGGGCATTCCCGACCTTTTAAGAGGCCTGTCCCAGCCCATCGTTCCACCCTTGTATGCGGGCTGGAGCACACGACGCAAATCAAGGCATTTTGCCGCATACGACCGGGTCGCCGATGACTTTGCCCGGCTTGTGGGAATCGACCCCTGGTTGATCAATCCCTATTTCAGCCATTGTGGCCAGGTGGATTTTTCCGACAAACAGGGCCTGGACTGCCTTTCCTCACAAGTCGAAGTGCTGCTCGGAAAGATTCGGGAAAAATATGCTCAAAACGGAATTCAGGATGATCCGTTTCTGATCGTGAAGGCGGATGCGGGGACCTATGGCATGGGCATCATGACGGTGCAGAGCCCGGACGACCTGAAGGGCCTGAATCGCAAGCAACGCAACAAGATGTCCGTCATCAAGGAAGGACAGTCCGTGAGCGAGGTGTTGATTCAGGAAGGTGTGTACACCTACGAGTCGGTGGAGGGTGCCGTGGCAGAACCGGTGATCTACATGATCGATCACTATGTGGTAGGAGGGTTTTATCGCGTGCACACGGAACGGGGGGTCAATGAAAACCTCAATGCCCCCGGAGCGCGCTTTGTCCCGCTAGCCTTCGAAACCAACGCCATTGTCCCGGACCAAACCCAGGACCCCGATGCCACTCCCAACCGCTTCTACACCTATGGTGTGGTGGCCCGGCTGGCCATGCTTGCTGCGTCCTTGGAGCTGGAAGACATGGCCGCGACGCTGGCCGAATGAGGACTGCCATGGATATCGTTTTCCTCGTGGATCCCCTGCAAAGCCTCAATCCGGCCAAGGACTCCAGCATTGAAATGATGCGTGCCGCGGCAAGACGAGGGCACACCCTGTTCGCCATAGAATCCGGAGAACTGTACCTCAAGGCAACCCAGGTCTGGGGCAAGGCCTTGCCGCTGACGCTGAACGAGGAACAACCCTGGTATCGCCCCGGCACGCCCGTGCCAAGGCCCCTGCATGAATTCGGTGCCGTGATGATGCGAAAGGACCCTCCGTTCGACATGGAGTACGTGTTTGCCACCTATCTGCTGGAATTGGCAGAACAGCAGGGCGCACGGGTCTTCAATCGCCCGCGGGCATTGCGGGATTTCAATGAAAAGCTGTCCACTGCCCGGTTTCCCGGGCTCACACCTGCGCTGGTGGTGTCACGGCAACAACAGATCCTGCGTGAATTCATCCGTGAGCAGGGCGATGTCGTCCTGAAGCCCCTGGACGGTATGGGGGGCAGCGAAATTTTCAGGGTGCATGCGCAGGACCATAACCTGGGTGTGATTCTGGAAACCATGACCCGTCATAACCAGCGAACCATCATGGCACAACGTTATCTGCCCGCCATTACGGAAGGGGACAAGCGCGTTCTCGTGGTGGATGGCAAACCCATGCCTTATTGTCTCGCCCGCTTGCCAGCCCCCGGTGAAACCCGGGGCAATCTGGCGGCCGGTGGCAAGGGCCGGGCCCAACCCCTTTCGGAACGGGACCGCATGATCGCGGAAACGGTGGCGCCAGTATTGAAAGAGTCGGGACTGTTGCTGGTGGGGCTCGACATCATTGGCGACTACCTGACGGAAATCAACGTCACCAGCCCCACCTGCATGCGTGAAATCCGCGATCAGACGGGCTGGGACACTGCAGAGGTCGTCATCGAGGCGCTGGAAAGGCTCAGCGTGCGCGAGGTTGGGGAGGCTTGAGCGCCAGGAGGCAGATGCGTTCCACGAGGTCCCCGAACGCGATGCCCTGGGCCGCCGCCGCCTGTGGCAGCAGGCTCATGGCGGTCAGCCCCGGCAGGGTGTTGGCCTCCAGGCACCACAAGTCTCCTGCCGCATCCATCCTGAAGTCGGTGCGACTGTAGCCCTTCAGCTTCAGGGCCTGATGAACCAAAAGTGCCAGACGCTGCACGCGCAGGGTTTGTTCCGGAGAAATCGCGGCGGGGAACACTTCTTCGGCACCCCCCGGCTGGTACTTGGCCTCGTAATCGAAGATTTCACCGCGCTTGAGGAGGATCTCCCCCACGGCCAGCGCTGCATCCCCCAGCACGGGACAGGTCAGTTCGCGTCCCTGCACGAAGCGTTCGATCATGACTTCATCGTCAAATTGCAGGGCCTGCTGAATGGCTGCTTGCAGGCCTTCTGCCTCACGCACCACGGACAGACCCACGGTGGATCCCTGCTTGCTCGGTTTGACCACCACGGGCCAGCCCAACTCCCGCGTCACCTGGAGCGCATCAACCGGTGCCATCAACCAGTTGGGGGTGGGCACCCCGGCGGCCCTCAGCAGCCTTTTGGTGACGTCCTTGTCCATGGCTAGGGCACTGCCCACGACACCGCTACCGGTATAGGGAATGTCCGTCATTTCCAACAGGCCCTGCATTCTCCCGTCTTCTCCCGCCCCCCCGTGCAAGGCCAGAAACCAGAGGTCGATCTCGCTGGATTGGGGCGCGTCGAGAAAAGCGATGGTGTGACTGGCGTGAAAACTGGCGAAATCCGGCGGCGTCGCCGCAACCCCCTTCGCAAAGAGCGCCTCTTCCTGGGCGGCACTCAGCCAACCCGCCATGGTGTCCACCGCCCATACCTGATGCCCCTTGCTGCGCAGGGCTCTCACCACCTGGGCCGCACTGGCAATGGAGACGTCCCGTTCAGAACTGCTGCCGCCCAACAGGACTGCAATCTTGAGCTTTGAGTTCATCCCGCCCTACCCGCTGTTCCGCAAACCTGCCGAGACCCCGTTGATGGTGAGGTAGATGGCCCGTTTCACGGCCTCGTCCGAATGCCCCGCACGAAAACTGCGCAGCAAGTCCACTTGCAGGTGATTGAGCGGATCCAGGTAAGGGCTGCGCTCTCGAATGCTGCGCGCCAGCGTGGGGTTGGATTCAAGGAATTCCTTCTGTCCGGTGATGTTCCATAGGGCTTCCGTCGTCAGATGAAACTCCTTTTCGATTTCAGAAAAGACTTTCTGGCGCAGGTCGGCATCGTTGACGAGGCCGGCATAACGACCGGCAATGCTCAAGTCCGTCTTGGCCAGGACCATGTCCATGTTGGACAACAGCGCCTGTAGAAAAGGCCAGGTCTGGTACATCTGCTGCAATTGGGACAAACCGTCTGCGTGTCGCGAACGATAAAACTCCACCGCCGTGCCAAAACCATACCACCCGGGAATGATCATGCGCGACTGACCCCAACTGAACACCCAGGGAATGGCACGCAGATCCTCAATGCGGTCCGATCTTTTGCGCGAAGCAGGACGGCTGCCGATGTTGAGTTCGGCAATCTCGCTGACTGGCGTGGCTTCCCTGAAGAACTTGTTGAAGCCAGGGGTTTCATAAACCAGTTCCTGGTAGCGCTGGAAGGAGTATCCGGAGAGTTCTTCCATGACCTCATAGAATTGCTCGCGCCCTTGCAGGTCCCTGTCACGATCGAGCAGCGTTGCCTCGATCGTGGCCGCGACCAGCGTTTCCAGGTTACGCCGCCCGATGCCAGGGTCGGAGTATTTGCTGGCGATGACTTCGCCCTGTTCGGTCAGACGGATCTGCGCGTTTACACTGCCTGCCGGTTGCGCCAGGATGCCGTAATAGCTTGGCCCGCCGCCGCGCCCGACAGAGCCGCCGCGACCGTGAAACAGCCGCATTTCAATGCCGTAGCCGGCAAAAACCTGGACCAGCGTCTTTTCGGCCTTGTACAGCTCCCAATTGGCTGTCAAAAACCCGCCGTCCTTGTTGCTGTCAGAGTAGCCCAGCATCACTTCCTGGTTATTCTGTCGACTGTTCAGCAGCTTCCGGTAAATGGGCAGCGCAAACAGGCGTTCCATGATGGCGCCACAACCGCGCAGGTCCCCGATGGTTTCGAACAAGGGAATGATGTTCATGGCCAGTTGTGGCGTCTCTCCCGTCCGGACCAGACCCACTTCCTTCATGAGCAGTGCCACTTCCAGCATGTCGCTGACACTATCCGTCTTGGAGATGATGTAGTTGGGCAGGGCCTCGGGGCCCAGGCGGAGGTGCAGTTCCGCAGCCATGTCAAAAACATCCAGCTCCTTTTGCACGGTCTCGCTGTAGTGCGCAAAGGGTGAGCGCAACGGACGCGGGTTGCCCAGTTCCCGCACCAGGAGCTCGATGCGCTGGTCTTCATCGAGCGATGTGTAATGAACACCGGTTCCGGCCTGGCTGAGCAGCTCAGCCACCGCTTTTTCATGGAATTCGGAATGTTGGCGCAGATCCAGGGGCGCCAGATGAAAGCCAAAAGACGATAAGGCCCGCCGCAGCAACCGCAGCCTCCCCCCCGCCAGCAGCCCCGAGCCATGCCTTTGCAAAGAGTCTTCCAGCACATCCAGATCGATGGCAAACTCTGCCACCGTCACATAAGGCGCAGGCTGGGCGCCCTGGGACTCCAGACTCCCCTGCATCAACTGGGCCGCAGTGCGATCCAGCCTTGCATGAATGTGGGTGACGGCCCGCCGGTAGGGTTCCTCCAAACGGCTGTCTGAAGTTTCTGGGGATTGTTCTGCAAGACGCGCCAGTCCCTCGGTGACTGAAACGAGGCGCGAAGAAAGGGACAGTTCACCACGCAGCGATAACAGTTGCTGCAGATAAAATTCCATGACCACGGTACTTTGCCGCTTCAATGCATGCTCTGTGATATCGGCAGTCACGAATGGATTGCCGTCGCGATCGCCCCCGATCCAGCTTCCCATCTGGACAAAGGACGGAATGTCCTGGGCCACTGAGGCGTAATCCGGGTCGCAAGCAAGGGCATCCTCGATCTGAGCGCACAGGCGCGGCACTTCCCTTAAAAAGGTGTAACGGTAGTAGGACAGGCCGTTTTCAATCTCGTCGTGAACCCGCAGCTTGAAGGTACGCAATTCATTGGTTTGCCAAAGCGTCAGGATGGCCCGTCGCAAGGAAGCCTCGTTTTCGGCCAGTTCTTCCGGCGTCATGGTAAGGCGCGTCCGTTCTCCCAGCCGATTGGAAATCATCAGGTGGCAGTCCAGCACGCTTTTGCGTTGTACTTCAGTGGGATGTGCCGTCAATACCGGCGAAACCAGGGCGCGCTCAAAAAAGTTTCTGAGGGTCTCCGCCTTTACCCCGGCCGCCTTGATTCGTTGCAGCGCCAGGGCCACGCTGCCCTCGCGCGGAGGCGCCCCCGCCTGTGAATAGACAATGCGGCGCCGGTTATGATGCAAATCCTCGGCGATGTTGCACAGGTGGGAAAAATAGCTGAAGGCCCGCACCACCGCGATCGTGTGCTCCGGACTCAAGCCATCCAGGCTATGTTCCAGCATAGAGCGGGCCGCCTTGCCCTCACCCCGACGATACCGAATGGCCGTCTGGCGAATGCCTTCGATCAGGTGAAAAATATCTTCGCCTTCCTGTTCTCGCAGGGTAACCCCGAGAATTCTTCCCAGAAACCGGATGTCCTCGCGAAGGGGCAGATCCTTGTCTGCAGCCGATGCGTTCATGCAACCCCCCAGCAAAGGGCATGCTTCATGCTAAACTCCTTGCCAACAGACGATCCGCGCCCAATCCACTCAAACACCATGTCATCCGCTCCAAAAATCACGATTGCCACCCGAGAAAGTCGCCTGGCCTTGTGGCAAGCCGAACATGTCCGGGATCAACTTCTCGGATTATATCCGCATGCAGAGATAGCGTTGCTGGGAATGACCACCACCGGTGATCAAATTCTGGACAGAACGCTGGCCGCTGTGGGGGGCAAGGGGCTTTTCGTCAAGGAACTAGAGGTTGCCATGCTGGAAGGGCGTGCCGACATGGCCGTACACTCCATGAAGGATGTGCCCATGGAGTTGCCCCCCGAATTCACCTTGAGCGTCATGGGAGACCGCGAGGACCCACGGGACGCATTTATCTCCAACCACTACGCCAGCGCTGCCGAACTTCCTGCCGGCGCGATCGTGGGAACCTCCAGCTTGCGACGCGAATGTCAGTTGCGCGCCCGCTTCCCGCATCTTGTCATCCAGCCCCTGAGAGGCAATCTGGATACCCGTCTGCGCAAACTGGACGCTGGGGACTACCAGGCCATCATCCTGGCTGCGGCGGGTCTGCGCCGCCTGGGCCTGGGCCAGAGAATTCGCTCCCTGCTGGCGTTGGAAGACAGCATTCCCGCAGTGGGTCAGGGCGCCCTGGGCATCGAGTTCCGCACCACGCATCCCTTTCTGGATCAGTGGCTGGCGGCCCTGCGCAATCCACGCAGCGAGGCTTGCGTCTGGGCCGAGAGAACCGTGTCGCGGCGTTTGGCAGGCAGTTGTGACGTTCCCCTGGGGGCGCATGCGATGGCCGAAGGCAATCAACTGACCCTCACGGCCTTCGTCGGCAATCAGGAAGGCTCCCGAATCGTCCGGGCCACAGGTCGCGGAGATGCCACAGCACCCGAACAATTGGGCGAAAGTATTGCAGAACAGTTGCTTACCCAGGGTGCCGCAGATATTCTGAAATCATGTCGAGGAGCTGCCTAGGAGTTCCGGGGTGAACGCCTCCCCCGTGCCACGGTATTCAGGTGTGCTCATCACCCGGCCTTGGGAACAGGGAATTGAGATTTCCCGGCGCATCGCAGAAGCAGGGGGGCAAACCTGGGCCTTTCCCACCATCGAGATCAGGGCGCTGGCGCTGGATCCTAGGTGGGTACGAGGCCTCCTGGAAAATGCGGACTGGCTGATCTTCATTAGCGCCAACGCAGTCCAGCAGGGCTGGCCGCTGATACAACAGGTTCCTCTGCATTCGTGCCGCCTGGCCGCAGTAGGGCGCGCGACGGCACGGCGATTGGCGTCCGTCAGCCAACTGCCCGTCCTGTTTCCAAGCGCAGGCGCGGACAGCGAGTCACTGCTGGCGCTGCCGGAACTGGCACAGATGGGCCAACAGAAAGTGGTCATCGTGCGCGGCCGGGGAGGGCGGGAATGGTTGAAACAGGCCCTCGAATCGAGGGGTGCCCAGGTGAATTACCTGGAATGCTATGAGCGCTGTTTACCCCAACCCGAACTGGCGACCCTGGATGAAGCCCTGGCTGGAAATGCCGTGATCAGCGTCCAGAGCGCCGAGGCGTTGCGTAATCTGTGGCGCCTCGCAGGAGATTCAAGGCAAGCTGTTATGCGGCAATTGGCCTTTTTGGTCCCGCATCCGCGCGTGGCGGATGCTGCCTTGAGCCTCGGTATCGTCGAGGTCCATGTGACTGGAGCGGGCGATGACGCCCTCTTGGATTATTGGAAGAACCTGAAACATCGCCATCATGACTGACTCGCAAGCTTCATCCCGTTGGCGCTGGACCGCCGTCCTGGACCACCTCGGCCCTCGCGGTGCCGGCATTTTGGCGCTGCTGGCGCTGCTGTTGCTGGGTGCCCAGTGGCTGGAATCACGTTCTGAAATTGCCGGCCTGCGCAAGGATTTGAGCCAACGCCTGCGCGATGCAGACAGTGTGGTCAAGCAAAATCAAACCGCCTCCCAGCAAGCTGCTGAGGGCACTCGGGAGGCCGAATCACGGCTATCGGCGCTGGAAACCCGATTTGCGGAGACACAAAATCAGCAGGTGGAACTCGAAGCGCTTTACCAGGAGCTGTCACGCAACCGGGATGACTGGATCCTTGCCGAAGTTGAACAACTGGTGGTGATTGCCAACCAGCAGTTGCAGTTGACGGGCAATGTCCAGTCCGCACTGTCTGCATTGCAGGCTGCGGACTTGCGTCTGCAGAAAATCAACAAGCCTACCCTGGTCAACCTGCGCAAAGTGCTCAATCAGGACATCGATCGCTTGAGGGCCCTGCCTTATGTGGACACCACGGGCATCAGCATTCGCCTGGACGATGTGGCTGCGATCGTGGATTCCCTTCCGCTGGCTTCGGATACCCGCCCCAACCACGAGCCAGCGACGTCGGGCAATGCGCACGACACCTTTCTGTCGCGCATGACCCACGAATTGACCCTGGAGCTGTCCAGGGCCGTGCAGATCCGGCGCATGGACACCCCCGAACTTCCATTACTGAGTCCGGACCAGGCTTTCTTTCTGCGCGAAAACCTCAAACTGCGCTTGATGTCCGCCCGGTTGGGCGCCCTGTCGCGTAACGAGACCAGTTACAAGGCGGACCTTCGGGCCTCCATCGCCTGGATGAACCGTTATTTCGACCGCAGCGCAAAGCCCGTCCAGGTCGCGCTTGAAACGTTGCATCAATTAAGCGATACGCCCGTCAACATTGCCCTGCCCGACGTGAATGCCACTCTGAGCGCAGTTCGGGGCGCCAGGGCGCCGCGCGAGGTTATCAGACGATGAGAAGCCTGTTCTGGTTCATCACCCTGTTTGCCGTGGCTACCGCCGTTGCCCTCGCCGTCAGCCTCAACACGGGCTATGTGCTGATCGTGATTGCACCCTGGCGCGTTGAAGTGTCGCTGGCCGTATTTGTCATCAGCGTCGTTCTGGGCTGCCTTGGTCTCTATGCGCTCTCGCGCCTGGTCATCACAACCTTGAGCCTGCCCAATCGCGTGCAGGCCTATCGGCTGCGCCGTTCCCGCAACCGCGCCAGAAGTGCGCTCTACCAAGGTCTGACAGCCTACTTTGAAGGAAATTTCAGGAGGGCCGAGCGTCAGGCAGAGCTTGCCCTGGAAGCCGAGGAATCCCCCGCCCTAAGCGCCGTGGTTGCCGCACGCGCCGCCCATGAGCAACGCCATTACGAAGCGCGCGATCGCTACCTGGACAAGGCCGCAGGGCTGGGTCCAGAGGCGCGTTTGATGCACCTCACCACCCGTGCCGACCTCCTGCTGGATGAACGGCGCTTTACCGAAGCGCTCGATCTGTTGCGTGAAGCCCATCGGGCTGCTCCCAAACAGGTTCGCGCTCATCAACTGCTCCTCAAGGCCCAGGTGGCCACAGGCTCATGGAAAGCCGTCCTGGATACGGTAGACCTGCTGGAACACCTCTCCGGGATTGATACCGTCCAGGCCGAACGGGTGCGGCGCAATGCCTGGCAGCAGCTCCTGCGTCACAATGCACACCATGGCGAAGATCTGCTGGCACTATGGCGCAGCATTCCTTCGGCAGTTCGCTCCGACAATGTTCTGGCCCACACCGCAGCCGGTTACCTGATCGACCTTGGACTGCACAGGGAGGCTCAAGCCATCATCGAGCGCAACCTCGAAAAAGAATGGGACTCCTCCCTCGTTGCCCTGTACGGCGAATGCGTTGGCGAGTCCACGCTGAGCCAGATCGAAAAGGCCGAGCGTTGGCTGCGCGATCACCCCGAAAATGCGGTCTTGCTGTTGACGCTGGCCAAGCTCTGCATCAGGCAATCCCTCTGGGGCAAGGCACAAAGCTACCTGGATGCCAGCCTGTTCATTGAACATTCGCGCGAGGGACAACATCTCAAGGCAAGACTGATGGAAAAAATCGGGCCGGGGAGACAAACGCCTCGTAACAATCCTGATCTCGATCCCGAATACGGCGCGGCCTGATCGGACGGAATTACTTCTGACTCTTGTCCACTGAAGGCGTGAACGGATCGGAGTAAAACTCTTCCTCAGGCAGCCCACGCGTCTGTGTAAATGCCTTGAAACCGGATTCCACCATGCGGGGTGCGCCGCACGCATAGACCTGATAGCCGGACAGGTCCTGAAAGTCGTCCAGAATGGCCTGGTGAACAAGACCGGTGCGACCGATCCAATGGTCTTCCGGCCGTGGTTCGGACAAGACTGGGATGAAGGTAAATTGCCCGTCCGCCGTCTGCCAACTGCTGGCGAGCGCTGCGTGGTAGAGGTCATCCTTGGTTCGTACCCCCCAGTAGAGCACCATCGGTCGGGTCACACCCTTGTGCCGCGCCGACTCGATGATGCCCTTGATGGGGGCAAAGCCGGTGGCGCCTGCCATCAGAATGATGGGCTTGTCCGAATCTTCGCGTAGAAAGAAAGTGCCCAATGGCCCCTCAAAACGCAAAATTGCCCGCTCTTTCAATTCGTTGAAAACGAAATCCGAAAAATTTCCACCCGGATAATGGCGAATGTGGAGTTCCAGAAAGTCCTTGTCCTGGGGGGCATTGGCCAGGGAAAAACTGCGACGTTTGCCGTCCTTCAGCAGAAAATCAATGTACTGCCCTGCCAGAAATTCAAATTTTTCATTGGCCGGCAACTTCAGTTTGAGAATGACCACATCGTGATTGGGACGCTCGATGCTCTCCACGCGACATGGCAGTTTTCTGACCAGGATGTCCTTGATTCCACTGACCTCCCGAGCTTCAATCACCACGTCTTCCAGGGGCTTTGCGCAACAAAACAAAGTCTTGCCCTGGGCAATTTCCTCGGCGCTCAATGCAGAAGACTGGTACTCCCCGTGGTCCACGGCACCGCTCAGCACCTTCCCCTTACAACTGCCGCACGCTCCGCTACGACACCCAAAGGGCAGTGCGTAACCCTCGCGCAATGCCGCCTGCAGGATGGTCTCTCCATCCTCAACTTGAAACTGATGCCCGCTGGGTTGAATCGTGACACGCACTGACATGATTTATCCTGATGACTGCTAGAATCGCACTATGCAACGTTGGTTAATTGTAGGCTCGGGCGACATTGCGCGCCGAATGGCGTCCCTGATGCGCGGACCAGAACAGCTTTTTTCGCTGTGTCGGGACCGCGACTGTGCGGCACAGTGGCGCGCTCTGGGCGCAATTCCACTCCTGGGTGATCTGGATCGTCCGGCTTCCCTACACCGCCTGTCGGGATTGGCAGAAGTCGTCTTCCACTTCGCGCCACCCCCCCCCAATGCCCTGGGCGACCCCAGGACCCGAAATCTGATCGCGGCTCTGGAGCGGGGTGGAAGTCTACCACAGCGCCTCGTTTACATCAGCACTACTGGCGTCTACGGCGATTGCCAGGGAGCGGCCATCGATGAAACGCGGCCGATCCGCCCGGACACGCCGCGAGCCCGCCGTCGCGCCGATGCCGAACACAGGCTGCGCGCTTTCGGCGCGCGGTCTGGCTGTCAGGTCACTATTTTGCGCGCCCCCGGCATTTATGCCGAGGACCGCCTGCCCCTGGCGCGCCTGCAACAAGGCGGCCCCATTCCGGATTCCTCCGAGGACCCCTGGACCAACCATATCCACGCTCTGGACCTTGCCCATGCCGCCCTCTGTGCCGCACGACGGGGGCGACCCAACCGGGTCTATAACGTCGTGGATGACACCCGCTTGAAGCTGGGGGATTACTACGAACGACTGGCCCAACACTTTAACCTGCCCTTGCCAAGGCGCCTGCCCATGGCGGCCATTAAACGGCAGATCAGCGAAATTAACTGGAGTTTTATGATCGAATCGCGCCAGATCGCAAATACCAGAATCAAAAGCGAGTTGAACCTGTCGTGGTACTATCCAGCAGTTGGCGATTTATTATGCACCCTTCCCGTGCTGGATCATGGGATCTCAAACTTGAATAGCATCGATCTTCGTCAAAAAGCTGGACAACTCCCGTGAATGTGGGGGAAAATCCATTCCATGCAAAAAATCCTGATCCTTCACGGACCCAACCTGAACCTGTTGGGCGACCGCGAACCCGAGATTTATGGCACCACCCGGCTGGAAGACATTGATGCGCGTCTGACGGCCGAGGGGCTGGAGCGCCATTGCGAAGTCCGTTCGTTCCAAAGCAACTGGGAAGGTGCGCTCATCGACCGAATCCATGAGGCGCGCAAGGATGGCACGCAAGCCATCATCATCAACCCGGGGGGGCTGACCCACACCAGCATCGCATTGCGCGACGCTCTGGCGGCCGCAGCCATCCCCTTCATTGAAGTTCACCTGTCAAACGTCCACGCTCGGGAAGCTTTCCGGAACCAATCCTACCTGTCCCAATTGGCACTTGGGGTGATTAGCGGATTGGGAGCCCGGGGCTACGAACTGGCGCTTGACTACCTGCTGGATGAGAAATAGACCATGGATCTCCGAAAACTCAAGAAACTCATCGATCTGGTGGAAGAATCAGGCATTGCCGAACTGTAAATCACGGAGGGTGAAGAAAAGGTACGGATCGCCAAAGTGGCACCAAACAGCCAGACCATTCTCGCCTCCAACCCCATGGCTTACCACTACCCGGTTCAAGGTGCCCCAACTCCGCCTAACCCAGCCGCTGTGGCAGCAGCTGTTGCAGCCACCCCTGAAGACGAGGGCCATGTGGTGAAATCCCCCATGGTGGGCACATTCTACCGATCCCCTTCACCGGGAGCCCCTGCTTTTGTGGAAATAGGGCAAAGCATTTCCGAGGGCCAGACGCTGTGCATTATCGAGGCCATGAAATTGCTCAATGAAATCGAGTCCGACGTGTCCGGCACCGTCAAGCGGATTCTGGTAGAAAACGGCCAGCCCATCGAATATGGCCAGCCGCTTTTCGTCATTGCTGCCGCCTGAACGATCGACACGCCATGTTTGAAAAAATACTGATCGCCAATCGCGGCGAAATTGCCCTGCGGGTTCAGCGGGCCTGCCGTGAGCTCGGCATTAAAACTGTCGCTGTGCACTCTGAAGCCGACGCAGACGCCAAGTACGTCATGCTTGCTGACGAATCCGTGTGCATTGGACCACCGCCCTCTCAGGGCAGTTACCTCAATATACCCGCCATCATTTCCGCCGCCGAAGTCACGGGGGCCGAGGCCATTCACCCCGGCTATGGATTCCTGTCAGAAAATGCGGACTTCGCAGAACGCGTTGAGAACAGCGGTTTTGTCTTTATCGGACCGCGCGCCGAGACCATCCGGCTGATGGGCGACAAGATCAGCGCCAAGAGCGCCATGAAAGCCGCCGGTGTTCCGGTCGTTCCCGGTTCGGAAGGGCAGCTTCCGGAAGACCCCAAGGAGATTAAAAAGCTGGCCGAGCAAATCGGCTACCCCATTTTGATCAAGGCCGCTGCGGGGGGTGGGGGTCGTGGCATGCGCGTCGTGGAAAGGGAAGAGGACCTCTTCCCTTCGCTGGACATGACCCGGGGTGAAGCTCGTACGGCCTTTGGCAATGACACGGTTTATCTGGAAAAATTTCTGGGGCAGCCACGCCACATCGAAATCCAGGTACTCTCCGACGAACACGGCAATGCCGTATTTTTGGGCGAGCGCGATTGCTCGATGCAGCGCCGCCACCAAAAGATCATCGAAGAGGCACCGGCTCCCGGCATTACTGAAAAGATGCGCAATAAAATCGGGGAAAGCTGCGTTGCCGCCTGCAAGCGCATCAAGTATCGCGGTGCCGGCACTTTTGAATTTCTTTACGAAAATGGCGAGTTCTATTTCATTGAAATGAATACCCGGGTTCAGGTGGAGCACCCGGTGACCGAACTCATCACAGGCATCGACATCGTTCAGGAACAAATCAGAATTGCCGCCGGCAACAAGCTGTCCTTCCGCCAGAAGGACGTCGTGTTGCGCGGGCACGCCCTGGAGTGCCGAATCAACGCCGAAGACCCCTTCACTTTCGTTCCCTCACCCGGGCGAATCACCCAGTACCATGCTCCTGGGGGGCCTGGCGTCCGAATCGATTCCCACATCTATCATAATTACTTCGTCCCTCCCTATTACGATTCGCTGATCGCAAAGGTGCTGACCCACGGCGCCACGCGAGAACAGGCCCTGGCCCGGATGCGCATCGCCCTGTCCGAGATGGTGGTTGAAGGCATCAAAACCAACATTCCCCTGCATCAGCAGCTGTTACAAGACAAGGGGTTCATTGCCGGACAAACCAGCATTCACTACCTCCAGGAAAAACTGGCCAGCGACAAAGCAAAGCTGCCATAAATGGCCTGGACACGCCTGATTGCAGAGGTTTCCGCCGAACAGGCGGAGGCTCTTTCGGATGCCCTCATGGCTTGTGGCGCACTCTCCGCCGGCATCGAACAGAACCTCGCCACGGGACACCCGGAAACTGAGGTTTTTGGTGAACCTGGTGAGCCCCCGCCAGCCTTGTGGCCCCATTGCCTCGTAGATGCCCTGATTCCCTTGACGGCTGATGCCCACAACCTGATGCGTGAAGCGGCCATCGTTGCGGAGCTTCCTGAAGTGCCCGCATATCAAAGCGATGTGGTGGCCGACCAGGACTGGGTCCGCCTCACCCAAAGCCAGTTTGACCCCATTCCGGCCGCACCGGGATTATGGATCGTACCCACCTGGCACCAGCCCCCGGACCCGCAGGCGCTCAACATTCGCCTGGACCCCGGCCAGGCCTTTGGCACGGGAAGCCACCCCACGACGCAACTCTGTCTTGCCTGGTTGGTAGCGCATCGGCCCTCAAACCAGCGCATCCTGGACTATGGTTGCGGTTCTGGCATTCTGGCCATTGCCGCCCGGATGCTGGGAGCAGGAAGCGTTACGGGAGTGGATATCGACCCTGCAGCCATAGAGGCAGCGCAAGACAATGCCCTGCTCAACGTCGTGAATATCGATTTTTGCCTGCCCGACGCGCTTCCCCCGGGACACTTTGACGGTGTTGTCGCCAACATTCTTGCAGCACCCCTGGTCGTGTTGGCCCCGCTGTTGATGGATCGCCTCAAGCCCGGGGGCTGGATGACCCTGTCAGGCATCCTGGCCCGTCAGGCTGACATGGTCATTGCGGCCTACCAACCGGCCTGCACCCTCGCGCTGCATTCTCAATCGGGCGACTGGATCTGCCTTTCTGGCGTAAAGGGATAAGTTATACTGCTCCCATTAGAAGAGGATGACCCATGCCCGATCCGGAAGATCGCCGTTACACAGCCACCCACCAATGGGCTCGCCAAAATCCTGATGGTTCGCTCACCGTAGGGATTACTGATTTCGCACAGTCCCAACTGGGTGATGTGGTATTCGTGGAATTACCACCCGTGGGAAAAATCGTTGGCGCCGACGAGGCCTGCGCCGTGGTGGAATCGGTCAAATCGGCTTCCGATGTTCACGCGCCCGTGGCTGGCACGGTCATCGCCATCAATGAAGCACTTCCCGGCGCAACGGAATCCATCAACACGAACCCCTACGAAAGCTGGTTTTTCAAGTTACAGCCCGATGCTGCGCAATCTTATGAACACCTGATGAGCGCAGCGCAATATCAAACACTCATTAACCAGGAGAGCTGAATGTCTACAGTCACACTTGCAGGGAAGCCCATTAACGTTGCGGGAGGCTTTCTCCAAAAAGGGGCTGTTGCCCCCGATTTTTCTCTTGCCGGCAAGGACCTTGCTGACAATACGCTGGCAACCTACGCCGGCAAACGCAAAATTCTCAACATCGTGCCCAGCCTGGACACCCCCACCTGCGCCACTTCCACCCGAAAATTCAATGAGAAGGCCACCAGCCTCGACAATGCCGTCGTCCTGGTCATCGCGGCAGATCTTCCGTTTGCCATGTCGCGGTTTTGTGGCGCCGAAGGTCTGGAACGGGTGGTCACTCTCTCCACCTTTCGTGACCACGCGTTTCACGAACGATACGGCGTGGACATTACCGATGGCCCGCTGAGGGGGTTGACGGCACGCGCCGTCGTCGTCCTGGATGAAAACAATCGCGTCCTGCACTCCGAACTGGTTTCTGAAATCAAGCAGGAACCTGACTACGATGCGGCCCTGGCTGCCCTGGGTTAATGAAAACCCTGATTTGCGGCTCCCTGGCCTATGACACCATCATGGTGTTCGGGGACCGTTTTCAAAACCACATCCTGCCCGAAAAAATCCATATCCTGAGCGTGGCATTCCTGGTACCGGAAATGCGCCGCGAATATGGAGGCACTGCCGGAAATATTGCCTACAACCTCAAGTTGCTGGAGGGCGAACCCCTGATCATGTCCACGGTGGGTCATGATTTTGCGGACTACCGCCAGCGCCTGAGCGCCCTCGAAATTCCACAAACCTACATTCGCGAAGTGGCCGAGGCTTTCACTGCACAAGCCTTTATTACCACGGACCTGGACGATAACCAGATCACGGCTTTTCATCCTGGGGCCATGAGCTACGCTCACCTCAATCAGGTCTCAGAGGCGCACGACGCCCAATTCGGCATCATTGCGCCGGATGGACGAGAGGGCATGCTGCTGCATGCCCGACAGTTTCATGAAGCCGGCATTCCCTTTCTATTCGATCCCGGACAGGGGCTGCCCATGTTTTCTGGCCCGGAACTGCTGGAGTTTCTGGACCTGGCCAGCTACTTTGCCGTCAACGATTACGAAGCCCAGTTGATGACGGAAAAAACCGGCCTTTCCTTTGAGCAATTGGCCGGACGGGTCAAGGCGGCCATAGTCACCCGGGGAGCCGAAGGTTCCAGAATTCATGTGGAAGGTGGCGTCATCCATATCCCGGCCGTGCGACCTGACAGAATCGCAGATCCCACCGGGTGCGGTGACGCCTATCGGGCGGGGTTGATATACGGCATTTCAAAAGGCTGGGCCTGGGCCCAGACGGGCCGTTTGGCCTCCTTGATGGGGGCCATCAAAATTGCCCATCGGGGAGGGCAAAATCACCGGCTGACGCGCGCCGAGATTTCGAGCCGCTATGAACAGGCATTCGGCATTCCCCTGGATTCATGAAACTGTTAGCGCTCACTTATAGAATTTCCCTGATCAACTGGCATATCTTTCAAGGCGTCATCACCAGTGCGCTGGTGTTGCCCTGGGTGAGCGCAACATCCCGCGACCGTCTGATCCAGCACTGGTCCATCGGTTTGCTCCGCAAGCTGCGCATTACCGTTCAAGTCCACGGCACCTTGCCCCACCCAGGGCAGATGCCTGTAGTACTTACTTCGAATCACGTTTCCTGGGTGGATATTTTTGCCATTCACTCGGTGCGTCCGGTGCGCTTCGTCTCCAAGGCTGAAGTGCGCCGATGGCCGGTATTTGGCTGGCTGGCTGCCAAAACCGGCACCCTGTTTTTGGTGCGCGCCTCGCGCAAACAGACGGCCGCCATCGGCGGAGAAATGGAAAGGGTGTTGAATCTGGGCGACAGTCTGGGGTTATTTCCCGAGTCCACCACTTCCGAAGGAAATTCGGTCTTACCCTTTCGCAGCGCCATGCTTCAGGCTGCAGTCAGCAGCCAAACCCCCATCCTGCCTGTAGCATTGCAATATCAGTTGCATGATGGATCGGCCAATCCCCATCTCCCCTTTGTGGGGGAGATGACCTTTGCGCATTCCCTGATCAAGGTGCTCACGGCCCCCCCGTCACAGGTACAAATTCACGTGGGCGCCCTGGTCCACCCCACTCAAATGCATCGGCGCGAATTGGCACAACGGCTGGAACAGATCACCCTTGATCTGCTGATGAAGGAACATGGCCCCCATGATGCGAACGCCTTTCGCAAGGCACCTGAAACAGCATCTGATCTTCCAGCCGCACCGCAGTAAGTTGGCCGCCCCAAAGACAACCCGTATCCAGGGCCAGTACATTGGTGTACAGCCGGAGCCCCAGGGCCGACCAGTGACCGAAGATGATTTTATCGCCACTGGACCGGCGACCTGGCACGTCATACCATGGAAAAAACCCCCTGGGCAGGTCTTTGGGCTCGCCCTTGTGGGTAAACTCCATGATCCCATCGGCTGTGCATAAACGAAGACGTGTCATGGCATTGGTGATGACGCGCAAACGGTCCATTCCCGTCAATTCATCCGACCACTGGTGGGGCCGGTTGCCGTACATGACCTTGAGGAACTCGCGGTAATCGTGCATTTGCAGCGCCGCCTCAACTTCCCGTGCCAGGGAACCAGCCTGGGTGACCGTCCATTGTGGTAACAGGCCGGCATGAACCAGGGTAAACCCGTTTTCACAATGCATCAGGGGGCGGTGGCGCAGCCAGTCCAGCAGTTCATCGCCGTCGTCGGCTGCAAGGATCGGTTGCAACGTATCACCTTCGTGGTGCCGCGCAAAACCTTCGGCCACACAAAGAAGATGCAGATCGTGATTGCCCAGCACTGTCAGCGCCATTGAACCCAGGCTTTTTACAAACCTCAGGGTTTCAAGGGATTGCGGCCCGCGATTGACCAGGTCTCCAACAAACCAGAGTCGATCGTGGTTCCAGTCCAACGGCAACTTGGCCAGCAGTGATTCCAGCGATGTAAAGCAACCCTGGAGATCGCCAATGGCATAAGTGCTCACGGGCCCCTCATTCTTGCGCAGTGATTATCTGGATGCAGATACGATGTAGTCCACTGTTGCTTTGACGTCAGCATCAGAAAGGGCCGGATTACCCCCCTTGGCAGGCATGCTGTTCTTACCCTTGAGCGCACTGTTGTAGAGCGCCTCAATGCCCTGGGCAATGCGAGGTGCCCAGGCCGCCTTGTCTCCCAGCTTGGGGGCACCGAGCGCGCCGGTGCTGTGACACCCCGTGCAAATGGCGTTGAAGGTCTTTTCACCCACTTTGTTTGCCGTGCTGGCCGGGGCAGGAACAGGTTCCGCTGGGGCTACGGCGGCAGTGGCCGTGGCTGCACCGGCAGCGGCTGGAGTACTGGTCGAAACAGCAACCTGAGGTGCTGCTCCCGCCACAACGGTGGGCGCCGCATGCGTAGGAGCAGCGATCGAAACCTCGCCCAAGGGCTTGATGCGATCCTCGATCGCCTTGGTGGTGGCCGCGTCCTGTGGTACGACGCTGGCGCTCTTTCTATGCGCCAGGGTGTTCTGAATCAGCACGATTGCAACGACGACGATGGCCAGGATCAATATCCACCTGGCTGTCGAGAATTTTGAACCGGCGTTGGTGTTTGCCATGAACCGCATCCTTGCAAGTATTCGAAGTTTGAACGCTTGATTATACTCCGTGATCCAGGCTCGAACCACGGGGTAAAGTGGACGCAACCCCTCAATTTTGTTAGAGTTTCAATCCCGCACGCGCCCGTAGCTCAGTTGGATAGAGTGTTGGTTTCCGAAGCCAAAGGTCACAGGTTCGATTCCTGTCGGGCGCGCCATCAAATCAAGGTCCGTTCCGGGGACATGTGTGGATTCCGGCAAAAGATGAGCGTTTGCTCACTTATTGCCAGAATTTTGTCCTGCCCATTAGTTGCCAGAATCTTTAACCATTACATTATCCTTAATAGCAGTCTGGACTAACTGGCTTATCAGACGCGCTTCTCCGCGACGTACTGCAAGACCGACAATAGAGAGTTTCTTGTCAATTGCACGGCGTGTTGCTCCGGTCCCTTCATTTAGCAAGTTGGACACTATCACAGGTATTTCGTCTCGTATTGCTCGCTCTCTGGCGCTTTTCATTTTTTCGCGTTTCGTGACTCTGCGGTGAGCCAACACTTGTGATAGTCGAGAAATATCTTCCGGCATTAATCGGCGTAGCTCACGGTCTGTGGTATTAAGTCGTTCCGCCAGCCCCTTCAAGGTCACTATATGTGGTAATTCACCACGCTCAACCCTAGCTATAAACGATCGGATCTCCTGAATATTTCTGCGCTCAGGAACCTTTCTGGGACGGTTTAATCGATCTGCAACCGCTAACGGTAAATGACGCGCAGTCGACAGGGCAACCCCATCGGTAAGCGAGATATGGTCAATTCTGGTGTATGGCCGATCTGATTCATGGGTTCAGGCGGCGAGTTTTTGTTGACCCGGTGGATTGTCTTGCACCGGTATTCCGTCCTTGAAGGGAATGCCCTTCAATAGCATCTCGATCTTGTCAAAGCCGCGAATCTTGCGCCACGATTTTTCAGCCTCTTCCATCAACTTGAATGCCAATCCCAGGAAGGTCGGACGTGACACACAGTTTCTGGTGCGCGTGGTGCGGTGACGCACCGTGGCAAAGGTGGATTCAATGGGGTTGGTCGTGCGCAGATGCTGCCAGTGTTCCGCCGGGAAATCGTAGAAGGCGAGCAGGCTGTCACGATCCTTGATCAGTTTCTCCACCGCCTTGGGATATTTGGCCTGGTACTGCATAACGAACCGTTCAAAGGCCACCAGTGCCTCCGCACGCGTGGCAGCCATCCAGATTCCATGCAAATCCGCCTTGGCGCGTGCGTGCTGCGATTTCGGCAGTACGTTGAGAACATTCCCCATTTTGTGAAACCAGCACCGTTGCTGCCGGGTTTGGGGAAACACTTCATCCATGGCCGCCCAGAATCCCAGTGCCCCATCGCCCGTGGCCAGAAGGGGACCCGCCTGGAGACCGCGCCCTTTCAGATCCAGCAGGATCTGCTTCCATGACTCCTTGGACTCCCGATAGCCATCACCAATCACCACGCGCTCCTTCCTGCCCTCCGGGGTCACCCCAATGATGACCAGCAGGCATTGCCCCTCGGATTGTTCACTGCGCAATCCCGTGTGGATGCCATCGGCCCACCAGTACACATAACGGGCCTGCGACAGATCGCGCCGATCCCACCGGGCGTGGTCATCAGCCCATTGCGCTTTCAGACGGCTCACTACATTGGCAGACAACCCTTTGGCCTCTTCTCCCAACAGTACTTTCAGCGCCTCGCTCATGTCACCCGTGGAAATCCCTTTCAAGTACAGCCAAGGCAAGGCTGCAGAAACCCGAGGCGATTTCCTGACATACGGTGGCACAACGCTGGAATTGAATTTCACCCTGCTGCCGGAGCGGTCACGCACCTTCGGTACCCGCACTGCCACAGGGCCTGCCCCAGTCAGAATCTCCCGCTCCGGCAAATACCCATTACGGACCACCGCAGCCTTGCCGTGGATCGTCTTGATGTTCCCGTACTCATCCAGCAGCTGTGCCAATTCGGCCTCAATCGCTTGATGAATGATCTGGCGTGCGCCACGGCGTACCAGGTCATCCAGAGTCATCCCAATTTCCGCTAGACCATTTCCCTGTTCTTGCTTATCCTTCCTCATGGTGGAGGTTTCCTTTGTTGGTTATCCGACTTCGACAATCAGATTTTCCAACAAAAATCTCCACCACCTCAACCCAATGCACCATCGTCAGGCTGTACACCAGTTTCGACTATAGCTCGAATAATGCCGTTAGATCTGCGAAGCAGTACCTCAGCATGCAGGGCTTCTCACGGAGCGGACTGATTGAACAACTCTCATCAGACGCTGGGGATGGGTATAAGACTGCCGATGCTGCCGTAGCAGTGGATAGCCTGAACGTTGATTGGAAAGAGGAGGCGGTAAGATCTGCTAAGCAGTATCTCACCATACAGGGCTTCTCGTGCAAAGGCCTCATTCAGCAACTATCTTCAAGTGCCGGAGATAGGTATACCGTAAGCCAGGCAACTTACGGGGCACAAAAGGCGGGTGCTTGCCAATAGTCCAAGGACGCTGCCTAAGAGGTGGTACCATAAACCCGAAAATTGGCGGCGGCGATGTACCTCCGCTTTTGAAATTGGACTCCAAAATCAGAACTACTCAAATCCTGGGAAACGTCGGGGTTGGAGCAGCAGCCTGCATTCCAGAAATGACACCCTCAGCGTGACTTCTATTTAAAATGACATTCTTACAGTTTCAATTATATGGTGTTACTGTATTTATTTGAATGATTGTCGCCCTTGTTAGCAAGCCAAATAATTAGTGGGATGAGGCCAACAATTGTGAAAGCAATCAGAACCCACCAACCACTTCGATTGGTGTCGTGCAATCTCCTTGCTGTAACAGCAAAAGTAGGGAGTAATAATGCGATATTAACAAAGCCCGAAAGGATTCCTGACCTGTCTACCATTAAAGAACCCCAGCTGAATATTATGGTGAAAAGATAAAACCACCAATACTCAGATCGCGATGCTCTGCCATTAAAGTCAGCATATTTGCTCATGCAAGTAGAGATGGACTTGCTAATTGT
>DAIBBI010000030.1:0-14946 GCA_027442615.1 Ferrovaceae bacterium | reverse complement strand
CGGCTTTCCCGATGACATTAGAGTTTTGGAGAATCGCATGGTAGCAACCGCCGCCCAAAAAGCGCAGATCATGAGCGAATATCAGCGCGCCCCGAAGGACACCGGGTCACCCGAAGTCCAGATCGCCCTTTTGACCGGGCGTATTAACGAGTTGACCGGGCATTTCAAGATTCATGTGAAGGATCACCATTCCCGCCGCGGCCTGCTGAAGCTCGTCAGCCAGCGCCGCAGCCTGCTCGACTACCTCAAGCGCAAGAATGTTGACGGCTATCGTCAACTGATCGGGCGCCTGGGTATTCGCAAGTAACTCCGGGGAAGTTTTCCCCATGGAATATCCGCGCGGTGTGGTCCCCAATGATCGCACCGCGTTTTCTTTTTTGTGACGCTTTCCTTCAATGAGGACTTTCGCGTGAATCCGATTCGTAAAACATTTCAACTGGGACGCCATCAGGTCACAATCGAGACGGGCGAAATTGCCCGCCAGGCCGACGGCGCCGTCATGGTGACCATGGAAGACACCGTGGTCCTGGTGACCTGCGTGGCCCAAAAATCGGCCAAGTCCGGCCAGGACTTTTTCCCGCTGACCGTGGACTATCAGGAACGCTTCTATGCAGGCGGCCGCATCCCTGGCGGCTTCTTCAAGCGCGAAGGTCGTCCCACCGAGAAGGAAACCCTCACTTCCCGCCTGATCGACCGTCCCCTGCGCCCCCTGTTCCCCGAAGGTTTCTACAACGAAATCCAGATCATCGCCACGGTGATGTCCAGCAACAATGAAATCGATTCGGACATCCCCGCCATGATTGGCGCCTCTGCCGCCGTGGCCCTGGCAGGCGTTCCCTTCGATGGTCCCATTGGTGCTGCCCGCGTGGGTTATGCCGATGGCGAATACATCCTCAATCCCACCGCCGCCGAATTGACTACATCCCAGATGAACCTGGTGGTGGCAGGTACCAGCGAAGCCGTGCTGATGGTGGAGTCCGAAGCCAGCGAACTGCCCGAAGACGTCATGCTGGGTGCGGTGGTGTTTGGTCACCAGCAAATGCAGGTGGCCATCGACGCCATCAATGCGCTGGCCGATGAAGCCGGCAAGGATGCCTGGGACTGGCAGGCGCCCGTCAAGGATGAAGCCCTGATTGCGCGCATCAACGAGATTGCGCTGACCGACCTCAAGGCTGCTTACAGCATCCGTGCCAAGCAGGAACGCACCGTGCGCGTGGGCGAAATCCGCAAGAAGGTGCTGGAGGCCGTGCTGCCGGCAGACGCCACGCCCGATGTTCAGAATCACATCAAGAACCTGTTCGGCGACCTCGAAGCGCGCCTCGTGCGCACCCAGATCCTGGATGGCGAGCCGCGCATTGACGGACGCGACACCCGCACCGTGCGCCCCATCACCATCCGTGTCGGCGTGTTGCCGCGTACCCACGGTTCCGCGCTCTTCACGCGCGGCGAAACCCAGGCCCTGGTGGTTGCCACGCTGGGCACGGGACGCGATGAGCAGATCATCGATGCCCTGCAGGGCGAGTACAAAGACCGGTTCATGCTGCATTACAACTTCCCGCCCTATTCCACCGGCGAAACCGGACGCGTGGGCAGCCCCAAGCGCCGCGAAATCGGCCATGGCCGCCTCGCCAAGCGTGCCCTCGTGGCCACCTTGCCCTCCCCGGAAGAATTTGGTTACACGCTACGCGTGGTTTCGGAAATCACCGAGTCCAACGGTTCCAGCTCCATGGCTTCGGTGTGCGGCGGCTCGCTTGCCCTGATGGATGCCGGCGTTCCAGTCAAGGCCCATACCGCAGGTGTGGCCATGGGCCTGATCAAGGAAGGCAACCGCTTCGCGGTGCTGACGGACATCCTGGGGGACGAAGATCACCTGGGCGACATGGACTTCAAGGTGGCCGGTACCGATCGTGGCGTGACCGCACTTCAAATGGACATCAAGATCACCGGCATCACCAGGGAGATCATGCAGGTAGCCCTGGCCCAGGCCAAGGAAGCCCGCATGCACATTCTGGGCATCATGAAGCAGGCCGTGCCCGATTCGCGCCAGGAATTGTCCACCTACGCCCCGCGCATCATCACCATCAAGATCAATCCGGAAAAAATCCGCGACGTGATCGGCAAGGGTGGTGCGGTGATTCGCGCCCTGACGGAAGAAACGGGCACCACCATCGACATCCAGGATGACGGTACCGTCAACATTGCCTGCCTCAGTTCCGAAGCGGGCGCTCTGGCAAAGAAGCGCATCGAGGAACTGACGGCCAACGTGGAAGTGGGCAAGGTTTATGAAGGCACCGTGCTGAAGTTGCTGGATTTCGGCGCCATCGTGAGCGTGCTGCCAGGCCGTGATGGTTTGCTGCACATCTCGCAGATTGCCAATGAGCGGGTCAATGCCGTGGCAGACCACCTGAAGGAAGGTCAGCAGGTCAAGGTCAAGGTACTGGAAGCCGACGAAAAAGGACGCCTGCGCCTGAGCATGAAGGCCTTGCTGGAACCAGCCGCTGCCGAGCAGCCTGCACCGCAATAAGCGCTTGGTTGGTGCATTTCAGCCAGGACCTGGTTTAATTGCACCACCACTGACGATTGTGAAAACGGCCCCTGTGGGGCCGTTTTCACAAAAAAAAGCCGGATTCTGTTTAAGAATCCGGCAACTAAATCCACAATAGGAGGCATCCACAACAACCCGCGCGATCCTCACTGGAGATAGAGAGCATTTATCGTGCCAGCTATGGCAGAGGGTTCTCCAGTCGAATGCGGTACTTTTCCATGCGGTAGCGCAAGGTCATGCGGGTAATGCCAAGGCGCCGCGCCGCCTCGGAAATGTTGCCGCGACTCTCCGTCAGGGCCTGCTGGATCAGGGTCCGTTCCGCATCCCCCAGCGTCACTCCGCGCCAGCCCTCCGGCACGGGCTGGGCATCCGCCTCGGGTTTGGCAGGAAGGGCAAAGGCCGCAACCGTCAGCGGGGCATCTCCCGAGAGCAGCACGGCGCGTTCCGTCAAATGCTTCAGTTCACGCACGTTACCAGGCCAGGCATAGCTTGCGAGGGCATCCAGGGCGTCGTCGCTGAACCGGGGTGTGGCCAGCCGGTAACGCTGCGCTGTCTGCTGGGCATAGTGGCGCGCCAGGAGCAGGATGTCCTCGCCGCGTTCGCGCAAAGGGGGCAGGGCCAGGGTCAGGACGTTTAGGCGGAAGTACAGGTCGGAACGAAAGTCTCCCCGTTCCACCTGCTCTCGCAGGTCGCGATTGCTGGCCGCCACGAAGCGGGCGTGAATGGGTCTTTCATGCACCGAGCCCACGCGACGCACCCGGCGTCGCTCGATCACGGTCAACAACTTGGCCTGCAGGTCAAGCGGCAGTTCGCCAATCTCGTCCAGGAAAACAGTGCCGTTTTCCGCGGCCTCCAGCAAGCCGGTGCGTGCCTGCAGGGCACTGGTGTAAGCGCCCTTTTCGTGGCCAAACAGTTCGGCTTCGACCAGATCGCGCGGCAACGCAGCGCAGTCCACATGGATGAAGGGGGCCGCATGGTTGGCGCTTTCCTGGTGTAGCAGTTGCGCCACCACGTCCTTGCCTGATCCGGTTTCGCCCTGGATCAGGACGGTGGGGCCGGCGCTTTGCGCACTGGAAAGTTTGCCCAGTTGCTGGATTTGCTGGCGCAGCGCGCAGATGGCCGGGCTATCGCCCAGCAGGGCCACGCCTTCCCGGGTGCGCGCCTCGCGCTCGCGCGACCAGGACAATTGCTGCTGCACGCCATTGCGGTGCAGGGTGGCCGCCACGGCAATGACCATTTCCTCAAGGTCGATGGGTTTCTTGAGGTAATCGGCTGCCCCCAGCTTCATGGCGCGCACTGCATCGGCCACCTCGCCAAAGGCCGTCATCACCACCACCGGCACAGGCTGTTCATCGCGACCGCGCATCAGTTGTGCCAGCCGCTCCAGCCCGTCGCCATCGGGCAGGCGCAAATCGAGCAGCACGAGGTCGGGGGATTCCTGCGCGGCGCGCGCCACGCCTTCACTGAGCGTCGTGGTCAGGGTACAGGCGTAACCGGCTTGCTCCAGGCGCTTTCCCACCGCCCGGGCAAACAGGACTTCATCCTCGATGATCAGTATTCGTGTCGCACTCATGAGATGGGCAACCATAACAGGGCCTGTGTGCCCCCTTCGGGGCGAATGGCGAACTGTACACCGCCGCCGTGGATTTCAAACACCTTGAGCGCAAAAGGAATGCCCAGTCCCGTGCCGGTGCGCTTGGTGGTGGGGCCAGGGGTGAGCTTGCCTGCTTCTGGGGCGGAAGAAAGCCCCGGGCCCTCATCGCAGAGGGTCAGCGTGATGCGACTCGCATCAGCGCCCAAGGCAAGCGTGACGGTGCCGCCCGGCGGAGAGGCTTCGATGCTGTTGACCAAGAGCCCGTGCACGGCCTGCTCCACCAGTTCAGGATCAATCCGGGCAGACAGACTGGCCTCGGGGTCCTGCAGAACCATGCGCACCCCGCGATGCCGCGCCAGGGGTTCGGTCATGGCCATCAGGTCGGTGATGAGAGGGGCGAGCGCCGTATCCTGGCGCTGGGCCTCGAGCGGGTGAAGATAGGAGAGCAGGGATTCGGTCCAGCGTTCCAGGCGGTCACAACTGTCCATGATGCCCTGCAGCCCCTCGCGCATTTCCGGGGACAGACCCGGAGTGCGCAGGACCTGGGCAGTGGCGCGGATGCTGGCGAGCGGATTGCGGATGTTGTGGGCCACGATGGGGACGAGCGAGCCCAGGGTTGCCTGTCGCTCGGCGCTCACCAGCGCCTTGCGGCTCTGCGCAAGATCGTTGGCCATCTGGTTGATGGCGTCAGCGAGGGTGACGAGTTCCAGCGCGCCCTGGCGCGGAACGGGGTGCGCCAACTCGCCCGCTGCCAGCACCCGGGTAGATTGCAGCACCTGCGTCAAGGGCTGCAGAAAATGGTTGCGCAGGAAGCGCTGGGTGAGCAGCCACAGGCCGACGGCGAGCAGGATGGGGATGACGAGCAGCAACGGGGTATAGCGGGCGAGGGAGGTCAGCTTTTGCTGCAGGGTGTCCTGCTGTTGCACCAGGAGATGGTCAATCTGGCCGAAGGCCGCCTCATAGGCGCGGATGCCGCCGGATTCCAGGTCGACGTCCAGAACCCGCTGCAACAGGTGTTCGTCGGAGGGCACCGGCCCGAAGGCCACCAGATCCGTGTGCAGGTAGATTTCGCGGTAGGAGCGTTTGAGTTCGTTGACCGCATTGGCCTCATCCCCCGGCCGCGCGTTTTGCGTCAGGCGTTTTAATCCCGCCTCGATTTGCAAGCCGAACTCGCGGTACTGGGATTGGGCCTGGGGGTCATCCAGGAAGGCGGCATCGAAGACTTCCTTCATCTGCCGGTAGAGGGTGCCGCGCATGGCGTCCACTTCGTGCAGCATGGACTGCAGCCGCAGGGATTCTTCCGTTGTGGTTTGCCACAGGTATAATCCTCCTGCCCCCAGGACGCTGGTACAGAACACCAGCGCCAGGTAGATGGCAGAATAGCGCAAAGTGATCTGCTGGAGTGAGCGGGGCAGGTCCATGGAACGAGTTAGTCTATCAGAAGCCGCTTGTGTTAGAATGCGCCGTTTAGGTGGGTCGTGTCGGCCCTCGATTGTTCACTTTGGTTCAATGCCATGGCAGAAGCAACCCTCAAGCAATTTGCACCTTACGTCCCCAAAAAAGGGGAGGCGTACATGAATAAAAAGCAACTGGATCATTTTCGCCGGTTGCTGGAAGGCTGGAAGTCCGAGCTGGGTGAGGACATCGATCGCACCGTACACACCATGCAGGACGAAGCCACCGTGTTTGCCGATCCCAATGATCGCGCCAGCCAGGAATCGGACATGGCGCTGGAATTGCGCAACCGTGACCGGGAGCGCAAGCTGATCAAGAAAATCGACGAGACCATTGCCAAGATCGACGCAGGCGAATACGGCTACTGCAACACCTGCGGGGTCGAGATCGGACTGAATCGCCTGCAGGCGCGCCCCACGGCAAGCCTGTGCATCGACTGCAAGCAGCTGGAAGAGATGCGCGAGCGGCAGGTGGCCAAGTAACCCGTCGCTGGTCCTGACCCGTTAAAAAACCACATCGCCCGATGTGGTTTTTTTATGGGCGCAGCAGGGCCCATTGCAGCTCCCAATCCGCCAGGGGCGAGCGTTTGAAGCCGCTTTTGGCAAACTGTTGCCAGCGCCCGATGACGTAGCACAGCAGGGCATTGGCGTAGGCGCTGGTAGGCGTGTTGGGGGGCACTTCGGCACCGCTTGCCGCAATGCGCAGGCTCTGGCGCAGCGTGGCTTCCAGGCGGTCGTGGACCTGATTGATGCGCGCCTGCAAACGCTCGTTTTCGTGGATCAGGGCGTCTCCGATCAGCACCCGGGTCATGCCCGGATTTTTATCGGCAAAGGCCAGCATCAGGGCCATCGTCGATTCCACCTGATCCAGCCCCAGGGGTTTTTCGGCGAGGATGCGGTTGATGCGGCTGAACAGGGTCTCTTCGATGAATGCGATCAGGCCTTCGAACATCTGGGCCTTGCTGGCAAAGTGTCTGTAGAGGGCGGCCTCGGACAGGTCAAGACGACGCGCCAGGTTGGCCGTGGTGGTTTTTTCCGCCTGGGGTTGTTCCAGCATGGATGCCAGCGTCTGCAGAATCTCGTTGCGCCGTTCACCGGGTTTTGTGGTCACGCTTTTCGCTCCTTGGCGTTGCTCTATGGGTGGCAACTGAAGTGCGGATGGTAACACCACCCCGTGAAGGGCGGACACCTGGCCATGCTAGAATGGCCGCATTTCATTCGCGCTACCCTACAGACCTAAGGATACGATTGTGGCAGGACATTCCAAGTGGGCCAATATCAAGCACAAGAAAGCTGCGGCTGACGCCAAGCGCGGCAAGGTCTTTACCCGGTTGATCAAGGAAATCACGGTGGCCGCCCGCATCGGCGGCGGCGACGCGGGCAGCAACCCAAGGTTGCGCCTTGCCGTGGACAAGGCCTTCGACCAGAACATGCCCAAGGACACCGTGGAACGTGCCATCAAACGCGGCAGCGGCGACCTGGAAGGCGTCAACTATGAAGAGATGCGCTACGAGGGTTACGGCATCAATGGCGCCGCCGTCATGGTGGATGCCCTGACGGACAACAAAACCCGCACCGTGGCCGACGTACGCCATGCCTTCAGCAAATTTGGCGGCAATCTCGGCACGGACGGGTCGGTGGCCTTTCTGTTTACCCATTGCGGCCAGATGGTTTTCCCCCCCGGCACGGATGAAGATCGCCTGATGGAGGCGGCCCTGGAAGCGGGAGCGGATGACGTGGTGAGCCACGAGGACGGCAGCATCGAGGTGGTGACGCCACCCTACGAGTTTTCGACCATCAAGGCGGAGCTGGAAAAGGCCGGTTTCAAGGCGGAGTTTGGCGAAGTCACCATGAAGCCGCAGAACGAAACCGAATTTTCAGGAGACGATGCGGCGCGCATGCAAAAGTTGCTGGATGCACTTGAAAACCTGGACGACGTTCAGGCGGTGTACACCACCGCCGTGTTCTCTGAATAACCCGGCTGAAAGGAGACGCTCATCCGCATCTTGGGGATTGATCCGGGGCTAAGGATCACGGGGTTTGGCGTGATTGACACGGCAGCAGCGGGGCCGGGGCTGCGCTATGTGGCGAGCGGTTCCATCCGCAGTCCCCAGCAGGCCCCGTTGCCGGAGCGCCTGAAGGTGCTGTTCGACGGCATGACCGAAGTCATCGACGCGCATCAGCCCGACGCCATCGCCGTGGAGATCGTATTCGTGAACGTCAATCCGCAATCCACCCTGTTGCTGGGACAAGCGCGCGGCGCTGTCATTGCTGCAGCCGTGGCGCAGGGGTTGCCGGTGGCGGAATATACGGCGCTGCAGATCAAGCAGGCCGTGGTGGGCCACGGCCATGCACGCAAGGAGCAGGTGCAAACCATGGTGATGCGCTTGTTGCAGCTTGCCGAAGCGCCCCCGCCCGACCCTGCCGATGCGCTGGCCTGCGCCATTCGCCACGCGCACGAGGGGCGGCAGCCTGCGGCGCGCCCGCTGTCCGGCCTGAAAATGCGGCGTGGTCGCCTGGTGTTGCGATGATTGGTCGCCTGTCTGGCCTGCTGCTGCAAAAAAATCCACCCCAGATCCTGCTGGAGGTGCAGGGCGTGGGCTATGAGGTGGACGTGCCCATGAGCACCTTCTACGATTTGCCGGCACCGGGGCAGCCGGTGACGCTGTTTACCCATCTTGTGGTGCGCGAAGATGCCCATCTGCTGTTTGGCTTCCTCACCGAATCCGAGCGTACGCTGTTTCGCCAGTTGCTGAAGATCAGCGGCGTGGGGCCGCGCCTTGCCCTCTCCGTATTATCGGGCCTCTCGGTGAACGATCTGGCGGATGCCGTAACGCGCCAGGACAGTGCGCGCCTGACCCGGATTCCGGGGGTGGGCAAAAAAACCGCCGAGCGCCTGCTGCTGGAACTCAAGGAGAAGCTGGCGCCACCGACGGGGGTTGCCCCTGTCGCAGGGGTGGGCACCTCCGGCACCAACGAGATCAGCCATGCGCTGGCTGGCCTTGGCTATAATGACCGCGAAACCACCTGGGCCATCAAGCAATTGCCAGCGGCATTGTCCTTGGAAGAAGGCATCCGACAGGCCCTGAAGCTGTTGTCCCGCATGGAATGACATGATCGAAACCGACCGACTGATGGCTGCCGCACCAGCTTCGCCCCAGGAAGAAATCCTGGAACGCGCGCTCCGGCCGCGCCAGCTGGACGACTATGTGGGACAGGAAAAAATCCGCGCCCAGCTGGAAATCTTCATCGAGGCCGCAAGACGCCGCAAGGAGCCGCTCGACCACGCCCTGCTGTTTGGCCCTCCCGGGCTGGGCAAGACGACGCTCGCGCACATCATCGCCCGCGAGATGGGGGTCAACCTGCGCCAGACTTCAGGACCGGTGCTGGAGCGTGCCGGTGATCTTGCCGCCATTCTCACCAACCTCGAACCCAATGACGTGCTGTTCATCGACGAGATTCATCGCCTCAATCCGGTGGTGGAAGAAATACTGTACCCGGCGCTGGAGGATTACCAGATTGACATCATGATCGGCGAGGGCCCCGGGGCGCGTTCCGTCAAGCTCGACCTGCCGCCGTTTACGCTGATCGGAGCCACCACGCGGGCGGGCATGCTGACCAATCCCCTGCGCGACCGTTTTGGCATTGTGGCGCGCCTTGAGTTTTATACGGTGGACGAGCTGGCCCACATCGTGGCGCGTTCCGCCCGACTGCTTGAAATGGTCATTGACGCCAGTGGCACCACGGAAATCGCGCGCCGTTCGCGCGGCACGCCGCGCATTGCCAACCGCCTGTTGCGCCGGGTGCGCGACTATGCCGAGGTCAAGGCTTCGGGTGAAGTCACCCGCAGCGTGGCCGATGCCGGCCTGCACATGCTGGACGTGGACGCCATGGGGCTGGACCTGATGGATCGCAAACTGCTGCTGACGGTCATCGAAAAGTTTGCCGGCGGGCCGGTGGGCGTGGACAATCTCGCCGCAGCCATTGGAGAGGAACGCGACACCATCGAGGACGTGCTTGAGCCCTATCTGATCCAGCAGGGCTACCTGCAGCGCACCACGCGCGGCCGTGTGGCCACGGCACTTGCCTATCAGCATTTTGGGTTGTCCGCGGCGGCGGGCAGCGCGCCGTTATTGTAGGCCTTGCCATGAAACCCAACAAAACCACGGTACACCTGCGCATTTATCACGAGGATACGGATTCGGGCGGGGTGGTGTACCACGCCAATTACCTGCGTTACATGGAACGGGCGCGTACCGAGTGGCTGTGTGAACGCGGTTTTGACCACGACCGGGTGGCGCGGGAAGTGGGCATCCTGTTTGTGGTGCGCTCGCTCGACATCAAGTTTCTGCGCCCTGCGCGACTGGGCGACTATTTGCAGGCCAGCGCGGAACTGGTGGAGATGCGCCATGGTCTGATGGCCTTTGATCAGCGGGTGACCTGCGGCGAGACGGAACTGGCCCGCGCCATGGTGAGAGTGATCAGTGTGAGCCTGGAAAATTTCAAATCGGTCAGCGTGCCCGACAGCATGCGCCTTGCCTTGGGAGTGGATGCGTGAACGTTACTACGGATATTTCATTGATGTCATTGGTCACGCATGCCAGCGTGCTGGTGCAGATCGTGATGGGCTTGCTGCTGGTGGTTTCATTGATGTCGTGGTCCTACATCTTCATGAAAATGATGACCGTGCGTCGGGCGCGTCGCGAAACCACCCAGTTTGAAGAAAGCTTCTGGGGCGGTACCGACCTCAACACGCTCTACCAGCGCACGGCGGCCAACAGCGCCGACACGGGTTCACTGGAGCGGATTTTCGAAGCAGGGTTTCGTGAATTCCTGCGTCACCGCTCGGGAGTTGCGCTGGAGGCCACTGCCGTCACGAGCGGCGTGCAGCGCGCCATGAAGGCCACGTTCCAGCGTGAAATGGATGCCCTGGAATCCCATCTGGCCTTTCTGGCCACCGTGGGTTCGGTCAGTCCCTATGTGGGGTTGTTCGGCACGGTGTGGGGTATCATGAATGCGTTTCGGGGGCTGGCCAACGTGGGCCAGGCCACGCTGGCCCACGTGGCACCGGGCATTGCCGAGGCCCTGGTGGCCACTGCGATGGGGCTGTTTGCTGCGATTCCGGCGGTGGTGGCCTACAACCGCTACGCACACGAAATCGACCGCCTCGCCATCCGTTTTGAAAGCTTCATGGAAGAGTTTTCCAATATCCTGCAACGGCAGATCAAACCCACCAACGGACGCTAGGCCATGCTCCGCAAACCCCGCCGCATGATGAGTCAGATCAATGTGGTGCCCTACATTGACGTGATGCTGGTGCTGCTGGTGATCTTCATGGTGACGGCCCCCCTCATCAATCCCGGACAGGTGGACCTGCCGTCGGTAGGGCAGAACCTGGCGGAGCCACAGCAGCCCATCCAGGTCACCTTGCGTCTGGACGGCAGCCTCAGCGTGGTGGATCCATTGAAGGGGCAGGGCGAAACGCCAGTGGCCCGCGGCCAGCTGGTGGCACTGCTCAAGGCCAGTCAGGCCAGCCAGCCCAACCAGCCGGTTGTCATTGCGGCGGATCGTAACGTGCGCTATGAGGAAGTCCTGCGCCTGATGGATTTGTTGAAGCAGGCCGACGTCAAACGGATCGGACTGCTGGCGCGACCGAGGTCCAGTTGAACCGGCCGCTTTCCGCCGCTCGGGGGGTCAGCCCCTGGGCCTGGGCGCTGGCCATCACGGTGCATGTCCTGTTTGTGATGGTGCTGGTGTTTGGGGTGGCCTGGCAGCACCAGGTGGTGGCACCGGTGGAGGCCGAACTCTGGTCCGAACTGCCAGCCGCAGCCACGGTCACCAAACCGCCCGTACCCCAGCCGGCGCCAGCACCTGCCCCTCCGCCTCCCCCTGCACCGCCCGCGCCCGCGCAGCCGGTTACCCCTCCCGCACCCAGTGCGGCCGACATTGCCCTCAAGAAAAAGAAAGAGAAGGAACTTGAGGCACAAAAACAGGCTCAGAAAAGGGAGCGCGCCGTAGCCGAGCAAATTCGCCAGCAGCGCGCCGAGGCCGTGAAGGAGCAGCAACAGGAAGATGCCCGGCGTGCCCAGCAGGAAGCGCAGCGCAAGAAGGCCGCGCAACTCGCGAAGGCTGCCCAGGAGGCCAAGGCTGCGCTGATCGACCGGTACAAGCTCGCCATCATCAACAAGATCCGGGGCAATACCGAGGTCCCCGAGGGGGTACCCAGCGGCACGATCCTGGAGGTGGACCTTACCGTCCTGCCCACGGGCGAGGTCATGATGCCGGTGAAGATCGTCAAGTCGAGCGGCAATACGCTCTACGATCAGGCCGTGGTTCGCGGTATCATGCGCTCCCAACCGCTACCGCTTCCGACCGAACCGGAATTGCGCCGGGAATTCCGGGTGACTCACTTACAGTTGAAACATGAAAAATAATTTGCTTCGTTTTCTTGCCGTCCTGCTGGTTGTTGCAGCGCTTCCCGTACGGGCCGACATTACACTGGAGATCGTCACCCAGGGCAGCCACCAGATTCCCATCGTGATTCTGCCCTTTGCCCATGAAAGTGCCGGCGAGCAGGCGCTCTCGCCCATCGTGGGGGCGGATCTGACGCGCTCCGGCCTGTTTGCCGTGCTGGATGCCACGGATGTCAAACCGGCACCGGCCGATGTGGAAGACGTGCACTGGGACGATTGGCGCAACCGCCACGCCGACTATCTGGTGGTGGGCAACGTGCAGGAACTGCCGAGCCACAGGCTGGAGGCGCATTTTCGCCTGGTGGACGTGAATACCCAGGTGGCACGCCTCAACATGGCATTCCAGGGCACGCACGAACAGTACCGGATGGTGGCCCACCACATTGCCGATGCCATTTTCGAGAACCTTACCGGCGACAAGGGCATGTTCAGTACACGGATTGCCTACATCACCAAAAACGGCAACAAGCGCAGCCTCAAGGTGGCGGATAGCGATGGTTTCAACGAACAGACCATGCTGACCGCCAATGAGCCCATCATTTCGCCGCGCTGGTCCCCCGATGGCAAACGCATGGCCTATGTGACCTTTGAATTGAAGCGACCGATGGTGGTGGTGCAGACCCTTGCTACGGGGGCGCGCAAGATCGTGGCCAGTTTCAAGGGCAGCAACAGCGCCCCGGCCTGGACGCCCGATGGCAGTGAGCTGGCCGTGGTCCTGACCAAAGATGGCCATTCGCAGATCTACATGATCAGCGCCGATGGCACAGGGCCGGTACGCCGGCTCATGACGAGCAGCGGGATTGACACCGAACCGGTATTTTCGGCTGATGGCCAGATGATGTATTTCACCTCGGACCGTGATGGTGGTCCGCAAATTTACAGGGTATCGGCCACCAACAGCGGCGAAGTGCCCCAGCGCCTGACCTACGGCAGCACTTACGCCGTGTCCCCGCGGCTCAGTCCGGACGGCAAGCAAATGACCTATGTGCAGCGCAGTGACGGCCAGTTTCATGTCATGCTGCAGGACCTCGCCACCGGCCAAAGCCAGGTGATGACCGATACGTCGCTGGACGAATCGCCCACCTTTGCACCCAACGGAAAGTACATTTTGTACTCAACGGAGATGCAGGAGCGCGGAATTCTTGCTATCGTTAGCACTGACGGACGCGTCAGGCAGAAATTGACGACTCAGACCGGAGATGTTTATGAGCCGGTTTGGGGTCCGATTCAGTAAACCGAATTTGGGGTTGAACCGTTAGCCTGCCGGGTGCTGGTTTACGCCCTTTGGAGACGATTCGATTTCCCCCCGTTTAAAAATAGAGGATCATCATGAAAAAAACGATACTTGCACTAGCAGTGACCAGCGTTTTGGCCGCCTGCAGCTCCACTCCCCCCGCCACCACTTCCGCTCCGGTTGCAGAAAAGACAGCGGCTCCGGCTGCCACGGTAGTCCCGGCTGCCCCCCTGGCCAGCGATAGCGTCAAATCCAGCCTCTACCCCGCCAAAGGCGTGGGCGGTGCCTTGGGTCAGCGCGGTATTTATTACGATTTCGACAAGTATGCCGTCAAGGACCAATACAAGCCCGTGGTGGATGCCCATGGCGATTTCCTGGTGGGCCATGGTGCCGCCAAGGTCACCCTGCAGGGTAACTGCGATGAGCGCGGCAGCCGCGAATACAACCTTGGCCTGGGCCAACGTCGCGCCGACAGCGTGCGCAAAGTGCTGGCCGCCAAGGGCGTGAAGGACAGCCAGATGGAAACCGTCAGCTACGGCAAGGAAAAGCCCCGCAATCCTGGCCATAACGAAGCGGCCTGGGCTGAAAACCGTCGCACCGACATCGTCTACCAAGGCGAGTAATTGTTGAAAAAACAAGCGTTTTGCCGGGCCCCGGGGCTTCCCGGGGCCTTGTTCCTTCTGTTGCTGGGTTCCTCCGCAGCACAGGGCGGGCTATTTAGCGATGACGAAGCGCGGCAGGGATTGGCTGACCTCAAGGCCCAGCACGAAGCCTTGAGCAAACAGCAGCAAACCCTGGATGAGCGCGTCACCCGGATGGAATCCATCCTGCAAAGCTACCCGGACACCGTCAACAAACTCGATACCTTGAGCCAGGATATGGCGCAGTTGCGAGGGAAGCTTGACGTGCTGGCCAACCAGATTGATACCGTGGACAAGCATGCCCACGAGCTGTACCTCGACCTCGATTCCCGTTTGAAGCTGCTGGAGGCTGCTGCCAAGCCGGCGGATCAGGCACCCGCAGCCGATGCGGCCCCCGATGCCACACAGGCAGAGGCGACGGCGCCCGTTTCATACGACAGTGCGCTCGCAGCCTTCAACAAGGGCAACTATGCCGCCTCGCTCAAACAGTTCCAGGCCTTCCTCAAGGCCAATCCGAAGGATCCCAAAGCGGTCAATGCCTTGTACTGGGTAGGCATGAACCAGCTTTCCCTGAAGGACTACAAGGGAGCCCGGGCGACCAATCAGGAGCTCTACAAGACGCACCCGGAATCACCCAAGGCGCCCGATGCGTTGCTGAACCTGGCCAGTGCCTGGACCGGGTTGGGCGATGCCGTCAATGCCAAGGCCACGCTGAAGATCCTGCTGGCCAAATATCCTGGCAGCCCTGCCGCTGCAAAAGCCAAGGTACGGTTGCAGGAGCGTTGACCCATTGCCGGGGCAAAGTTATAATTTGAAATTGCGTTGGGTCGTTAGCTCAGTTGGTAGAGCAGCGGACTTTTAATCCGTTGGTCGCAGGTTCGAGTCCCGCACGGCCTACCAGTTTCTTCAATATTTGTTATACCCGTATGGGTCGTTAGCTCAGTTGGTAGAGCAGCGGACTCTTAATCCGTTGGTCGAAGGTTCGAATCCTTCACGGCCCACCAA
>DAIBBI010000004.1:0-18259 GCA_027442615.1 Ferrovaceae bacterium | reverse complement strand
CAGGGCGCGCTGCAGGGTGTCGATGGCCTGGTCCAGTTGACCGTCCAATCGGGCAATCTGGCTGGACAACTCAAGCATTCGGGGAGAGTCCGGCGATCCTGCCAGCAAGGGATCGAGCAGGCGACGGGCCGTTTTCGTATCGCCAGCATCAATGCGTTGCGCCACCGTTTTCAGGGTCACGCTTTCATGCAGTCGCGCCAGATCCCGGGCCTCTTCGCTGGAGAGCTTTGAGGCATCGAGCAGTGCCAGTTCCTTTTGCAGTTTTTCGGGGGGGCCTGCATCCGCAAGAAAATCCGCATAGCGCAGATGCCAGGCCGGCGCCTGATTGGGGTGGGCTGCCAGGATTTTGTCGAACAGGCTCTTAGCGCGCGCCGTGTCGTCCAGGGCCGCCCAGGCAAAGGCCACATCGCTGGCAAGGCTGCTGTCGTTGCCCACGGCCTTTTCGACTTTGGAGAGCGTCTGCCGCGCCGCCTCGACGCGATGTTCGGCAGCGAGTTGCCGTGCCTGCCGTACCTGAATCTCAACCCACAGCCGTCGTTGCAGCGTGGCAATCTTGCCAAGACGCTCGGCCCTCGGCACGCGCTCCAGGGTTGCAAGCGCCTTTGCAGGCTCGCCCTGCTGGGACTGGTAGAGCGCAAAGGCATACAGGTCGCTGGCATCCAGGGGGTGGCGGCGCAACAGCTCTTCAAACAGGGCGTCGCCCTGGGCTCTGTTGCCGGCATCGGCATACAGGCCAGCCAGGTCGTAGCGCATCCAGGGGTCGTCGGGATCAAGCGGCAGCGCCGCTGCCAGGATGCGTATGGCATCCTCGGGATGGTGCTCGGCCTTCATCCGGTCCGACTGCACACGGGCCAGGGCCGCCAGCGCATCCACCTGCCCAGGGTCCAGTTCCAGGGCCCGATGGATCATGGTTTCGGCAGCATCGTACTGGTGCGCATCGCGCAGGGAACGGGCCTCCTGCATCAACCCCCAGAAGCGTGAAGACTGGAGCAGTGCGCTCCATTTGCTGCGCTCGGCGGGCTGCATCTGCAGGGCCTGGCGAAACCAGGGCAGGGCTTCGCGGTACCGGCCCTGCCGCATGAAGCTCAGGCCCACACCGCCCACGGTGTCCACATCCTGCGGGAATTTGTTGAGGGATTGCAGCAGCAGTTTTCGGGCACGGTCGAAATGGCCCTGCTGGAGTAGCGCCAGCCCCTGCAATTTGGCCTGGTAATAGGGGTCGGCCAGCAAGGCCTGCTGATGCTTCAGGGCCTGCGAGGTCTTGGCGAGGCGCTCCTTGACGCCCAGGTCGCCAGGATTCTGGGCCAGGTATTCTGACAGGAGCGGCACGCTCGACGGCGCGAGCAGGTCAAGCGCCATCACCGCGTCGCGCCAGGCGTTTCGGGCTTCCTGCGAAAATTCGGGCAGGCGGGTGAGGTCGATGAGGGTTTGCAGGTCCGGGCGCGACCAGGGGGGGCGTGAGGTGCGCTGCCGGGCCAGTGCAAGGCGATAGGACAGGTTGTCCGGATTGTCATGGGCCAGCTTTTCCAGGGCTCGCAGCGCGGGGGTGCGACCGTTGGCCGTGCGTGCCACGAGTTGCCAGTATTCCACCGCATAGCTGCCTTCGGGCGGCCCTGCCGGAAAGATTTTGCGGAAAATGCGCAGCGCCTCGTCAATCTGGCCGTTCTTGGCCATTTGCCGGGCCTCGCGCAGCCGTGTCTTGTCCGGACCGCTGACCTGCAGCAGGCGTTCGATCTGGGAAATGGCCGGATGTCCGGGGCGCACCTGGCGCAGGCGCTCCAGGGTTTTGCGTGCCTTGTCGGGCTCGCCATTCTGCACTTCAAGCATGCCCTGTGCCGCCAGCCCGTCGGGCAGGTCGGGATTGATCCTGAAAAGCTTGTCCAGAGCCTCCTGGGCAAGGTCGGGACGATTGCGTCCCTGCCAGTAGCGCGCCTGACCCAGCAATGCGGCCGCGGCAGGATCCAGCCTGGAAGGTGGCTGCACGGCAGCCTGGACCAGAACGCTGCCCAGCAGCAGACCTAATGCGAGGCGTGCGAATCCGTTCTGCATGTCCAGTGGGGAACGAGCCTTCCATCGCGGGCAAATTTGAAACGATCATCCAGCCACCCCCTGCCGAACAGCGCCAGGGCTTGGTCATAATAGTTGTCCAGCCGTTCTTGTGGAGGGTTGGCCTCCAGCCGCAGGCGTTGCAGCCGCACGCCGTCGGGCTGTCGCAGGGCGGCAAGGAGGGGCAGCAGGGCGGCTGAAAACCCCACGGAACCGGTCCCCTCGGCATTTCCTGCAAAGGGGTGCGTCTGAAGCGGGGGCGTGCCGTGGCTTGCCACATACTGGCCCATGGGCGCCAATGCCTTCAGTAGCGCTGCCTGATCCGGGTTGGCGGATGACAGCATTCCCGCCCACAGATAGACCCGGATGGCGTTGAAGCTGCCCAGGTCGCCGCTGGCGGGATCGGGTTCAAAGCCGTGACCAGCAGCGTAGATGACCCAGTCCGGTGCAAAACCGTGGACGGCAGACCCCAGCAACAACTGGCGTGCCGGGGCGGCAAGCTGGGGCCAGCCTGATTCGGGATACAGCGATGCCATGCGATGCACCAGTTGAAGCGGCACGTAACTGGGGTTGAGGCGCCAGTGGTCGTCATCGGGGTGAAATCCGCGGGGGCCTGGCAGGAGGGTGCGGCCCAGACCGGGGAGTTCGGCGCTTTCCTCGCGCAGGATGCGATCCGCAAGCAGCTCGCCCAGGGCCGCATACTTCGGGTTTTTCCACAGAAGGCCAGCTTCCGACAGGGTATAGGCCAGCCACAGGTCGGCATCGGCAGCAGCGTTCTCGTCCAGAACCCCCCAGGAGCCATCGGGGCGTTGTCCCCATTCCCAGGCGGGCAACCGGCTGGTGAGATCGCCGCCGGCAAGGTTGGCCTCGGTCCATTCCAGAAGGCGCGAAAATGTTTGCGGGTCGTTGTCCACCAGCGCAAAAAACAGGGCGTAGGACTGCCCTTCCGAAGTGGTGTAATGCGTTTTGGACGAGGGGTCGATCACGCGGCCGCCCTCGCTGATGAAATGTTCACGGAACCCCTGCCAGGCGGGCCAGGGCGTGTTGCAGCTTTCCGCATGGGCAGGCAATGCGGCCCGGATCATGAAAAGGCACGCCATGCAACAGCGCAGGATGCAGGGAACGCGCATCAAGCCTTGCCCTTTCTTTTCAGCCGTCGGGCTGCAATCACCCTGAGGGATCGCAACAGGGCGAAGGCAAAGACCAGCACGGCAAGACTGCCCATGATGGCGATCAGGATGGGATGGCCGGAAAGCGGAAACCAGATGGCCGTCCACAGTGGCAGACGGCCGATGAAGTAGGTGTTGCCCACCAGCAGGCTATCCACCCGATCGGGGTGGACAAAGGTCACGCTGCCGCGAAAATTCTGGATGAGCGCGGGCTTTTCGAGGGCATCGAGTACCAGCCGGAGCTGTTCGGGGCCGGCTGCGGTGACTGCAACGACGTTGCGTTCGGAGGTGAGCGGCGATTCAAACCCCATCATGACCGCAAGGGGGCCGCTACCCGTCAGGCGCTCCTCGCTGGCAATGGCCGTGTCGGGCTTCGTGCCGAATCCCAGCCAGTCGTAAAACAGGTTGACGCCACGCTGGGGTTGGTTGATGCGTCGCGACTGGGCCGAAACGTCGGCCGGCATCCGGTCATGCCAGCTTTTGAAAATGCCCTGCTGCAGGGCTTCGCCGATCACAAGCAGGTCGGCGTTGGCGAACCGGCCCTCGTCCGCAGGTGAGGCAAGGGTAAATCGCGTGGCGGGATAGCCCGTGGCTTCGCCCATGCGCCCCAGCAGGGTGAACATGGTCTCGAGGTCATAGACCGTGGGTTTTTCGGGAAGCACGATCACGGTCTGCGAGAGGTCGGCGTATCGGGTGAAGGGAAATCCCAGCGTCGAAAAATGGGCCAGGTTGGGCATTTCCGCATAATGCGGAAACCCGCTCATGTCGATGGTCGAGTCGTCGTCCACCATGGCGCGGACATTTTCCACCTGGGTGTCCTTGCAGAAACCCTCCTTCTGGTAGGCAAAAGTAAAATCAAACCGCAACTGATCGCGCGCGCCCAGTTTGTAGGCAGGGATGAAGACTTCGTCCCCGGCGCCGAACAGGGCGCTGTCGATGAGGGGCAGGCGAACCCGGTGCTCGCCCCCCTGGCCCGTGGTCATCAGGTTGAAGGCTTGCACCATTTCATCGTTGATGCTCATGATGAGCCGCGATTCGCTGGACCGAATCGGCGGCGTGTAGCGGAACTTGAGGTCCACGGGGATGCCGCGGCTGCGCCAGGCAAACAGGTCCGGGGGAATGCGCAGGTTGAGGACGATGGGGTTGGGCACGTGGCCGAACACCTGCAGGTCCTGGGGCGAATTCACCAGCTCGCCAAATTTCATGGGCCGGTCGATCCTGACCCAGCGCGGTGCATCGTAGGGTGCGCGCGGAATTTCTTCCTTGACGTCCGTCACCCCCACATGCGCTCCCGAGGCAGCCGTGTGACCCCGCACCAGCGCCAGGGCCGCGGTTTTGAGGTCGGCATCGTTGCGGCCCCAGAGCACCAGCAGCTTGGAGTAGCCGTCGACAGGGTTGGTCATGATCTCAAGCGACGGACCGGCGACGGCAGGGTAGTCGCGCAGGAAGGCCGGGCGGGATTCGTTGGTGGCAAACACAATGCCGTGTCCGGCGGGAACGTCATCGAGATGGGCTGGAAAGCGTGAGCCACGCCAGTCGGCAAGCTTTCCAAACCACGAGGCAACAACCCCTGCAGCGGTCAGCGTCTGGCGCGTGGGCGAGGCTGCAAAGATCAGGGGGAGCGTGACCCGGTTCAGATCGCGGTGGTCGAAGAAAGGTTCTGGCAGCAGGGCCAGGTCGTTTTTCAGGGCAAGATGATCGAGGGTGATGTCAAGGCTGCTCTCGCCGCTGATGTCTGCCCACAGGCTGGAATTGAGGGGATCCTCGCAACTGTCGTTGGAGTAGTGGGCAATGAACTGGAGCGTGAGCCGGTTGAAGTCGGAGATCAGCCGGGGGTCGACCGGAATGTCGCGAATCAGGGGCTGCCCCCCGTTTTCGCGGGTGACGGGCAGAACCCCAACGACCTGCTCGTTGAGCAGGACGCGAATATGGGACTGCAGCGGAATCAGCGCGGGCGAGTAGGAATAGTGAAGGTGAAGCACGGCGCGGGTGGCCAGTTCATCCGCGCGAAAACCGAAGTTGAGCGTGGTTTGCCCATCCGTGTTGCGCAGCTTGTAAACCTCCTTGTTGCCCAGCTGCAGCAGGGTCAGGTGGCGGGTTTCGCTGCGGGGGCCGGCTGAGATGGTTTTGCTGGGGGCGGCAGCGGAAGCGAGGCTGCACAGCGCGAGCAGAACGATGAGGCTGCGTTTCATGCGCGATGTTCCAGAGGTTGGGTGGGGGTTCGGGGCAGGTACCAGACGATGCCATCGCGCAGCCGCGCGAGTTGCCTGAAGAGCGGGGTAAATCTGGGGAAAAATTGTTCGATGACCCGGCGATAGCCGGTAATGCCCATGCGGACCACCTCTTTCAGGCTTTCCAGGGGCTTGTCTTGTTGGGTGTTTTCAGCCCACGAAACCCAGGCGTCCGCCCGTCCGAACGTGCACTGTATCAGGTTCATGGCGTCCGCCTCGTTTTCAAACTGCCAGCGCAGGCGCAGTTGCGAGGCCGACGAGAAGACCGCAAGCCCCGAGAATGCCAGCTCTTCGTTGCCGCGCCAGAGGGACACCTGCAGGAGGCGGTTGGATTCGATGAGGGGTAGCGTGCTTGCGCTGGCCTGGAGCGAAACGCCCCCCTCCGAGATGTCTTCGGTTTCGCAGGGAATCAGCTTGCCGTCGGGCAGGTGCAGGATGGCCCGCAGCTTGATGCGGACGCGGTGCGACATCCGGATCTGTTTGACTTCGGAAGCCAGGTACAGGGTGCCCCCCAGGATCAGGCAGTTATAGAGCGTCCATACCAGATTGATGATGACGGTGGGCACCTCGTCCCGCGGGCCCCAGAACAGGCGTATTCCTGCGGCCACGAGGCCGGTGACATTGAGCAGGATCAGGATGATGAAGGGCGTTGCGATGGTCCAGTCAAAAAAATCATGTTCGATCAGACCCCCCTTGCCCGTGACGTTGAATTTTCCTTTGCGGGGGTTGATCAGGGCTGCCACAGTGGGTCGAGCAATGTACCAGGACAGGACGGTTTCGTAGACTTCTGCCCAAAAGGAATGGCGGAATTTTCCCTGGGTGCGCGAGTTGACGATCGTGGCGTGGATCATGTGCGGCAGCACGTAGAGCACCACCGAAATGGCGGGTGCATAGATGACGTAGGCGTGAAACAGCAGGAATGCCAGCGGCGAGGTGAGGAACATCAGGCGGGGTATGCCACTGAAAAAACTCAGCATGGCATTGCTGTAGCAGATGCGCTGCGCCCAATGCAGCCCCTTTCCGAAAAACGGGTTATCCAGGCGAAAGATCTGCGCCATGCCGCGGGCCCAGCGAATGCGTTGTCCGATGTGGGCCGACAGGCTTTCCGTGGCCAGTCCCGCGGCCTGGGGGATGTTGATGTAGGCGGAGTTGTAACCCTTGCGGTGCAGCTTCAGGGCGGTATGGGAATCTTCCGTGACGGTTTCGACGGCAATGCCGCCCACGGCTTCCAGGGCCGTGCGCCGCAAAATGGCGCAAGAACCGCAGAAGAATGCGGCGTTCCACAAATCGTTGCCGTCCTGGATCAGGCCATAGAACAGTTCGCCCTCGTTGGGGATTTTTTTGAAGGTGTCGAGATTGCGCTCGAACGGGTCGGCAGAATAAAAATGATGGGGGGTCTGGACCAGGGCCAGTTTGGGGTCATCCAGAAACCATCCCATGTTGACTTGCAGGAAAGACCGGGTGGGAATGTGGTCGCAGTCGAATACGGCAATGTATTCCCCGAAAGTGTTTGAGAGCGCATGGTTGAGATTTCCGGCCTTGGCAAACTCATTATTGGGGCGGGTGATGTAGTTCACGCCCAGGGCCTCGGCAAAATGGCGGAATTCCTCGCGACGACCATCGTCCAGCAGGTGGATGCGCAGCCTCTCCTGGGGCCAGTCCATGCCCATGGCAGCAAAAACGGTGGAGCGGACCACCTTCAGGGGCTCGTTGTAGGTGGGGATGAATATGTCCACTGCGGGCCAGAGGCTGGTGTTGGCCGGTAGGGCAAGCGGCTTGCGGTAGAGCGGCCAGGAGGTCTGGACATAGCTCATCACCAGAAAGAAGTAGGTGAAAATTTCTGCGGCCAGCAGCAGGGCGCCCCACATCAGGTCGAAGGTTTCATCCCAGTTGAGGGTGGCGCTCATGCGCCACCACAGATAGCGCGAGGACGCCGTGACGGAGAGTACGGTCAGCAGCAGGGTGACGGTGCTGCCCGGGATGCGCCGGATCAGCAGGGCCGTGGCCAGCAGGAGCAACACGAAAACCAGTTGCGAGAGCGTGCCAAACGGCGTGGTGACGCATAGAAAAGCCATCAGCACCGAAAGTCCGTAGGCGCTGTAGCGGATGAAGCTGTGGTCCCAGAACTCATGCGAGGTGGCCATTGCCGTGAGCGTTTTCTGGGCATGCCTGAAGTTGGGGGTGAGAAGGCGCGTCATGTGCAACCGCATCGGTGCGCTGTGCCGCCAGCCCTGGTGGGCCAGTTGGAGCGCACGGAGGCGGTACCGCTGCAGGGGGGTGGGTTGCCCATGGGCGGGTGGTGCTCGACGGGGTCGCACGAGGATGATCCATAACAGCTGCAACGGAATGCGCACCAGGTCTGCCAGATGCGGGCGGGTGAAATCGATGTGGGGGAAGAGGGCCGCCGGTTTTTTTGGCGGGGCCACAAAAATCAGCGACAACAACATTCCGGACCAGGGCTGGCCTGGTGCCACTCCACAGGCGCGCAGGAAGGTCTCTATCGCACGACGGTTCATGGATGGAGGGCGGGTTCCATTGGGGTGGCAAGCCAATGGGCCAGCGACGAAAAATCCTCGGCAGCCTGGCTGGAGGGCGCGTATTCGTAGATGTCCCGCTTGCTCGCGAGTGCCTCCCTCAAATGCTCATCCCTATGGATCATCACGGGGACCAGCTTCTTCTGCAGCTCGGAACGGGCCACCGCAACCACGTCCCGGTCGAGGGCCCGTGATGCATCAAAGCCGTTGAACAGGTACCTTGCCTCGGTGCGGCCGGAGAGGCGCATGGAGCGCTCGTTGGCGCTTGCCCTGGCAAAAGAGAGCGCGTCCGGTGCCAGCACGACCAGCACCAGCGTGGACGCTGCCAGGGCTTGCAACCTGAGCGGGCCGGGGGTGCGGGGGCAATCGAAGACCACGTGGGCATCGGCGGGAAGGTCGAGCTCGTCGAGGTGCCCTGAAAGCCAGCCGGGTTGGTGGGCCAGGAGGTTGCCAAAGCGGTGGTTGAGGCCATCTTCATCGAGTTGCCCGAAGGGGACAAAATCCACGCCACTTGCACTGCGATAGGCAACCTCGTTCCAGGGTTGCTTCGCCAGGACCTGGGGGGCAAGCCCGCTGCCATCGCTCATCGCCATGCCAAAGTGCAGTCGCAGCGTATTGTCGGGAGAGAAATCAAAAGCCACGACCGGACGATCCTGGGTCCTCAGTGCGGCAGCAAGCTGGGCGGCAACCGTGGTGACGCCTGCGCCGCCGCTGAGGCCCGTTACGCAAATGACCTTCATTTTCCGGCTGCTGAAAGGCGTTCAGGGCCATCATCGTTCAGGGTTTCCTGCAACAATGTCCAGCGGGATGCTGCGGAGTGGGTTTTCTGATGCTGGACGATTTCCTGATAGGGCAAATGATGGCCTTTGATATGGGCCATCAGGTGTCCCACGTCATCAGGAACCTGATTGTCCCTGTCACCCTTGAGATCATGTCCGTCCATGCATGTATTATATATAAATCAGTATTTTAAACACAAGTCCTAAGATTTCTTCTAGGTATATTCTGCAACTATCTTCAATGAAGAATCAAAATCAGCGCCCATGTCGTTGCCATGTTGATCAGGCTCACCAACACGGCGGCGCTTCCAAAATCCTTGGCTCGCTTGGCCAGGTGATGGTTTTCCAGGGAGATCCTGTCCACGGTGGCTTCGATCGCCGAGTTGAGCAACTCGACCAGGATGACCAGCAGGATACTTCCCACCAGCAAGGCGTGGCCCACACCCGAAGTAGGCACATACACTGACAATGGAATCAGGCCCGCCGCAAGGACCACCTCCTGGCGAAAAGCGCTCTCATGACAGAATGCGTTTGCAAAACCGTCCATGGAATAACCCAGCGCATTCCAGATGCGCCGCAACCCGGTCTTGCCTTTGTGGGGGCACTCGTCGTCCATGTTGAACCAAGAGGGTGAATTAGGGGACAGACCTCATTTTGTCACATGGGACAGACCCCGTTGAAGACTTTTGTTACACCTGTTAGAGGGTAGAGCTTTTACACTGTCATCGTGACGACACCTGCAGACAACATGACCACCATCGCCCAGTTTGCCGGCGCGCTCTATGACATAGCTCTGGATGACGCAGCCTTGCAGACCGTCCTGTCCGACGTCAATGCACAGGGCATGGATGCCTTTCTGAATGCAATTTATGCCAGCCAGTTTGGAAGCCTTGCCACTGCATCCGTTGCACAGACCATCGCCACAAATCTGGGACTGACGGGGACGGCGCTTGCCGAAGCGGAAGCCTACGTGACTTCCGTGCTGAATGCGACTGCGCCCGACGCGCGGGGTGCTGCGGTGGAAGGCATCCTGGGCCAGTTCAACGCGCTGACGGGAGATGCCGTTTTCGGCCCTGCCGCCACGGCCTGGTCTGCCCTGATGACCCAGTCGGTGAGCTATAGCGAAAGCGCCTCTTCGACGGCCAACGTTTCATTGCAGCAGCTGACCGGGCTTCCCGCCACCACGGCCTATACGCTTACGACGGGAACCGACCATATCGTCGTTGCCGGCAACAATTCCGTTATCGATGGCACGAGCTTTTCGGGCAACAGCCCGGCGCTATCCGGCGTACAGGCCACCTTCAGCACGGGTGATAGCATTTCGGGAGGAGGTACCACGGGCGATACCCTCAACCTCACCGATCTTGCCAGTGGCGGCTACTGGAATCCAAGCGCCATCCCGAACACGACAGTCTCCGGCATTCAGAACCTCAATCTGGTTTCTGGCGAAGCCGTGGTATTTGCCCCGCTGGCCAGCGCCATGGGGTTTTCCGGACTGGCCGGCGTTAACGTCACCAGCGTTTCAAACGGATTCTTCGACGACATCATCGTGGGCCCCAACACCGCCGTGGTCGTCAACGACCAGGCCCAGGCCGGGTTGGGCAGTACCCCCTACGGGGCCTATAGCATGATCATCTCGGGCGGATCCACCGTAGCCATCACCGAGGCCAATGGCAATGGTTATGGCAACAACCAGCACTCCATTCTGGTCGGCGGCGGTTCGGGAACAACCCAGGTCTCGGTCACACAGACCGAGAGTTCGCCCGGGCACATGCAGGGCGTGGTCATCGACGACAATAACGGCACCATACAAACCGTCTCGGTCAACGGGCTGGATGCCGTCACCTGGAATGCCGTGGTGAATTATGGGCTGGGAACAGGTTCAGGCTACGGCTACGGCTATGGCTATGGATCGTCGATCAAGCAATTTTATGGCGGCGATCTTAAAATCAACAATGCAGGTGCGCTGAAGCACCTGACCATCGACAACATGGCAAATGGAGCGTACGCCTCGCTCCAGGGCGTCTCGTCCCTCACCGACCTGACCCTGGAAAACGTGACCGGCGGGGCCACGGTCGATCTGTACGACGTCAATGGGCAGGCCACCACGCTCAATCTCACCCTCAATGCCGTAAACGGCGTCATCAGCATTTATGACCAGGTGGGCATCTACAAGACCCTCAACGTATCCACCAATGGCGATGCCTCACTCAATTTTGTAAGCGACCCTTCCGTGCTGTTTAGCAGCCTGCGGTCGCTTAACGTGTCCGGCTCGGGCGTGTTAACTCTGGTACAACCGCTGCAGGACCCCATCTATCTGGGACAGGTGACAGTGACGGGTACGGCCGGGTTGAATGCAGACCTTTCCAATACAGGCAACGGGACCACGATCGTCGATGCGTCGCAGTCATCCGGTGCCATCACGCTTTGGCTGGACGGCACGCAGCAGCAGGTCTTCATGGGCGGAAGCGGCGCCGACGTCGTCACCCTCAATGGCAGTGCCACAGGGGCAATTACCGGCGGGAGCGGCCACAGCGATGAAGTCATCCTCAACTACGCATTCGGGGGTGCACTGTCGGCCCAGGCGGCGTCACTGATCTCCGGCTTTGAAACGCTGGGGGTTACGGGGGCCTTGGGCGTGGGGTCGCAAACCATTGACCTGTCCTACTTCACCAAGGACAACCTGGGCACGATCGACGTGCAGGGAGGCGTTGCTTCAGGTTCGGTCACCTTCACCCAGGTGGCTGTGGGAACAGTGCTGCAGGTGGATGCCGGAGACTCAGGGGGCATTACCTATCAACTGGGCGATGCTTCGGGTGCTGCGGACAGCGTGACGCTTACCCTTGGTTCTGCCGGTGCCAACGGGGGGGCCATCACCCATGCGCTGACCTTGCAGGACAGCGGCCTTAACGGCATCGGCTCCGTCACCATGGAATCGCTGGGGCAGGGGGGGTACAGCCAGACCGTGGGGCAGTTCAATGACGTGGGGCTGACGCAATTGACGCTTGCGGGAGCGCAGTCGCTGGTGCTGACAACGCTGGTGGATGACGCGGGCACCTTGTCGGTCACGGACAGTGCCGGTGGCAACAGTGCCATTCACACGCTCACCGCACCCAATTTGACCTCCGCCACCTTTTCACAATCGGGCGCTGGCCTGCTGACGGTGGGTGATGCAGGCAATGTGGGCAGCCAATTGGCCAACCTCAGTCTGGATGGCAGCGTGGCCTTTGCCATGACTGCGGATACCGTGACGGGCGGGGTGACGGTAAATGGCGCCAGCGACAACCAGGCGGTGTCGCTGGTCTTGCTGGCGGGCGCTTCTGCGGGGCACACCGATTCGATCACTCTTGGCAACGGCACCAACCACATTACCGATGACAGCGCGCAAGGCCAGGTCAATATTGTCGTGGGTTCTGGCGCCAACCAGATTGCGCTGACAGGGGCAGGGGTGTCGGGCACCATCACTCTGGGGGCGCATGCAGGCACCACTGCAGACATCATCACGGTAGGCGCCGCAGGCTTTACCGGCAATGCGGCCAACCTGATGATCTCCGGCTTCAATTCCAATGCTGCGGACCAACTGGTGCTGGCAGCCGATCCCCATGCAAGCGCCACGGTGACGGCCATTGCAGCCTCATCCGTGGACACTTATGCCACATCGAACGGGCTGGACACGGCCCAGCTTGCCACCTGGGTGGGTTATGCCCTGTCCAGTGGTGGTCTGGATCTGGCCAGCCACGCTGCGGCATCGTTCCAGTTTCAAGGCAATACCTATCTCGTCGAGCAGGGTGCCGCAACTGGAACGGCCTTTGGCGCGGGCGACACGTTGGTGGGCCTGACGGGCCTCGTGACGCTGCCCCAACTGTAGTCGCCAGCATCTCCAGCAGCCCCCCACCCAGGGGACAGACCTCAATTTGAAGCGCTTAATTAGGGAGCAGGGGACAGACCTCAAAATGAGGTCTGTCCCCTGCTCCCTAATTAAGCGCTTCAAATTGAGGTCTGTCCCCTATTTGGGATAGAACGCCTGGTAATACCACGCATGCGTGGACTCGATCTGCTGCTGGATGGCGGGAGGGATGGCATGCGGCACGGGCGGCATCATGTGTGGGTTGCGTCGATGCGAAAACTTGTAGCGATAGTGGCTGTCGCTTTCCTGGGGTGAAAGCGTGAGATGGTCGGGATCGATCGTGTGCGGGGCAAGTCCCAGCCATTCGAAAACATGGTTCATGCAGGTCACGGGGTCGCTGACCAGATGCTCGAATTTCACGAAATACAATCGATCGCGAATCGCCACCGGCAGGTTCTGCACGGCGCGTATGGACGCCAGCGGGGTCCCCACGGTTTTTCCCGGCGAAAACAGCTGTATGGCGCGATTGTAGCGATCGTAATCGGCCAGATGGTCTACGAAGTCCACCAGGATGGTGCGCTGATGCTGCGCTTCGATGGAACCATACACTTGGCCCAGTTCGCGGATGTTGACCAGGAGGCGCGCATTGGGGTCGAGCTGTAACAGCATTTCGATGCAATGCAGCCAGGCGCGATTCTTGTCCGCGATCCAGGGCTTCTGGCAGTCGTGATACCAATGCTTCAGAAAGCCGGACATGGCGGCCTGCAGGTGCTGGTAGGTGCGGTCGAACTGAACGTCGAGCTGGGACAAAAAGAAGGCGTCGTCGCTGATGGAGCGCCGCGTGTTGAGCAGTGCATTGCACAGCGGTGAACTATGGCCCTCGCAATGAATGTCCGGATGCTCGGCCAGTAGTTGGCATAGCAGGGTTGATCCGGAACGGGGCAAGCCGGAAACGCCGATGAAACCAGTTGAAACCATTCTCGGACCTCATCCTTATTGAAATGAACAACGCGCACCGCACGCCTTGCACACCGTTAGTGTAGTGGACGGACACCTCTCGGGAAAGCGATCCATCCCGATGTGTTGCGATCCGCACATGGGGCAGCATGCCGGGACCCCGTTGCGCCATCGACAGCGCAGCGCTACTCTGCTTGAAATTTCCTGATTCGCCCAGACCGGTCAGCCAGCGGTAAGGGTAAAACACATTTGAACGTATACCCTGGAAAACGGGCCCTGATGATGCATTGGTTTTTTGTGGCACAAGTGTTGGGAGCGGGAGCCATGGCGGCACTGGTGTCGACCCAGGTTCTGGTCATTCATTCCCTGCTGACCTTTGCCATGCTGCAGGGCCTATGCGCTGCGGCATTGAGCATTGCGTTGAGGGGTGCGCGGTGGTGGCTTCCCATCCATTTGGTCTTTCTGCCAGCGGTGGTTCTGGTCAGCGGACTGCATCTGGCATCGGGCTGGTTTCTCGCGGCGTTTCTGATTCTGGCGATGATCTACTGGAGCACCTTCCAGAGCCGTGTTCCGCTCTATTTGTCCAATGCGGCCACCGCACAGGCGTTGCTGGAATGGATACCCGCCGACGCCAGGTGGCGTGTGGCAGATGCGGGCTGCGGTACGGGAAGCCTGCTGGCGAGGTTGGCGCGGGCCCGGCCCACAAGTCGGTTTGAGGGTATGGAGATTGCGCCCCTGCCCTGGCTGGTGAGCTGGATCAGAATGCGCCGGCTAACCAATGCCAAGGCCCGCAGGGGCAGCTTCTGGTCCTGGTCATTTGCAGAGCAAGATCTGGTCTATGTTTTTCTGTCACCAGTGCCCATGAGCAGGATTTGGGAGAAGGCCCGTGCCGAGATGCGCCAAGGAAGCCTCCTGGTGAGCAACAGTTTTGCCATTCCAGACGCACCCCCTGAGCGCATCATCCGGGTTCCTGATCGCCGGCATACATGCCTCTATTTCTATCGAATCAAAGGGGAAAATAACCTAACTTATTGAAAACAAGCTCATTTATTGCGCTAAAAAATACTGCTTGCATTGGCAGGGTTATAATGGGAAAATTTCCCATAACAAATTCCGGGATGTGCACGGGAATTTGTTCCCCTTCAACATAAGCACCATTTGAGGAGTTTTGGAATATGAGCGAATTCAATGAGGGTTATGACGACGACGCCCAGGTCGCAGGCACCGGGATCGTCACGGCGGGTTCCACCACGACCACCACGGGTACAACGACTACAACGGGTTCCACGACCACCACGGGCACGACTTCAACCACAGGCACCACGACCGCTTCCAGTGGTTCCAGCGTGACCATCGCTCCGGTTCATGCTGAAACCGAGGCTTCAGAACCAGCAGAGACGGGCGCGGGTGGCCTGACCACCGGAACGACTTCTGGAACCAGTACGGCAGCAACGGGATCAAGTACGGATGTGGAGGGGTCAGGTGCACATGATGACGCTGGCGCTGCGGGTGCAGGCACGATCACCGCAGGATCGACTTCCACGAGCGCATCCGGTACCACTGATACGACCAGTTCCACAGGAACTACCAGCACCACGGGTACGACCACAACGGGCCCGACCCCCACCATGGACAAAGCGGTCATGCTCTTGAACACGGGTTCGGCAGCGGCGCATTCGGACGTCATTCTTGATGGCACGGTTTCCACGGATGTGGAACTGACGTCGCAAACCGCCAACACCACAATTTCCAACTTCAGCCACAAGGACTCGGTCACTGTCAGTGCGGATGTCATGCATGGTATCGAGTCTGGGCAACTTAGCGTGGCCGTGACATCGACCTCGATTGAGGTCGACAATGCAACGACGGGGCAGACACTTCTTCACATCAATCTTGACCACACCATTGGCGCGATTGGCGTTCATCCGCAGGCCGGTGGCGCGGTGAGTGTTACGCTGTGATGTTGAACGATTGAAAGGCTGAAAAGCTGATAAGTTGAAAAGGGGACAGACCTCAATTTGAGGTCTGTCCCCAATTGCATCCAATTTCACACCATTGAAAAATTACAAACCGAGATCCGACAAACCAGGATGGTCGTCAGGGCGTCGGCCCAGTGGCCAGTGAAACAACCGGTCTTCAGTTTTGATGGGAAGATCGTTGATGCTGGCGAAGCGTCTTTGCATCAGCCCATATTCGTTGAATTCCCAATTTTCATTGCCGTAACTGCGAAACCATTGCCCGGAGTCATCATGCCATTCATACGCAAAACGCACGGCAATGCGGTGCCCCGCAGTCACCCACAATTCCTTGATCAGACGGTAGTCCAGCTCCCTGGCCCACTTGCGTTGAAGGAACAATCTCACCGCCTCGCGCCCTACAGGAAATTCAGAGCGGTTACGCCAGCGCGTATCCTCGGTGTAAACCTGGACAACGCGATCCGGATCGCGCGTATTCCAGGCATCTTCAGCCATGCGAACTTTCTGTGTGGCTGTTTCGTGTGTGAAAGGCGGAAGCGGTGGTTTGGTTTCCATGACAGTCATGTCCTTCGTTGGTGGCGAGAGTCGGTATCAGACGAGATTTTCCATTTTTACCCGTGACAATTTTTAAAGTCAACGCGCTGCACATCACAAGCGTTTATTTACCATGCACTACACAGATGAAAAGGTGGTCAAAATGAAAAAAATTCTGGCAGTTCTTCTTATCGGGTTATCGATCAATGTGGCCCATGCCGATGGCTGGCGCGGCGGAGAACGCTGGGGAGGTGGTGAAGGATGGCGCGGTGGCGAAGGCTGGGGCGGTGGTGAGGGCATGGGTTGGGCCATCGGCTCCGCACTCGTGGGCGGCGTCATTGGTGGAATGATGGCGCAGCAGGGGCCGGTTTATGCCCAACCTGCTCCCATGATGGCACCACCCGTCTATATGCCGCCTCAACCTGCCTACGCGTACCCACCTCCCGCCTATGTACAACCGGTGTATCCTGCCCCGTACTACTACGGTGGGCGGGGATGGGATGATGACTGAAATATACGAGGGGTGGCAGTGCATCGGTTGCGGCAAGATTGACGTGGATCGGCCCTGTGTTGGCGTTTGTCAGGACCGCAGGGTGCAGGGGGTGTTAGTGGACGAATTCAACCGGGTGGCGGAACGCAACAAGATCCTTGAATCCATCGTGCGGCGCCTGGTTTTGGCAAAACCACATCCGGATGCCTGGGAGCGCTCATTCAGGGCGCTGCAGGCGGAGGCGGTTGTCGTGCTGAAAGGAATTGCCTAGGGTTTTGTAGAAGGGGGGGACAGACCTCAATTTGGAACAAATTGAGGTCTGTCCCCTGAATCACCGGATCATTTTTGCCGTGACTGTGACCAGTCGCTGCGCCAAAGCCGATAGGGCTGCAGCCTGTTTGGGATCCTTGATGGATCCGTCGTCGGCAAAGGCCTCATGCGCACGCGGCAACACGAATTGTTCTGACAGCACCAGTACGTTGAAATTCTGCAGGATATGGCGCAGGTGAATCAGTCCGCGCATTCCCCCAAATCCCCCAGGCGAGGCAGCAAACAATGCGGCCACCTTTCCCCTATAGGGTATCAGGCCGCTTTGATCGCCATCCTGACGCGAAATCCAGTCCAGGGTATTTTTCATCAAGGCAGACACGGAAGCATTGTTTTCTGGTGAAACCAGCAGCAGGGCATCGTTTTGCGCAAACAACTGCTTCAAGCGCCGGCAGTTTTCAGGCAAGCCTTCCTTTTCCTCCAGATCTCCATGGTAAATGGGCATGGGGTAATCGTTGAGGTCGATGAAAGTGACTTCGGCGCCAGCGCCTCGGGCGGCATCCGCGGCCAGGCGCGCCAGCCTCTTGTTGAGCGAGCCGCTACGGGCACTACCGGCAAAGGCAAGGATTCTTGGGGGGGACATGGCAACCTCGCAAATAGAGGGTATGCCTTCAATTTATCAAAAGTCACGGAAGTCGGGTAATCTTATTCAGGCTCTGGAAGCACAGTGCGTACTGAGCAGGGCGATGGGGAGAGCGATGGGGAAATCAAGACTGGAGGCTTTCAGCGATGGCGTGCTGGCCATCATCATCACCATCATGGTGCTGGAGATGAAGGTCCCCGTGGGTCCGGAGTTCTCTGCGCTGATCCCATTGCTGCCCGTGTTTTTGAGCTATGTGCTGAGTTTTGTGTATATCGGCATCTATTGGAATAATCACCACCACATGCTGCATACCCTGTCGCATGTCAACGGCAGCATTCTCTGGGCCAACCTGCATCTGCTGTTTTGGCTGTCGCTGTTGCCCCTGGCTACGGGCTGGATGGGGCAGAATCATTTTGCCCAGGGGCCCACTGCACTGTACGGCGGCGTGTTGCTCATGGCTTCGATTGCCTATTGGATTCTGCAACGTGCCATCATCGCCAGCCAGGGCAGGGGATCCCTGCTGGCTCGGGCCGTGGGCAAGGATTTCAAGGGAAAGTTGTCGCCCCTGCTGTATGGAGCAGCGATCCTGGCGACATTTCAGGCCGCCTGGATGGCGCAGGGGTTGTATGTGCTTGTTGCGCTGATGTGGTTGGTGCCGGATCGGCGAATCGAAAGGATGCTGGTCCAGGAGTAAAGAAATTGGGGACAAAGAAATTGGGGACAAAGAAATTGGGGACAAAGAAATTGGGGACAAAGAAATTGGGGACAAAGAAATTGGGGACAGAC
>DAIBBI010000036.1:0-4467 GCA_027442615.1 Ferrovaceae bacterium | reverse complement strand
GGCGCTGCAAAAGTTGCCCCGCAACGCGAGCCCTTCCCGGCTGCGCAACCGCTGTGCCTTGACCGGCCGGCCGCGCGGCGTTTACAGCAAATTCGGTCTGGGGCGTAACAAGCTCCGCGAAATCGCGATGCGCGGAGAAATTCCGGGCATCACCAAGGCCAGCTGGTAGTAGCAGGAGCGACACCCGATGAGCATGACAGATCCGATAGCCGATATGCTGACCCGAATCCGCAACGCCCAGCGCGCGGAGAAAACCAGTGTCTCGATGCCGTCGTCAAAATTAAAAGTAGCGATTGCCCAGGTCCTCAAGGATGAGGGGTATATCGACGGTTTCCAGGTCCATCAAAACGATAACAAGCCCAGCCTTGAGATGTCTCTCAAGTATTACGCTGGCCGCCCGGTTATCGAACTGATTGAGCGCGTAAGCCGACCTGGACTTCGAATTTACAAGAGTTGCCATGATATTCCCAAGGTCATGAACGGCCTGGGCGTGGCCATCCTGTCCACACCGGCAGGCGTCATCACCGACCGTGCGGCACGCAGCCGCAACATGGGCGGTGAAGTGCTGTGTATCGTGGCATAAGGAGCGCGTAACCATGTCACGTATTGCAAATTATCCCGTTGATATCCCGGAAAAGGTTGAAGTCACCATTTCCAACGGTGCCATCTCTGTCAAAGGTCCGCTGGGTGCGTTGAGCCAGCAAGTGGGTGACCAGGTACAGATTGACCGGGTTGAAAACCAGTTGCAGTTCAAGCCTGCAAACAACAGCCAGCAGGCCAATGCCATGTCTGGAACGGCACGCGCCTTGGTCTTCAACATGGTGAATGGTGTCACCAAGGGATGGGAAAAGAAACTGTCTCTGGTAGGCGTGGGTTATCGTGCCCAGGCTGCAGGCGACAAGCTCAACCTGACCCTCGGCTTTTCGCATCCGGTGGTGCATCAAATGCCGGCAGGAATCAAGGTTGAAACGCCCACTCAGACTGAAATCATCATCAAGGGTATTGATCGCCAGGCGGTGGGCCAAGTGGCAGCCGAAGTGCGCGCGTACCGCAAACCCGAACCCTACAAGGGCAAGGGCGTGCGTTACGCCGACGAGGTGATCGTGCTCAAAGAAACCAAGAAGAAATAAGGCGGACAGATCATGATGCATGACAATGGAAGACTGCGCCGGGCCCGCCGGACGCGCGCAAAAATTGCAGAGTTGTGTGCCGTGCGCCTGACCGTGCATCGCACCAACCAGCATGTTTACGCACAGATCATTGACGCTACAGGCGCCAAGGTACTGGCCAGCGCCTCGACGCTGGAACCTGAAGTGCGCAAGGAAGTTGCCAACGGAGGCAACATCAATGCTGCGACCCTCGTGGGTCGTCGTATTGCGGAAAAGGCAAAGCAAGCCGGCATCGAAAGCGTTGCATTCGATCGTTCTGGTTTTCGCTATCACGGACGCGTCAAGGCTTTGGCTGACGCAGCCCGCGAAGGCGGCCTGAAGTTTTAATCGGATAAGCGAACCCACTGGGATAGCACATGGCAAAGAACGATAACGAAGAGCGCGGCGACGGTCTGCGCGAAAAAATGGTCGCAGTAAATCGTGTGACCAAAGTAGTCAAAGGCGGCCGGATTCTCGGTTTTGCCGCACTGACTGTGGTCGGCGATGGCGATGGTGGCATCGGCATGGGCAAGGGCAAGTCCCGCGAAGTCCCGGTCGCTGTGCAAAAGGCCATGGAACAGGCGCGTCGCAAAATGGTCAAGATCAACCTCAAGAACGGGACGTTGTTTCATTCCGTGATTGGTGAGCATGGTGCAGCGAAGGTTTTCATGCAGCCAGCCTCCGAGGGTACCGGCATCATTGCGGGCGGGCCAATGCGGGCCGTCTTCGAAGTGATGGGGGTGACCAATGTGCTCGCCAAGTGCATCGGCTCTTCAAATCCCTACAATGTCATTCGGGCTACCCTGAATGGCCTGGAAGCGACGCGTCATCCCTCGGAAATTGCTGCCAAGCGTGGCAAGACCATTGAAGAGATCACGGAGTAACGCTATGAACGCCGCCACTCAGAAAACGATCAAGGTCACGCTGACCAAAAGCCCGATCGGTGCGCTTAAAGCGCATAAGGGATGTGTTCGCGGTTTGGGATTACGCCGCATGCATCACACGGTGGAAGTCAAGGACACCCCAGAGAACCGTGGAATGATCAATCGGGTCAGCCATCTGGTTCGTTGCGAATAAAGGATCGTTGTCATGGAACTGAATACAATCAAACCTGCCTCCGGCGCCAAGCGTGCCCGGCGTCGCGTAGGTCGCGGAATCGGTAGCGGCCTGGGCAAGACGGCGGGTCGGGGTCATAAAGGCCAGAAGTCTCGCTCCGGCGGATTCCACAAGGTCGGTTTTGAAGGCGGACAAATGCCGCTGCAGCGTCGGTTGCCCAAGCGTGGATTTCTGCCAGTCAATCGGCACGAAACGGTGCAGGTTCGCCTGGAAGATCTGGCGCGTGTCGAGGGTGAAGTGATCGATTTGTTGACCCTCAAGCAGGCCGGTTTGATTCCTGGCAGCGCGGGTGGCGCCAAAGTGTTCCTGAAGGGTGAGCTATCCCGTGCAGTCAAGCTGCGAGGGGTGGGCGTCACCAAGGGGGCGCGTGCTGCCATCGAAGCGGCCGGCGGCACGATCGAAGACCAACAGGGCGCCTGATTCAGTTGGCCAATGTGGGCAATGCCCTGACGGGCAATAAAATGGACGACCTCAAACGGCGCCTGTGGTTTGTGGTGGGCGCCCTGGTCGTTTACCGGCTGGGTGCGCATATCCCGGTTCCGGGCATCAATCCGGATGAGCTGGCGAAATTGTTCAACAGCCAGCAGGGCGGCATATTGGGTATGTTCAACATGTTCTCGGGCGGAGCGCTGTCACGCTTCACCGTGTTTGCACTGGGGATCATGCCGTACATTTCCGCATCGATCATCATGCAGCTTTTGGGCTCAGTGGTGCCGTCTCTCGAGGCCCTCAAGAAGGAAGGCGAGGCAGGACGCCGCAAGATTACGCAGTACACCCGTTACGGAACGGTGGTGCTGGCATTTTTCCAGGCCATCGGGATTGCCGTGGCGCTGGAAGCGCAACCGGGTCTGGTGCTTGATCCTGGCATGGCTTTCCGGGTGACCACGGCGACCACGCTGGTGACGGGAACAATGTTTTTGATGTGGCTGGGCGAACAGATCACGGAGCGCGGCATAGGAAATGGCATTTCGCTGATCATTTTTGCCGGCATCGTGGCAGGATTGCCAAGGGCAGTGGGCAGCACCCTTGAACTGGTCAGGACGGGCGCCTTCTCCTGGTTCATGGCGCTGGCGTTGTTTGCCGCAGTCGTGCTGGTGACGGCCTTGGTGGTTTTTGTAGAGCGCGGCCAGCGCAAGATTACGGTGAATTATGCCAAGCGTCAGGTGGGTAACCGAATTTACGGTGGACAAAGCTCCCACCTGCCCCTCAAGCTGAACATGGCCGGTGTGATTCCGCCCATTTTTGCCAGCAGCATCATTTTGTTTCCGGCAACTTTGGCTGGGTGGTTTGGCAGCCATGAAAACTTTGGCTGGTTGAAGGACATCAGCTCGATGCTGAGTCCCGGGCAGCCGGTCTATGTGTTGTTGTATGCAGGCGCCATTCTGTTTTTCTGCTTCTTTTACACGGCGCTGGTTTTCAACAGCAAGGACACGGCAGACAACCTGAAGAAGAGCGGTGCCTTTGTGCCCGGAATAAGGCCAGGCGAACAAACGGCGCGTTACATTGACAAGATCATGACGCGCCTGACACTGACCGGGGCCATCTACATCACTTTGGTGTGCTTGCTGCCGGAATTCTTGATCGTGCGATTCAACGTGCCTTTCTATTTTGGTGGCACTTCGCTTCTGATCATCGTGGTCGTAACCATGGATTTCATGGCCCAGGTGCAGTCCTACGCCATGTCGCAACAGTATGAAAGCCTTTTAAAGAAGGCCAACTTTAAAGGGCAGCTTACTAGATAAATGGCCAAGGAAGATACGATCGAGATGCAGGGTGAAATTCTGGAAACCCTGCCCAACGCAACTTTTCGCGTTAAGCTCGAAAACGATCATGTGGTGCTGGGACACATTTCTGGAAAGATGCGAATGCACTATATCCGGATTTTGCCGGGCGATAAGGTAACCGTGGAGCTCACGCCCTACGATCTGACCCGGTGCCGAATTACCTTCCGCGCCAAATAACGCGGATTGCAGGAGAACTGAAAATGAAAGTACAGGCATCTGTAAAAAAAGTCTGCCGCAAGTGCAAGTTGGTGCGGCGCAAGGGTGTGCTGCGCGTGATTTGTGAAGATCCGCGCCACAAGCAACGCCAGGGCTAAGCCTGGGTTTTCGCTCAATCGTTAAACGCAACAGAAACCGAGGTCGTTTATGGCTCGTATTGCTGGGGTCAACATCCCGAATCATCAACATGCTGAGATCGCACT
>DAIBBI010000060.1:0-8707 GCA_027442615.1 Ferrovaceae bacterium | reverse complement strand
GCCATTTGTTACGTCTCATCCATCGGCAATCCCAATGTTGACTTTAGTCTGTTGAATTAAAAATAAAAAAGCATCATCCAAGTGGATGATGCTTTTTTATTTTTATGCTGCATCATGGAAAGTTTGGTGAATTCGGGCAGTCAAGCGATGAATTTAGACTGATTCAAAATATGGCACTCAGCAAAGTCGACGCCATTATCAGGGAAATATATGAGGCTTCCGTGAATCACGGCGCCTGGGAGCGCGTGCTCGTCCAGGTTGCCGATCTCATCAATGCAACGGGGGGCTATCTGCTGATTGTGGATCAGATCAAACGCTGCCCCATATTTTCAGTCGTGGGACGATTGCCCAAGAAAAGCGACCGCCAGCAATGCACCACCTACTATCACCAACTAGATGCCAACCTGCACCAGTTGCGCGATAGTCCGACGAGTCAGTGGGTATTCGATCAGTTTTATTTCCATGAAGGGGCCGTCCCCTCCAACAAGCTGGCTGCGGATTTGCTCCTGCGCTATGGACGATGCTGGACTGCCGCCAATCGCCTGGCGGAACTCGACGGTCTGGAGGTGATCATCGGATTTCAGCGGGGCACGGCACAGCCCGCCTTTGGCCCATTGGAAGCCGCAGCGCTGCAGGGCATGTCTGAACATCTGCGCCTGGCCGCGCATCTCATGCTCAAGACCCTGCCCCACACCCAGAAGGTACATTCCGGATTTGGCATCCTGGATCAAATATCCCACGCCGTCGTCGTGACGGACTGCGAGAACCGCATTTATTTTGCCAATCGCGTCGCAGGGTCATTTTTCAGGATGGCGGATGGATTGGTCACCAGAAACCATAAGTTGCATTCCCTGCTCAACGATAGGGCGCTGACCACCCAGATCCGTGCCGCAGTGACCGAGGGCAAGATCGGGGCGCTCTCCATTCCCCGCCCAAGCAAGCGGCCATCCTACAATCTCATCATATCGCCCCTGACCTCTGCCACCTCGCCAGTCCACATGCATCAAAGGGCATCGGCGCTCATCCAGATTGCCAACCCGGACCATCATCCCGTCCTCATGACCGATCTGCTGGCAAGCCTCTACAAACTGACCCCCGCTGAAACCCGTTTGACCCTGCGGCTCTTCGACGGGGTCACTCCGGCGGAATATGCCCTGGAAGCAGAGATCTCCATCGCCACCGTGCGCACGCAAATCAGGTCCGTGCTGGATAAAACGCACACCCGGCGTCAGGCAGAACTCATCAAATTGCTGGCCCTGCTGCCCACGGTCAATGGCAGGAGCCTGGCAGCACCCGTTTAGGCAAGTAAGGGAGATGGGGACAGACCTCATTTTGAGGTCTGTCCCCATCATGACGGCCCAAGATCGTCGCCACTACCCTAAAGATTGATATGCTTATGCCGTAATGAATGCATGCCGGCATACAGCCGCCCCCATCCACCCGCATTGATGTAACTCCTTGTAATGCGGAGTATTTTCTAGAGAGGAAAAGAAAATGCCAGCAATTTCGTTAAAACACGGTGTTCTCTCAATGGCAATGCTGTTCGTTTTTGGGCTGATGGCAGGTGGAACGCCCCTTGTTGCCCGGGCGGACACCGAGTACGCGGCAAAGGTCAAAACTGCAATGGCGGCCATGAAAGCCGAGGCTGCAAAACTTGGCGCTCCCAAAGTGGAAGGGGACAACCTGTTTTTTGGCTCGACCAAAATGAACAACAACTTTGAGCTGGTGGACTCCCTGAAGGCAAAATTTGGTGGCACAGCCACCTTTTTTGTGAAAAAAGGAAGCAGTTTCGTTCGCATCAGCACCAACGTGATGAAGGAGGGCAATCGCGCCGTGGGCACACAGCTTGATCCTTCGGGGCCGGCGATGGCGGCCCTGCGTCAAGGTAATCCGTTTTATGGCATCGTCGACATTCTGGGCAAAATGTACGACACCGGCTATGAACCCATCAAGACCGCAAAAGGTGAAATCATCGGCATTTACTATGTGGGCTATTTGATGGAATAACCGGTTCATTCCGGCCTGTGGGGGGCAACGGCCTGTTACCTCCCGCCTCCTGGCAGTGCAAAGTGGGGCATTCATGTTCAAGCAACAGCTCACGATAGGCAAAAAAATCGGCTTCGGGTTTGCGACGATGCTGATTCTGGCCGCCGCATTGATGGCGATCTCCCGATTTGCCTTGTCCACCTCGTCCTTCAGGTTCACCAGCCTTCTCGAAAACGAGGCGGCCATCTTCATGCATGCCAGCACTGCCAAGATCGCACTGCTCGAAGCCCGGCGGAACGAAAAGGAGTTGCTTTATGCCGATGATCAGACCCTTGTCGGCGATTCAAACAAGCACATGTCCCAGTTGGTTAGCGAACTGGACACCATTAAATCCATGGTGGGGAAAACCGCAGATCCGCAACTGATCAATACGGTCCAGGCCCTCCAGAAGATTTCCACCGAATACCACGACAAGTTTCAGACAATGATCCAAACTCCGGTGGGCCAGGAACGAATGATCGTCGTCATCGGCATGCGCAAGGCTGCCAATACAGCAGAATCCACGCTGAATGATTTCCTCAATACCCTCAATGCCCGGATTACAAGCGAAACCCAAAAAACCCATGACTACATTGCCCTGGTGGGTCGTATGGCTTTGCTCATTGGCCTGCTTGTCATGGGCGGCGGAACTTTGCTGGCCTTTTTCATCACGCGCGCCATCACCCTCCCCCTGAATTCATTGCAGCACGTCATCTCGGACGTGGAAAGTTCGGGAGACCTCTCCCGGCGGGTGAGCATTCGTACAAGCGATGAAGTCGGTCAAACGGCAAAATCCTTCAATAAGCTGATGGAGACCCTTCAAGGCGCCCTGGGCCAAATCCTGGATGGTGTCACCCAGGTGTCCCAGGCCGCACTCACGCTTTCGGCTTCTTCCACCCACGTGGCCACCAGTTCGTCCCAACAAAGCGAGGCCGCATCCACAATGGCCGCCACGGTGGAGCAGGTCACCGTCAGCATCAACCACGTTTCCACCAACGCGGGGGATGCTCTTGAACTTTCCAGAAAGTCCGGCGAGCTGTCCAGCCAGGGGCGCACCATCATTCACAATGCCAGGACAGAAATGATGAAAATCGCCGATACCGTGCGACAGACCTCCGCCACCATCGAGGATTTGGGGCGCAAATCGGACGAAATTTCTTCCATTGTCCTCGTCATCAAGGACATTGCCGACCAGACCAACCTGCTTGCCCTCAACGCAGCCATCGAAGCCGCCCGCGCTGGCGAACAGGGGCGTGGTTTTGCGGTCGTGGCCGATGAAGTCCGGAAACTGGCAGACCGCACAACCCAGTCCACTGAAAAAATCATCGGCATGATCAGCACGATGCAGACCAGCTCCCATACCGCGGTAGCAGGCATGGCCGCCGCCGTGCATCAAGTCGATAGCGGCGTGGATTTGGCGCAACAGGCGGGAGAAGCCATCGACCAGATCAAGGATGGTGCAGAACAGGTGATCAAGGTGGTCACGGACATTTCGTCCTCACTGGTGGAGCAAAGCAGCGCCAGCAACAACATTGCAACCAATGTGGAAAAAGTGGCCCGAATGAGCGAGGAAAACGAGGCCGCCGCAAGTCAGACTGCCAGCGAAGTGCTCCATCTGGAGCGCCTGGCTGAAGCCATGCGCGGGGCGGTGTCGCGGTTCAGAATTTAGCGATGGTCGCGCTATTCCACCGTGACGCTCTTGGCGAGATTGCGTGGCTTGTCCACATCGGTGCCACGCCGGCAGGCTGTGTGATACGCCAGCAGCTGTAGCGGGACCACGTGCATCACGGGGCTGAGAATGCCTTCGTGGTCGGGCATGCGAATGAGGTGAAATCCTTCGCCCGAGGTGAAATGGCTGTCGTTGTCAGCCAGCACATACAGTTCGCCACCGCGCGCCTTGACTTCCTGCAAGTTGGATTTGAGCTTTCCCAGAAGGGCGTCGTTGGGAGCAACGGCCACCACCGGCATTTCGGCGTCCACCAAGGCGAGCGGTCCGTGCTTGAGTTCGCCCGCCGGATAAGCCTCGGCATGGATATACGAAATTTCCTTGAGCTTCAGAGAGCCCTCCAAAGCGATAGGGTAATGAACCCCGCGACCCAGAAAAAGCGCGTTGTCTTTTTGTGCAAACCGTTCGGCCCAAAGCATCAGTTGCGGTTCCAGGTTGAGCACATGCTGCACTTTGTTGGGCAGGCGGCGTAGCGCATCCAGATACTCCACTTCGGATTCATGCGGGAGCACGCCGCGCATGCGCGCCAGAGTTACCGCCAGCGCAAAAAGGGCCACCAGTTGCGTCGTGAATGCCTTGGTGGATGCCACACCAATTTCCATCCCCGCCCTTGTCAGGAAGGACAAAGTGGACAATCGGACCAGCGCGCTTTCGGGCACGTTGCAGATTGCAAGAGAGTGCCGATGACCCTGTGCCTGGGCATGTTTGAGCGCCGCCTGGGTGTCGGCAGTTTCGCCGGACTGCGATATGGTGACGATGAGCGTACGCGGATTGGGTACCGAGTCTCGGTAGCGGTATTCACTCGCCACCTCGGCCCAACAGGGCACGCGGGCAATCTGCTCGATCCAGTAGCGCGCCACCAATGCAGCATGGTAGCTGGTGCCACAGGCAAGGATGGTAATGCTGTCAAGATCGGACAGTACCGCGGATGCCGCCTCACCGAAGAGTTGCGGCACAAATCCCATGGTCAGAACTTTTTCCACCGTATCGGCGATGGCGCGGGGCTGTTCGGCAATTTCCTTCTGCATGTAATGGGCATAAGGACCCAGTTCGGCGGTTTCGGCAGAAAGCTGGCTGATGTGGGCGGCACGGGACACGGCTTGCCCCGCAAGATCCGTGATGGTGTAACCCTTCAGGGTGATATCCACCACATCGCCCTCTTCCAGGTAGAGCATGCTCTGCGTCACCGCAATCAATGCCGCGGCATCGGATGCCAGAAAATACTCGTCGTCCCCCAGCCCGATCAGCAGCGGGCTTCCCAGGCGGGCCGCCAGCAGGCGATGCGGTTCGTGAGCGCAAACCACCGCGATGGCATAGGCCCCTTGCAGCATGCCTACCGCTTCGCGGGTAGCGCGTCCCAGATCGCGATGGCGCGCGTAACAGGAATGCAGCAAGTGGGCGATAACTTCGGTATCGGTTTCCGAATCAAAAGTATAGCCCTGCTCCTGCAGCTGGCTGCGTAACGCTTCGTAGTTTTCAATGATGCCGTTGTGAACGACGGCAATGCCATCGCGGCTTTGGTGGGGGTGGGCATTGCGGATGCTGGGAGCGCCGTGGGTGGCCCAGCGGGTATGGGCAATTCCCAGTTCGCCGGACACTTGCTCGGCATGCGCCTGCGCCTGTAGTTGAGCCACGCGCCCGATGCTGCGCACGCGCCGCAGCCCATCGTTGACGATTGCGAGTCCCGCCGAATCATAGCCCCGGTATTCCAGGCGCTTCAAACCTTCGATCAGGAGGGGAACCACGTTGCGCCTTGCCACGGCGCCCACAATACCGCACATAATGCGTTGCCCTATTGAAGTAATTCAAGTGGGTATTATAGGGTCAGACCCTGATGAATTGGCATTCAATTGGGGGCATCGACCGGGGACAGACCTCACCAATTGAATGCCCCATCACTTCAGATCTGCCAGCAGGGATTGGCGCAGGGCCTCTGGCACCGCGGCCAGTTCGGCCTGATACGCGGGGTGATCCACGCCGGCGCCAAGTGCGGCACCCGCGCGCAGATCCGAGATCATTTGCGGGGTCAGTTCGTAGCGCAGAAAGTGCACGGTGGAGGTCTTGGTTTCGTTCTGCCGTTCCAGGTCCTCATCCGCGATGGGAAATATGCGCGCGTGGCCAGCCACCTGCATCCATATCCTGACCTCAACATTCTTCAAGCGCCCCAGCATGCGTGCCCGCTCCACCAGGTCTTCGTACTCGATCAACAGGGTGGCCTTCCAGTTGCTGCCATCGGGAACCAGCGGATTGTAGGTGTCAAGCTCTTCCTGGATGCCGGCCTCCTCAAAAATGCGCTCGATGCGCAGCATCTCCTGCACCTGGTAGCGCATGGTGAGCTCATCTTCGAACAGCAGCGTGACGTGGTCCCCCAGATGCAAGGTGCGCGCCCGTTTATGGGCAATGACGCCCGTGCGAAACTGTGTGCGCTCGCGCGCATAAGCCTCGAGGGTCATTAAACTTTCACGAGTGATGGCCGGCATGGTTTATTTCAATCCGTAAGCAATACGCAGCAGCGAAATCGGGTGTTCCTTGTCATGCTCTTCCTTCATGCCCTGCAGAATATGCCGCGAGGCAATGGGGCAATCCGAGCTGACGTAGTCCGGCTCATCCTCCTTCATCCGGTTGAACACCGGACGGCCAATTTTCATGGACATCTCGAAATGTTCGGACTTGACCCCCCAAGTACCGTCGTGGCCGGCGCACCGCTCCACGGTATTGACCGTGGTATCGGGAACCATCTGCAACAGTTCCTTGGTTTTGAGGCCGATGTTTTGCACCCTCAGGTGGCAGGGCACATGGTACGACACCTGTCCCAGCGGTTTTACGAAGTCGGTTTTGAGCAGGCCATCGGCATGGCGCAGCGAGAGATATTCGAAGGGATCGAACATGGCTTCCGCCACCACCGCCACATCCTCATCGCCGGGGTACATCAGGGGCAATTCCTGTTTGTACATCAGCGTGCAGGAGGGAATCGGCGTCATGATGGCATAGCCTGCGCGCGCCACTTCGGCCAGCAGCGGAATGTTCTTCTCCTTGAGCGCCGCCACGCTTTCAAGATCGCCCAGCTCCAGCTTGGGCATGCCGCAACAGGCTTCCTTTTCCAGGAGTCGCGCGGGAATTTCGTTGTGCGAGAGCACCTTGACGAGATCGTGACCGATACCGGGTTCGTTGTAGTTGATGTAACAGGTGGAATAGATCACCACCTTGCCGGGCGTGCGCTGGCCGTCGCGCACGGGAAAATCATCGCGCGGCCCGGCATTTTTGCGGAAGGTTGCCGATGTGTAAGTGGGCAGAATGCGGTCGCGATGGATGCCAAGCGTCTTGTCCATCACGGCGCGTGTCACGCCGTTCTGGTTGACGGCATTGACCATCTGCACCACCACCGGAATCGAGGCCAGCTTGCCCAGCGCATCCGTGCTGGTGAGCAGCTTGTCGCGAAAATTGGGCTTTCCTTCCCTGAACTGCACGGCCTTGGCGCGCAGCATGGTGTGGGGAAAATCCAGATTGAAGGCGTGCGGGGGCGTGTAGGGACACTTGGTCATGTAACACATGTCGCACAGGTAGCATTGGTCCACCACATCCCACAAAACGGATTTGGGGACGCCATGAAGTTCGCCACTGGCGGATTCGTCCACCGCATCGAACAACTTGGGGAATGCGTTGCACAGGTTGAAGCAGCGGCGGCATCCGTGACAGATGTCAAAAATCCGCTCCATCTCGGCTTCGGTCTTGGCGTGGTCGTAAAAGTCGGGGTTTTTCCAGTCGAGAGGATGCCGCGTCGGGGCTTCCAGATTGCCTTCTCTAGACATGGCGAGGCATCTCCTTGGGGCAATGCGGGCTTGGCGCCGCAATGGCCATTGCACTTCAAATGCCCTCTGGACCAGAAACCGGACCAGAGGGATTCCTGCGAGCTTAATCTACCAGGGCAGCGAGGGCCTGGCTGAAACGGTTGGCGTGGGAGCGTTCGGCCTTGGCCAGGGTCTCAAACCAGTCGGCAATTTCATCAAAGCCTTCGGCACGGGCCGTCTTGGCCATTCCGGGGTACATGTCGGTGTACTCGTGGGTTTCGCCTTCGATGGCGGCCTTCAGGTTCTGGCGGCTGGTGCCAATGGGCAGGCCCGTTGCGGGGTCACCCACGGATTCCATGTATTCCAGGTGGCCGTGCGCATGGCCCGTTTCGCCTTCGGCGGTGGAACGGAACACAGCAGCGATGTCATTCTGGCCTTCGACATCCGCCTTGGCTGCGAAGTAGAGGTAGCGGCGATTGGCCTGGGATTCGCCAGCAAATGCCGCTTTCAGGTTTTCGTGAGTCTGGGTTCCAGCTAGTTTCATGATGCGCTCCTCGTGTTGGGTGGCAAGCGATATTTTAGACTTTGTCTAAACAGGATGAGTCTACAAACAGCGCCCGCCTGGTGTCAAGAACTGTGTTGCCCGGAAGGATGGGGTTCCTTCAGCAATTGCGATCGGCTGGAATCGGGGCGCAGGAAGACTGAAAGTTCCCTCAATGCCAGCTGATAGACTTCGCGCTTGAACTCGATCACGCTGTCCAGGGGAATCCAGTAGTCATGCCAGCGCCAGGCGTCAAATTCGGGTTGCGTGGAGGCGCGCAGAGACACGTCAGAGTCACGCCCCACCAAGCGCAGCAGATACCAGATCTGCTTTTGACCCCGATAGTTGCCACGCCAGTCGCGGCGCAACCATTGCTCCGGCACATCGTAGCGCAGCCAATTGCGTGTTCTGCCGAGTATCTTCACATGTTCGGGCTTGAGGCCTGTTTCTTCCGTCAACTCACGGTACATGGCCTGTTCGGGCGTTTCGCCATGCTTGATGCCGCCTTGCGGAAACTGCCAGGCATGCTCGCGAACGCGTTTGGCCCAGAACACCTCATTCTTGGCGTTGCACAGGATGATGCCGACATTGGCACGATAGCCATCCCTGTCAATCATGACAAACCAC